>DATHEQ010000048.1:0-51747 GCA_035318505.1 Polyangiaceae bacterium | reverse complement strand
CGCCTCCCGATCCACCAGTGCCGCCTCCCGATCCACCGGTGCCACCTCCCGATCCGCCGGTGCCTCCCGATCCACCGGTGCCGCCTCCCGATCCGCCGGTGCCGCCGCCCGCGCCGCCGCTGCCCGATGTGCTTTGCCCCGCGCCGCCCGACGTGGTTTGCCCGCCGGTCTGTCCGGCGTTGCCGCCGGAACCCGTTGCGCTCGTCGTCCCGTTGGTGCCCCCCGCGTTGGCGGGCGACGACGGATCCGAGCACGCGGTCAAGGCCGCGAACGCGGCGGAAAGAACGATCGTACCGAAGGTTTTACGCATGGCGACTCCTGATGACAGGGCCGAACCATCGGCCGATCGTGTGCTCGAAAAGTGTTCGCATCGACGTCCAGCAGCGACATCGACATCGCGCTGCTCTCGCTAAAGCTCAAAAACTCTAGGCCAGCGGAGCTCTCCGCGTCAACGGGCCTGCACACGCAAGCACCGACTTGCGCGCTGCCGGACGCATGCCGGCGCGCGAGCAGAAAGCCTGCATGCGTATGACGAACGGTCCGTGTGTTGCGCACAGCGCGCGACGGCTTGCCCGCCGATGTGTCTTCAAGCGGAACCTTTTGTGCGATGCACCGCATGTCGCGATGAAGGTATGTGCCCCCTCGCCACATTGATCACCTGGCAAGTCTCGTTGGCGGTGGAAGGCGTGCTCGCAACCACCGCCCGCGCGTGCGGTCGAGCCTAGGGGGGAGCGGCACCTACACCGCCGCGGGCCCGCGCCGTCATGGCTCGACCCATGGTCGTAACTCGAGCGGCGCCGCAGAACCGTTGCGCGTTGGGACAACACCTGTTGCGTCGGACACAGCACATGCCGCTGCCGATCCCGAGTTCTCACTCAATTGACGGGGTCCAGCGCGAGCATTATTTGGCGATCATCTTGCAATGAGATTCGGTAACGAAAACCGCCCCTCGAAACGACGGGGCAACCGCGCGGCGCAATGCCAACGCGGCTCTCTTGTGACGGCCAAACCGTCGAAGGAAACCGACCAGTGATTGCCAAACGACAAGTAGTTCTCATGTGGGTAAGTCTCGCAACGATGGCGGGATGCACGGCGCAAATTGGAGAAGTCGAAAGTGAGGCGCCACTGCTCGATGAGGTCGAAACCGAGATGTCGTCGCAAGCTCTGAGCACGGACAACGGCCTATCGACGATCAACGGACTCAGCACATTGAACGGCCTCAGCACGTTGAACGGCCTCAGCACGTTGAACGGCCTCAGCACGTTGAACGGCCTGCAGAACGGCGTCGGGTTGATGACCTCCACCAGCGGGAGAAAAACCCTTGAGTACATGGTCAAGTGCGCGCTCCCTGCGGGCAAGAAGATCGAGAAAACGGATCAAAGCGGCAAGAAGTACACATTCTCCGGTTCCATCGGCGTCGCGCCGGCCTGGGAAACTGGCGCCTGCAACGATCTATGCCAGCGCTGGATCAGCGCGTGTCTGATGGCACACGTCAATACGACGGGTACCAGCCTCCCCATCTGGGTCGTCGCCGATCCCGTCAAGGAGCCGCAGATCGGTTGGTCCCGGAGCTCGACGTATCCGAATCAGGAAGGTTCCTTCTTCGGCAACATCTTCTCGAGCCCGCCCAAGGCTTACTACTGCGGAGGCCGCAACATCAACGCTGCCCAGGTCGCCGGTCGCATCGGAGCCGGGTCCACCGGAGCGCCTTACGTCAATCCGTGGGGATCGGACAAATGCGATGAGCACTGCAGTGCATCAGAGTCCCCCTTTGGCCAGAGCGGCTACAAAGTGTGCAACAGCAACGACGCCGTCTTCACGGTTTGGCGCAAGGCCACGTACTGAACGACCCGCAACTTCGCGCTATCGGCGGGTCCCGACGCCATGGTGCTTCTCGATTTGAATAGCCGAGAGCGCCGTGGCGTAGATGGCCACTAGCGGCCCTTGCATTCCGACTTGGTCCCCATCGGGGACGTCGTAGTCGAACGCGGTGTAGGACGAGTTCGCGCCCGCCGCGGGTAAGATGTAAAGCAGAAAGCCGTTGCGGTTGGGCGGCCCACCCGCGGAACTTCCCATCAAGTGCTGGAAGTACGCTCCCTCGCCGCCGTCGGCGAGGGGCTCGCGTCGTGCCCAACATTCGATGGTGAACGGGGCACCACCGGGAAAGTCGAAATCGCGCGGTCGCACGGCGGTCGCATAGCTATTCACGCCGTCGAAGCGGATCGCGGTATTGCCATCGCCGGCGATCGCACCGGGGACGCCGAGCGAGTGGCCGCCACCTTGCAATACGAGCTCGTTTTGATGGCCCGATTCGTCGGGAACCGTCGAACCGCTCCGGATACCCATGCGCCAATAGGCGAATGGACCGTCCGCCAGCACGACACCGGGGTAAGTCGTTCCGCCTTCGCTCGGCGGCGCATCAGGTGACGGCGCGTCCCTCGGCGCCGGCCCGGTATCGGGCGAAGAACCGGTTTCGGCCACGTCGGCTCGAGCGGCATCGTTGGCGCGTGCGTCGATGATGGGGGGCCCGCCTGTGCACTCTTGCGACCATCGCGCGCAGCATAGCAGCGTCACCCACAGGAGGATCGACGCCATCATCGCCGCGACGGGTGCCCGGGCCGCGAGCGCTTTCCGCTCGTCAATCGCCCTGCGCGAGCGTGATGACGACGTTCCCCTTCTTTCGCCCGGTGTCGACGTACCTGTGGGCCTCGACGATCTGCTCGAACGGGTAGCGCCGATCGATCACGGGTTTGAATTCCCCCGCCTCTGCCAGCTGCGCGAGAAAACGCAAATCGTCCGGGCGCACCGCTGCCGGCCCAGCGATGACTTTCTTGCTACTCGTCATCGACGCCCAAGGTGCGCCCAGAAGATCGGGCAGCCCGCCCAGAACGAGTAGAAGGCGTCCACCGTCCTTCAGCGAACCTTGGACACGAGAGAATGGCGCTGTACCGACGGTGTCGACAATGACGTCATACCTTGCACCGTTGTTCGTGAAATCCTCCGTCGTGTAGTCGATGACATGTTGCGCGCCGAGCGATCGCACGAGTTCCACATTCGTGGCACTGCAAACCCCGGTCACCTCGGCACCGAAGTGCTTGGCAAGCTGCACCGCCGCCGTGCCTACCCCTCCGGAAGCGCCGTTGATGAGTACTTTTTCGCCTCTCTCGAGTTTGGCTTTTCTGAAAAAATCGAGCGCGGTCGTTCCGCCAAAAGAGATGGCGGCAGCTTCTTCGAAGGTGAGATTCACCGGCTTCAACGCCACTGCGCTGTTTTCTGGCATGCATTTGTATTGCGCATGACCGCCCATCCTGGCACCGGGGAATGCGAAAACCTGGTCTCCGGCTTTGAATTTGCGAACGTCTTTTCCGATGGCCTCGACTTCCCCGGCGAGCTCTGTCCCGAGAATGGGTTGCCGTGGTTTCGAAATCCCGAACACCAAACGTCCCATGAACCCGAAGCCGACGGGCAACTCGAGGCTTCTCGCCCTCCAATCCCCTGACGTTACCGTCGTCGCATGTATCTTGATGAGGATTTCACCGTCCTTGGGCGCAGGCTTGGGTACTTCCCTCCACTCAAGAACATCCGGTGAGCCATATCTTTCGTACACGATCGCTTTCATACGTCGGCCTCCGGGGCCGGGACCTTCGAACACGCGTACCACAGCCGACGCATTCGCGAGCGCACCCTACTTGATATTCTGCGTGATCGCTTCGGAGGTCTCCGAGATCTTCTTCAAAACGTTACTCAACGTCGACATGAGCTTCGACAGGCGATCCATCGCCATTTGCAGTCGAAGTGACTCCATTTCTCCCATCTCGCTCAGTGAGTCGCGTTGGTTTTTGATGTCTTCGATCGCCTTGTCGGCCATCTCCTTCGATACCCCGCCTTTACCCGCGAGGGCCTCGAGGCACGCCTGCGCGCTGCGGCAATCCTTCGCCTGCCTCACGGCCTCGAGCCGTGTTCTGGTCTCGTTCACTTCGTTGCGAGTGTCCTTCTCCGCCTCCATCAGCGCAACGAGAGCCATGGCTTCAACGCCGGCTTTCGAAAGGCCGCCGAACGCGTTACCCACGGAGCGGTTCGCGATATCGAGCAACGCTGCCGCCGGCACCGTCTTCTTCGAGGCCGCCTGCAACGTTTGACGGATGGGCTCCTGGAGCTTCGCGCGCGCATTGGGTTGAAGCGAGCCCGCCAGCCGAAGGCGATGGCTCTCGATGGCCGCGCGCGCACGCACAAGCTCGACCGCTGCCGCTTGCTGCGCGGCGCTCGGAGGAGACCCGGCCGACACCGACGGCCGCGCGGAGGCAGCCGGTTTGGATGCGATAGGAGGTTCTGCAGCTGCGCTGAACGCGAGCGGGAGGACGACGACAAAAGTGAAAACTGCGACGACCCTCGGCGTGCGGCAATCCATCTACCAATTCTATAACATCGCGCGGGAGATTGGAGCCGGTCGCGGCCCCTCGGGTCGCGACGTGACTACGGTGCCACGATGAGCAAGCGTCGTTGGGTGAGAGCGCGTTCGCTGAAACACTACGGCTTTTCGTAGGCGAGGACGAACCGATCGGTGGTACCGCGCCTCCCTGGAATGGGCCCCGGAGCGGGCGCCCAATCGCGCGAGTCGTTCCCGTTTCTCAGAAATGAAGCCTCGCTACGGAGGCGAAAACCCGCCTTTTCGATTTCGGCCCGCACGAGCTTCTCCTCGATGCGGTGCAGCGACTTCACTTCGGTTGCTCCAGTTCCGCTCCGGCCGCTATGGTCGATGATGGCATAGGTGCCACCTGACTTGAGCGCTTGAAAGACCGCCCGATTGAACTTGTCGCGGTCGACATTCATCCAGAAAAGGTCGTGGTAGAACATGACGAAGAAGACCGCGTCGAGGTTTTCTGCGTCAGCGGGGAACGGATCCTCGAACTCGCGATCGATCCGTACGACGTTTTGCATCACCGGTCGGGCGAGTCTCCGGCTGAAGGGCAATTCGGCGAAGTTCTCGATCAGCCACTTCGAGTTTTGGCCGTACACTTTGCCGGTCGGACCGACCGCGCGCGCCAGTAGCTCCGTGGTGTAGCCGCCGGCGGCGGCGAGGTCGACGATGCGCTGGCCAGGCGCAACGCGAAAAAAGGTCAGCGTCTCCGCGGGGTGGCGACCAAAGTCGATCTCTCTATCGGCTTCCGTTCGATCGGGCGCGTTGACGATCGCAACCGCGGCGTCCGACATTGCGCAAAAGCGGGATGGCATCGACGCCGAAGGCTCGTTGGACATGGAGGCCTGCTCGGCACCGGTGCTCGCAGCGCGTCTCGCCGGGGGCGTGACGGTTGCGCCGCTACCGCAAGCTGCCAACGATCCGAGCAGCATGTACAGCGTGAAACAAACGGGGCCTGCGTGCATAGGATGCCCTCCTGCCAGGAATATCGCGATCCCGCGCATATCCCCGGTCTGCCGAGGCGTCCAGGTCCATTGGTCTGACCACTTGCCGACCCCGCCGTCATGCTCGCTGGTGGATTCATTCCCAGGGACCGTGATGTCGCCAGATGAAACCGGGTCGCCCTGAATGCCGCAAGCGCCGTAGACCGTTGCCGCGCGCGCCAAGAGATCGGAACCCTCTGCGGTCCTCGCAGAGCATCTCGCGGCCGCTCAATTGTGACATCATTGTGCACAATAGTGCGGTGCTGACGATAACGGGCGCGGCAAGCCCTGTTAAGGTTATTTTATTGAAATGAACGATCAGCCAGATTAAGAGAGTCCAGGGGTTGGCCGCGCAAACGCTATTCCAATATCGACGCTGGCATCGTAGCCAGCTCTGCCGATTGATTTGCCCACGTAAATAGCAGCAACGGAAGATCCGCGTGGCGCGACACCGGCGAGAACGTCGATGAGGGCGGTGTGTCTCGTGGACGTCACGGGCGATCCCGCTTCACGTCACGAAATGGATTGGACCTGCGGTTGAATTCCGCCCACCGGCATAGGCGATTGCAGTCTTGGCAGTGGCCGGCGAGAGGGGTTTTGGCCGCTTTCCCATAACGCGAAATCATCAAAAAGGATGGGTGCGAAATGAAAATCGACCGGCGTAACATACAGTTGTCCTTGAGCTGCCGTCTTTTGATAGGGACGCTCATTCTTGGCAGCGCAAGCTGTGGTGGGTCGGTTGATGGTCAAGAGGCGGAGACCGAACCGACTGTCGCGGCTTCGAAAGTTCTGGCGGGGCCGTATCTCCAAGGCGAATGGACGGACGATTCCGGTACCGTTCACGTGGCCATGTGGCGACACGATTGGGTCGAGAACGACCATGTAACGGCGAGGTGCCCTGTCCCAAGCGGCTGGGTACTCGTGGGGGGCGGGGCCGAAACCTTTGATAATAGTGACCGAGGTCCGCTCTTGACAGCAAGCTTTCCAGACGGAGCCACACAGGAATGGGTCATGCAGTCCAAGGATCATGGCCTCGCTTACGTGCACTTTGCGCGCGCATACTGCATTGGCCTGAAGTTGGACGGCGTGACCCCCGACAACCTCAGAGCGCAAACGCAGTACATCCCAGTCGATTCAACCGGGCTGGCGCAAGGGCCATCGGCGATCGCTCTGGTTCCGTCAACGCACATCATGGTGGGCGGCGGCGCGCGCGCGAACTACACCGGACCGGGGATTCTGCTTTATACCAACACCGGGCTCGGGTTTCCCGGCGGGGGGGGGGAGTGGTATGCCAACGGCAGAGATCACATCTGGGCTGACTTCGGCTCGGTGACCGCGTTTGCTATCGCGATTCCTCGCCAGCCAACCGGATACTCGGGGACGCTCACCGCCGATACGTTGCAGTTCGGTGGATCTCCTAGCGGTACCGGCTACCAGGGGCTCACGGCAAGCGAGGTGTTCCCCTTTGCGATGACGTCCGTAGGAGGGGAAACTTTCACCACGGGCGCCGGACGGCTACTTACGGATGTCTACCCCACGGTGGGCGGAAATGCGAGGGGAGGCGTGCAGGTTTGGAGCAAAGATCATGTTTTCCCAGGGTCAGGTCGCTCGGACGGACGTGTTATCGGAATTCGTAAGCAGTAATTGAAAACAGCTCTTCACATCATTTCATAGGCAGGCACGTCCGCTCGTTACGACTTCGATTTGTCGCGCGGGTTAACCTCGAAGACGAGGTCCCGTGTCCTCGAAGACGCTGGTGACGAGCGGGCGGCCATTGCCCCGGCGCGAGCAAATCCTTGCTCGGCCGCGCAATCGATCGACGGCCGCGTAGTCCGATCAAAGCCTACAGCGACTCGAGGAACTTGAGCAGCGCCGCCTTGTCCGCCGCGGGCAGGGCGGCGTAGGCGTCTTTCGATTTTCGGCCTTCGCCGTCGTGCCAGAGAATGGCTTCTTCGATGGTGCGGGCGCGCCCGTCGTGCAGGTAGCTGTCATGCGGCGTGCACACCTGCTTTTGGGCGGGACCCGACACGCCGCCGACAACGCAGGCGGAGAGACCGAGCCCCCAGAGCGGCGTGGTGCGCCACTCGGCGCCCGATGCTTGTCCCTCGCCGAGGTTGTCGGCAAGACCGGGACCCATGTCGTGCAGCAATAAATCCGTGTACGGGTGAATCGTCTGGTCGCGCAGTTCGGCAAGGGGGTGGAACTTGGTCGTCTTCAGCTCTGCGACGTGGCAGCTCGGGCAGCCCAGTTGATTGAATACCGTTTCGCCGCGCAGTGCATCGGCGTCGTTCAGGTTGCGACGCGCGCGCACGCCGAGCAAATGTACGTACTTCACGAGGTCGTCGAAGTGTTGATCGGGCAGCTCTGCGCCTTGATCGTTGCCGCAGCCCTGTTCCATGGCACCGCAGTCGGGGTTGGGCAGCACCGATGTCATGACGCCCATATCGGTATTCAGCGCGGCGGCCACTTGATGCCTCAGGCTGGAGGCGCCGGCCTTCCAGCCGAAACGGCCAAGCCGCCTGATGCCGGTGACCGGTTCGATGGAGACTTGAATCTTGCCGGAGATACCGTCGCCATTCTGGTCGTCCACGTCCTGCAGCGCGAGCACCGTCGTTTCAGGCACGGCTTCGAGCAAACCTAGACCGACCAGCTGCGGCGCGATGCGCGCCGAGAACAGCGCTGGCTTTTGCTTGGCAAACGCGTACTCCGGTGAGCGCAGGCCCTCCGCGTTCGTGACCCACTTGCCAATCGACACCGTTCCTTCGCCCGGCGAGCCATTGATTCCGCTCGGCTGAAGGACGGAGCCGATGAGCGGATCTTTCCCGCCATCGGCGGCGGCTACCTTGAACACCCATTTGGTGAGCGGCACGCCGATGTCTGCGACGGGCGCGCGGCCGTTACGCGTATGGCAACTATCGCAAGACACATTGACGTAGTTCGGTCCCGCCAGGCCTTTCAGCGCGTCGAAGGTGCCGTTCTCGGCGCTTTCGTCGTGAATGCCATCCGTCATGTGCGTGTGGTGCACGCGGCGCCCGCGTACGAACGGCTGCGCGTTGAGGTCGGCGAGGTTGGTCGCCATCTGCATGAAGTGGTTATCGGGCTCGTCCGAATACTGATAGGACAAGGTCGTGCGCCCGCCCAGCCAACCTTTTTCGTCGATCTTGTGCGAATTTTCCCGCTCCGACGCCTTGTCGGTAAAGGTTCCGACGGCGTACCAGGGCACCATGCCGCCTTTGCCCACCTCGTAAAGAAATACGGTGCCGTAATAGTTGTCGCGCCCTGTGGGAACAGCGTCCAAGAACTGGCTGATTTCGATTTCCATGAACTGGCCGACCGCCAGCGGTACTTCTTTGCCATCGAGGGGAATGGCGCTGGCGATGGTGTACGTGAACTTGTACTGCACGCCATCGCCGGTCCGGTTGTGGTCCTGGTCGTACGTGCCGGGGCCCTCGGTCTTGAACCGCGGGGCGTAGTTTCCGTGGTACTGCGCGACGGTGCTCTGGCCGGCGTACCAGGCGCGAAATTCCGGCAAGGGATCGAGCTTCCATTCCGAGACCCAGGACACCTCGATCGTCGAGCCGCCTTTGCCGACCTTGTCGACGAAGATGTAGCGCGACGTTCGGTATTCCCAGTAGTGGGGAAGGTAGTGATCGTAGCTTTGAAACTCGTCTTCGCGGGCGTGACGATCGCGCCCGCGGTCGCCAAAGCGCGTGACGATCGCGTCGCCTCGATCGAACAACACCTCGCGCTCGAGCTTCGTCGTGGCGTCGAAGAGCGGAACAATCCCGCCAGGCGACGGACCTCCATCGGCGCCAGGCGGCCCACCGTCCCGAACCCCCGAAGCCCCAGCGGCGCCCGAAGAGCCGTCGATCGACGCCCCGCCCGTACCCGTCGGCCCAGCGTCACCCGCGCCGCCCGACGAACCGCCGCCCGACGAACCGCCCGTGCCCGGAGTTTTGCCGCCCGAGCCCCCAGCACCCGACGGACCGGCGTCGGCGGTTCCCGACGAACCGCCGACGGACTGCCCCCCGCCACCGGGACTCCCGCCGGCGCTGTTGTCCCCCGAGGGGGCACCGTCGCTGCAAGCGCCGATATTCATGACCAAAACGACGGCGATCACGGTTCTAGGAGTGGCCCTCCCTAGCTTCATTGATGCACCATCTGGCGGCGATTTTTACAGTGGGCAACGCACGCCGGGGTTGGATGTTTTTGGCTCCGTCGCAGCATGACGACGGTCGCGGAGCGACTTCCCTACATTAAGTGTCGGCCCGCCAGGCTTTTCATTTCCAAATCGTCCGGAGGCACGGCGCCCGGTTCGGCACGGGAGGAAGCGCCCTCGCCAGTGCCGTAAGCGCTTCAGCGCATCGGGCGCACACCGCGAACCAACATGGGGACGGCTATCAATAAGCAGGTGTGCTGTTAAGAAGCTGTCGTTGTCGACTGGACCGCCCGAAAGTACGATTAGCGATCGTCGAGAGGTTCCATGCAAATTGCGCGAAAGGTCGATGCTGAAGCAGAGCGGCGGATGCGTTGGACCGGGAAGGTCACCGTGCTCGCCGCGCTGGCAGTCGCCGCGGCGAACTGTCGGGGTAGCGAGGATCCAGTCACGGCGACGAACGACGGTGGGATGATCCCCGACGTCGTCCAAACGAGTGACGTCATCGTCTCTTCCGACGCATCTGCCGACGGTCGTGGCGACGAGCAGCTTCCCGAGGTCGATAGTGCATCCAACGACGGCGCCGTCAACGACGGGGCCGTTATTTCAGCACCTGACGCAATCGACGCCAGCGACGACCTCCCCCACGACGCCGGCGAGGCATCGCTCGACATCGTCACCGACATTGGCATCGGGGACGTGGCCGCAGACTTCGCCCCGCCCCCCGACGGCAGCGTGGAGGGCGGCGACGGTGCGTCGGTCGATGCGCCCGCGGGAAATTCCGATGTTGACGCCGGTGTGCCCGATGTCGATGGACCCATCGATCCTATTTTTCGAGCTTGCGCGTACATGCCCTCGCTCCAGATCACGCCCGCCGCGATCATCGACGCCTTGCCCGGTGAGGGGGGCCTCGGCAGCTGCCATTGCACCGGTTCTTTCACGGCTCGAACCTACCGCGTCCTCTGTGGCTCGTATTCGCCCCCCTTGGCCGTCAGGTATACCGCCTGCTCGACCCCTCCATCCGCCTTCGGACACGAACTCTTCATTCTCGAGAATGTTGGATGCCCCGTGGACTACGATGCAGGATCGACAATGTGGGTGCGCGACCACCGCCCATTGAGTGACTGGGACACGCTTCTGAACGAGCAGAGCGCCGGTCACACCGACTCCGGCCCGCACGACTAAACCGCTGACCTCCGCCTCAGCGCGGCGTGCCGAAAGCGAGTGAGCAGCGGTGAAGATCGCCGTTTACCCACCGGCGGCTAGGGTGACGGTCACGGGCATCGCGAGGGCACGCCGTTACCTCTCTGCCACGATGAACCGATCACGTTCCCGTCGCTCGCCGCACCGTCGCTCGATGCAACTCTGCGTCCCCCGCCGTCGTGCGCCGCGAGCGTAAGTGAATTGCTTTCGCCGGCGGAGGGCGAGCCCCAGCACGCCCAACATGGCGATCAGACCGCCTGGCGCCGCGCGCTCCGACGTCGCGGAGATCCTGCAGGAGCAACCCGACGAGGTCGAGGCATCGCCGTTGCCTCTATCACGAGCGCCGCTGGATCCGCTGCTCCCACCGCTTGTGCTAGGTGGCATCGAGGGCCCTCCTCCTTCCGGCAAGCCACCCGCCGTCGCACCAGCCCCGCCCGCTCCGATGGTCCCCGCCGCTCCGCCGTTGGCTCCGCTTCCGCCGTTGCCCCCATGGCCGTCGCTAGGTCCAGCGTCAGCTGGGGAACGACCGCCGCTGCCAGCGATGCCGCTTGAACCCGCTGCGCCGCCCGAACCCGCCGTGCCCCCCGTGCCGCCGGTCGTGGTAGTTGCGTCCGTGGAAGCGTCACCCGTTCCGGGGGGCCCGCTGTCGCCGGCGTCGGTCGAAGTTCCAAATTCGTACGCTCCCAAGTCCGGAGCGGCGCCCACCCGAGGAAGCTGGACGTCTGTACCTTTGTCGATCATCGGGCTGCCAGCGCGCAGTTTCATGAAGTTCAGGTTCGGTAGGCTCCCGTCTGGTTGGCGCGGGTCCATGGCGCCCGTATCCGTCACGCTCACGAAGTCATTGGCCGATGGGGTGATGTTCAGGTCCCAGGTATTGAATGAAGTGTCGACGCCATCCATATAGGTGTTCTTGTTGGGAAAGCCGATATTGTTCTTCATGATGTGCACCAGCGATCCCATCAGGATAATGACGACCGACGAATCGTCGGGGGGGCTTGCCAGCATGTTGTATTGAGTTCCATTGCTGTACGACGTGTTGTTGTACCAAGTGTTCCCGCCGGAGGAATGATTGGCATAAAATCCACTCGCCCGATTTTTCCAGGCGACGTTGTTCCTGAGGATGTGCCTGATGCCGGTCTTGCTGCTTCCCGCCTTGAAGCCGTTGCCGTTGCCCGACGCGGGCGTGCCGGCGCCGGAATTGATGTAGCCATTGGACATAGCCCAACAATTTTCGAATGTGACCGGCACTTCCTGTGAGATGAGATCGTAACCATCGTCAGAGTTCCACCACGCCCGGCAGCCCCTGAAGACCGTGGGGGAGCCCGTTTCTTGGTAATGACAGCCGAAGCCATCGGCATTTTGCCCGGCACCTTGTGACGAAGTCGGATCGTAATTGTCGTGCGAATCGCAATTGAGGACCAAATGGCCCCCAGTCCCGTGGCCGATGAACATCCCCGAGCCGCTGTTGTGGTGAAGGTTCAATCGCTCGAAGATGTCGTTGCTGGCGCCGTCCACCCCCATGCCATTGTTGGAGCGCGTATTCATCGGAACGTTGCAGACTTCGAGTCCTTTGAAATGCAGCCAGCTACCGGTAACCTGAAGACCGTTCGTATAGCCGGTCGTCGATATGGTCATCTGGGAGAAGTCGAAAATGGGGACCTCGTCCAGATAGGCCCAGAACTTGATTCGACTCGTATCCGACGTCCCGCTCTTCGAAATCAGGATCCCAGCGCCACTCGTAGCCGGTGCCACGATGCTGTAAGTCCCGCCGCGGACGTAAACCGTGTCTCCGGGCATCGCGGCGTCGTGCCCCTTCTGTAGGGTGGCAAAAGGCTTATCGATGGTCCCGGGATTCGAATTGCTACCCGTAGTGGCCACGTAATAATCAGTGGCTTGCGCGTTTTTCGCGGCGAATAAACTCAAGCTGCTCAAAAGAAGGATGAGCGGGAAAAGCCGAGCTAGCTGCTTGAACTGGAGATTCGCGAAGTTCATTTGGGGGGCTCCCTTGCGGTATCGGTGCAGGCTGCGGGTGGCTCATGATGTGGCGTCGCCCCGCAAATCGAACAGGATCAGCCGTGCGGTTTGAGGGCGGCGGCGCGTTCGGTTAGCGCACGCATCGTGCTATCGCGAGGGTGGATGTCGCGCGGTGGGCGGTAAATCCGTCTTTGAAGTTGAGGGTCCAGCGCTCGGCCGTACTCGCTCCGTAAGGACTTGCCGACCAGTACTGCAAGCTGGGACTGGTGGTCGGGAACGCAGCGTGATCAACGGCAGGAGAGACATCGCCCGATGGGACGTCGTCGACGATGCTCGCGATCTCGTTCAAGCTCGGAAGCCGCCAGGAGTGCCCGCCGAGCATCAGTGACTTGCAATACGCATCGGCTTCGTTCCAAGCGAGCGTTGCAGTCGAATCCGAATGCTCCTGCTGCCAAATGCAGCCGGTGTAGTTGTCAATGACTTCGCTATTCTCAATCGTGTAATGAGAAGCGGGCAGCACCTGCGTCTCCGGAACCAGAACACAGCGCGAATAGGCACTCGCTGCCGTTTGAGACAAGCCGTTATTGCTGTCCCCTTGCGAGAAGTTGATGAACCAGGAGAGCGCGTCGGCACCGGTCGATCCTTTCCGCGCGTCGACGACCCAAGGCGTCGATGCCCATGTCCATCCGGCGCCATTCCCAAACGTAAAGATGGCGTCGACCTTGCCGCCCGCTCGTGTGTTGTCGAGAATGGAACTGAGTTCGATGCGCGTCGGAAGGCTCCACCCCGCCCCGAGCCCTCGGCAAATCTCGAGCGCCTCCTGCCAGGCCGTCGTTGCCGTATTGGTCGATTTCTGCCAGACGAGCCCGGTCACACTGTCGGTTACCGTGTCGCTCCCCGCCGTGTAGCTCATTGGATGCGGAAGCCCCATGCTGGGGGGATTGGGGATTGCCCAACGTGCCCACTTTCTAGAGACGTAGTCGGTGGCGGTCCAGATCACCGTACCGCCATCCATGATGGAGGCATCCGTCTGACCCCCGGCGCTTCCACCTGCGCCCGAGGAATCGGCCCCACCACCATTGCCGCCGCCTACCGATCCATCGTGCCCCGCGTCAGGAAACCCCGATGCGCCCGAACCACCGCTCCGACCGCCGACGCCGTTTCCGGCAAATCCCCCGCTACCCGATGCGCCCCCGCTCCCGGCGAGGCCGCCAGCATCTTTCGCTCCTGAGCCGCCAGCGCCACTGCTCGATCCCGCGGCGCTGCCACTGGAACCGGCTGCCCCGCCACTCGCTCCCGAATCGCCTTCAGCACCAACGCCCCCATGTCCTCCCGTCGCTCCCGCACCCGTAGTCGAAGAACCACCACTTCCCGACGCTCCATTGCCGCTCGTTCCTCCGCTACCGGCGCCGCGATCGGTTACTCGGCTTGGCGACGATTCGGAGCTGCATCGCGCGAGAGCTACCGTCGCTAACAGGACGAAGATGTAAGTTGGGAACCAGTGACGCATCGCGGACCTTTACGCAGGGAACTCGGAAGCAGCGCGCCCACGGCCGCTACCCAACCAGCGACCTTGTCGAACGAAGCTTCGTAGATGCCGTCGAAGTCGAGTCGGGCCGTGCCCCTTCGCCGGGTGCTCCCGGCGGCGCGGACGCACAGACAGTCTGGAAAACTTCGCTCTTCACAACTACTAGAAGGGTTCGATTCGAAGAGGATCTTGTCTTGAAATCGATTCGCTAGCGATTTCTGACTGAAGCGCCACCTACCCGTCGCACTATCCTGGATCGCCTCAGCCGGGCCGCCATGGGTCTAGATATACGTTTCTGCGGAGTTTTTCTGCCTGTCACGGGCTTCGGGTTGGTGCTCACGCCGGGTAGCGCGCGCTTCGGGGGACCAGCAAGCCTCGAGCAGCATTCGATGGGCGGGCGCCCATCTGCGGGCAGCTCCGGGGACCGGTCTCGTCGCCCCGGTGCCGGGAGTGAGCTACGCGCCCGGGGCAAATCCTGAAGGGGGCTGACACGCCGTATTGCAGCGCTGCACCGTGACGGAGTGCGATTCATCGTCCGTTCAACCTCGCTCGCCGATCTTCGCGATCTCGCCAATGTGTTCGGCGGCGTGGTCGACTTCTGCTTGCAGAACTTCGGCGACGGTCACGCGCCGGAGATCGGCGCCGGGTGCGTCGCGAAGATGAACTTCGCGCTCGAGGCCGTCGGCGAGCGGCTCGAGCTGGGCGACGACGTAGACGCTGAGCGCATCGAGCACGCGCAAGGCCGGTCCAATTGGTTTTTCGCGGTAGGCGAGACGATCGAGCCACGCACCGAAAGGCATCATCCACGACCAGTCGTAGGTGCAACCGGGGCTACCGAGCGCCGCAATCACGATGCTGGCCGCGACCACGTTGGCTTCGACGATGTGGTGAACCTGTTCGCGGATCGACATACCGTCTGTGGCCGCGCGGCGATCGAGGTCCGACTGACCCAGCGCTCTTAGCGCTTCTGCGATCGAGCCGGGAATCGATTCCCATGCACGAAGACTGCCCATCGGCGCATGATAGCGTCTCCCGCCGCGCCCTTTTGGCATTCTTCTTCACGCGAGATGCACACGGCCTCAAGCATGACGACCTACGCGCGGCGCCTGGGGCTCATGTCCGGCACGATGGCCGTCGTCGGCGGGATCATCGGCGCCGGCATCTTCCGCAACCCTGCCGTCGTGGCGGCGCGGGTCGCGACCCCGGAGCTCACGCTGTTGGTCTGGGCTCTGGGCGGAATGGTGGCGCTGGCCGGGGCGTTCTGCTTTGCCGAGCTCGGCGCGCGCAAACCCAAGGCGGGCGGCAGCTACGTCTACCTGCGTGACGCCTTCGGGCCATTGCCTGCCTTCCTCTACGGTTGGGCGCTGCTCTTGGTGATCTCGACCGGCGCGACTGCCGGCGTCGCCATGACCTTCGCCAGCTACTCGGCCGAGCTATTGCACCTGCCCCGCAACGCGCACAAGCCGCTCGGCATCGGTGCGATCGCGCTGCTCTCGGGGATCAATTATCTAGGCGTCAAGCCGGGCGCGATCGCGCAGAACGTGCTGACCCTGCTCAAGCTCGCCGGTCTTGGGCTGCTCATGGGCGCCGGGCTTTTCATGGCGGTGCCCGAGCGCGCCGCCGAGACGGCATCGCTCATGCCGCACGCGACCGGCCCCACGGGGTTCGGCATCGTGATCGCGGTTGGTAGCGCGCTCGTGCCGGTGCTGTTCACCTACGGCGGCTGGCAACAGACCAACTATGTCGCCGAAGAGATGATCGACGCCGAGCGCAACCTTCCGCGCGCGCTCACGCTCGGCGTGTGCGTCGTCGTGCTGGTCTATCTGGCCGCCAACCTGGCGTACCTGCGCGTGCTCGGAGCGCCAGCGCTCGCCGCCAGCGACGCGCCCGCTGCCGACGCCATGCGCATCTTGCTCGGGGACACGGGCGCGACGCTCATCGGCGCGGCGATCGCCCTCTCGACCTTCGGCTTTCTCGGCCTCGTCATCATGGTCACACCGCGGGTCTACCAGGCCATCGCCGCCGACGGCCTGTTGCTGCCCGCTTTCGCGGAGCTGCACCCCGTGCACCGCACGCCGACGCGCGCGATCGCGCTGCAGGCCGCTTGGGCAATCGTGTTGGCGCTGTCGGGTAGCTACGGTCAATTGGTCGACTATGTGGTCTTCGGCGATTGGATCTTCTTCGGACTCACCGTCGCAACGCTGTTCGTTTACCGCGCGCGCGACCGCCGCCTCGGCGGCAACTCGACCACGACGGGCTTTCGCACGCCCGCCTACCCCTTCGTGCCGGCGCTATTCGTCATCGCATCGGTCTACGTCGTGGTGAGCTCGGCAGTGGCGAATCCCTCGAACGCGCTCATCGGCGGCGCGCTGCTCCTGTCGGGCGTCCCCGTGTTCTACTTCTGGAAGAACCGCACCGGAAAGTGAACTCCCGCGGTAGGGGCCATGCTTTCTCGTAAGAATGGCGCGACGCTGCATTCGAATCGAACCGAGTCGTCAATGCCCGGAAGCCTCGAAGTGAGCGCGGGCGCGCGCCCCGTCGATGGCGTGATCGTAGATGGCGAGTTCGTCGAGCGCGCCGGCGAAGTAGTTTCCCGTGCACGCGCAGTTGGGGCCGCCTATCGTCCACGAGGTCGTCACCGCAGGCATATCCGATGGCACGCCGTTGGACGCGACCTGCTCTCCGTCGACGAAGAGCTTCAGGGTGACGCTGTCGAACGTCGCCACGACGTGGTGCCAAGCGTGAAGAGAAACCGCCCTATTCTCAGTGGCATTGGATCCGAAGGTCGTACCGCCGGCCCAGCGCTCCAAGGCCACATCGAACTGGGAGACGCGTAGCGTGTAGCCAATGCGCGGCTCGTAGCTCTGGTGATCGACCACGAAGCCATATCCGGTGCGATCGTCGTAGGCCGCGGGTTTCACCCATACTTCGATCGTGAACGGCTTCGTTGCGGCGAACTCGAGCCCGGGAGGCATGGTCACTACGCTCTTCCCGTCGAGAGCGACGGCCCCATCGGAATCTCCCACGATCGCGCCAGGCTCGCCCAGCGTCACCCCTTCTGCCGGGTACTTGCCGGGGTATCCGCCGATCTCGTCTTTCGCGAGCGCCGTAGAACGATCGCCAAAGCGAAGGTAGAGCGTGGGAGCATCGGCTCGAACCTCTTTTTCGTACGTCCCTGGGCCGAGCTGGATGTCCGCTCCGCAGGCGGCAACGGGCAGAAAGGCAAACGTCCCGAGGACGGCCATCACCGACGGCTTCGACGGCCGCGTCTCCGTCATTGTCCCAACAGAACGCGTCGCACCCGTTCGGCATGGGGGTCGCTCGGATACTGCGACAGGAACTTCTCGGCCAGCCTCTTGGCGACGACGTCGTTGCCGCGTGCTTTTTCGGCTTGAATTCGCAATGCCCACGCATCCGGCGCGAGTACGTGGGTGGGGCTTTCGCGCTCATAGCGATCGAGGAGCTCAATCGCTTGACCAGGCGACCCCGATGCCAGCGCGCGCCGGGCGCGATCGATCGCGGCGGCTTCGGCCTTCAAGGTCGAAAGCCCCTCGGTGACGGCTTGTGACGGCGCTTCGGCAACGTTCGACGTGCTCGTTGCAGGAACTGCCGGCGCTCGGAAACGCGGCGCGGACGGTGGGATCGCCGCGGGTGACGAAATCGCCGCCGCCGGCGGGGCCGGTGACGGCTCGGGAAACGACTCGGCGGGAGCCCTGACGACCGGCGCGCCCCTCGGTGCGTCTACCGCGAGGGTGGCTGCTATCGATGGCGAAGGCGGTGACCGGTGAATCGCCATCGCCCCTGCACCGGCGAAACCTCCGAGCACCACCCCGGCTCCCAACCATTTCCACGCGCCGAGCGTACCGAGTCTCTTTGCAATCAGTTGTCCCGCGTCCAGCGGCGGTGGCCCTACGTCCACTGTCGGAAGACGCGTGGCCGCGGCAGCCAGCGCCTCCATTGCCTCGCGGGCCCCATTCTCGGGAGCCACGTCGAGCCGGGCGGAGCGCAGAAGCATCCGCTCGAATGCCTGATCCGTCTCGGTGATGAGGCGCTTCATCGTCGTCCTCCAGGAAACGAGAGCTGAGCCCGAACGCGCTTGGCGATCGCAGAAAACTCCTCGCGCGCGCGCCGCAGCCGGGATCCCACGGTTCCTACGGGTATCGCGAGGATCTCTGCAATCATTGGGATCTCGATCTCTTCGAGCTCGAACAGAACGAACACCTCGCGAAGCTTTTCTTCCATCGAGTCGAGGACCCGATTGAGGAGCTCACGCGCTCGGCGCTCGTCGACCAGATTTTCCGCCGAAGGCTTGTCGTCGGCGAACGTTTCGAGTGCTGCGCTCTCGACCCTGCGCGGTTCCCGTTCGCGGCGGGCGCGCGCCGCGACGCGGATGGCAATGCCGTAAAGAAACGCCGACTCGCTGCCAGGCTTGATGTCGGACAGGCGCCTGGCCGCGATCCAGAACACCTCCTGCGCTGCGTCGTCGGTCTTGTCCTCCGTCACGCCATAGCGCCGTAGCAACCGCCAGATGGAAGCGTAGTGAGCGTCGATCAGCGCACGCAGGGCCGTCTCGACGCGCATACTCGGTTCCGAGCTCGGGCCAGCGTCTCCGCGCCGAGCGACGTTGGCCGCGGGTAGACCGGTCGGAGCCTGCACCCCAGGTAATCGCACGGGGGGCGTCCGGTGATCACTCAAAAGTGGACGCCTAACCCGAACGCGCCACGCGCCCCGGCCCCGGGGACGCCGAAGACCGCGATACTCGGTGTGAAAGTGTAAAACCGGTCGCGGACCATCGGTGCGAATCCTTCGGCTGAGATCTCGATCCAGGCCGAGTTGGAGATGTCGTAGAGCGCGCGCAAGAGACCGCCGATGTCGACCCACGACCCCATACTCGACTCGGCCGTGGGGTTGCTTGGCGGCCCGCCCGTCGCAGCTCTGACCGCAAGCAAGACCTTGCCGCAAGGCTCGAGCGAAAGTCGCTGCCAAAGCCGTGCGCGCATCGGGCAGCCTTCGAAAGTCACGCCGAAGAGCCGGAGCTCGATGGCGCCCCCTTCATTTTCCACACGGCGCCCGTCTGCATACACGAATCCAGCGCGAAATTCGGGCGACAAGAGCGCTGTCGAGTTGCGGCGCAGCGCGAGCGAGAGTCGTCCTTCTACCGAGACCGCATCGGAGAGGGCTCCGGTGAATCCGCCCCCGGCCGCGACCGCCCACTTCCAGCGCACAGGTAGCGGGGACGCAGCTTTCGTCTCTTCAGGACTCTCATTCGCGGCCGGCCTCGTTGGCGCTCGCTGCTCGGGTGCGAGCTCGATGGCGATGACGACCGCGACGGCCTCGGCCACCTCGGCACAGTTGACGCCGGTGACTTCTCGGATCGACGGCGCGCCGCCCGGCGTGCGAAGAAGCAATTGTCCGCGATAAGACGCAGACCGCGCGTCGGCGCGTTTGCTCAGCATCACGGTAAACGTTCGCGACACGCGCTCGGCCGAGCTTTCGACCTGAAACGCGGCCTTGCCTCTCAGGTTCGCTACGAAATCCCGCTCCAGAGGACATTCGGGCCCCGCGTGGTACTCGAACCGTACCGCCGGCACCTCAGCGCGCGCTTCACGTGCATTCATCGCGCCAAGCAGAGTCACCATCACCGCCCACGCGATCGGGGACCGGGCCGGCATGCACAGACAATATATCACGCGAGACGTCGAATTCGCGATCGTGAGCGCCGGGGATCGCGATTAGAGAACAAATGAGAAAGCGAAGGCCGTTCTGCCTCATTGCATCGTCGATCATCGCGTTCTCGGGTTGTTCATCGACGGATGACGGCGCCAACGGCGCCGCAGCCAAAGGGCGCGGCGGCACGGGTGCCACGAACGACGGAGGTGGTACGAGCGGTAGCGCCGGGCTGGGTGGCAGCGGTGGCGCGAGCGGTACGGGTGGCGCGAGCGGCAGCGGTGGCGCGAGCGGCACGAGCGGTCGCGGTGGCGCGAGCGGCACGAGCGGCACGAGCGGCAGCGGTGGCGCGGGTGGCGCGAGCGGCAGCAGTGGCACGAGCGGCAGCGGTGGCACGAGCGATGCCGGGGATTCCGGAACCTGCGCGCCCGACGTCTGGTCCACGCTCGAAGCGTGCGGCTGGCCCGGCCCCCGCAACACGGGGCACGACGCCTCGTTGTGCCCAGGCGGAAAGCTCACCGACATGGGTGGCAGCTCGATGCCCACCATCGAGATCAATCAAGACGGCCAGATCGTCGAGTGCGCCAATGTGCAAGGCAAGCTGCACGTCACCGCGAAAAACGTCATCATCCGAAATAGCTACGTGGCCTACGACAGCGGCAAGAAGGGCGAGGCCGCAAATGCCACGGCGGCCATCATGGTGGACGATGGAGCCAGCGCAACCGTCGACCATGTCGAGATCAATGGCCTCCAGGGCTCCCACGCCTGTATTTGGCACCAAGGTGAATCGATGATCGCGCGCTACGTCGACTGCTACGGCGTCGACGACGGCATCTTCACCTGGGCAAGCTCGAACACTGCGGGCGACAGCTTTACGATCGAAGACAGCTACTTTCACGATCTGACCCCGCTCACGGCCAACGGCCACATGGACGGCTTTCAGACCGAAGGCGCCAAAAATGGCACGATCCGTCACAACACCTACGCCATGAGCGCCGACGGAACGTCCGCGGTCGCGATCTGGAACAGCCTGAAATCGAGCAGCGACATCCTGGTCGAGAACAACTTGATGGCCGGGGGTGGTGCGGCGATCTACGCAGAAGACTACAACCCTTCCGAACCGAGCCCTCAAGGAGGTTTCTCGGTAACCAACATCCGCTTCGAGCGAAACGTGTTCAGCACGCGCGTTTCCCCGTGCGTCGGCAAATATTTCATTTGGTACTCCCGTCCCCAATATCCCTACGGCGGCGGCCCGACCGACGGATGGATCCGCACCGGCAATGCGGTGCTCGAGACGGGTGAGAACGTCGACACCGCGAATCCGCACGTGAACGGCAAGCTTTGCACCTGACGAAAAGCATGTCCCCTCGCATCGTCATTGCAGGCTTGCTCGCGTCGTTCGTTCTGCTCGGCGCCACAGGAGCCCGTGCCGACTGCGGGTGCTCGGGAAATCCTAGCGCGATCAGCTCCGACGCAGCCGGCCCTTGCCTTCGCTATGCAGCGCCTTCCGGCGCGGCGAACGACATCACATTTCGTTTTGCGGAAGCCTATGGCTGTGGAACCTACGCCACGGGCGAGTTCTTCGTGGTCGCCAACGGCACCGCCACCATCACGGCGATTTCACCCAACGCGAGCGGCGGCCGTCACGGCGTCGACGTCAATCCTGCGCCCAACGGTCCTCAACGTTGGGACGATCGATTGGCCGGAAACGCAGCCCCTATCGCCCTTCCCTACGCGGCGCCGCCGGGCAGCTCGGTTGTCAAGTACGTGTCCGACAACCCGGCAGGTGCTTGTGACGGCACAGCGGACGAGAAGTCCTGCGGGCGTTTTGCAGCGGTCGTCACGGTGGTGGGAGCGGCACCGGGGGATCCTGGCCACGCGTTTCGCCCGCCCTTCGTGGGCGCGTACAAGCCCACGCTTTCCACCAACGATCTGAAGTGGGGGCTCCTGTCGCGGCTCAACCGCGGGTCTTGTCGCGCTCCCACGCTAGAGACCGCGCGGGCATGGACGTCGCACCTGCGTCTCGACTACACGAGCGATTCCGTTACATGCGATCTCATGCCCCCGGAGGACGCACTTCCCGAGGGCCGCCCCTGGTCGACGGACATCTGGGCACACGACACCGACGTCTACGCGTGGCTGCATCTCGCGAACGTCTGCGCGACGCCCCCGTGCACGCCCGAGCAGGATCTCCAAGCGAAGCTTCCCGTGCTCGTGGGCTACGTGCAGCACGGCATCGACATCTGGGGCGTCGACAGGCTGGGCGCGAGCCTGTTCCGCGGCGGAGGTGGCAACGGTGGAGGCAAGCTCTTCGCCTATGCGTTTGCCGCAGCAATGCTCGGTGATCCCGAAATGCTCGCCAATCTCGCTGCCGTCCAAGCGAATCATTTCTTCGAGACCGCGAGCTACTACACAGGCAAAAGTGGTGTTGCACTCTGGGGACAGCCCACCGGTTCGGAGCGGGAATACTGGAATGACTTCTCGAGCAAGTCGACGCGCACCATCCGCGATCCGTACGGTCTCATCGACGGCGGTTTCGAGCCGGGCGGCTGGTATCAGGACAATACCGCCAAGCCAACGCAGTACGCCGCGCTACTCATGCGGTTGAGTCCCGCCTTGCAAAGCGTCTGGCCGGTCAACAAGGACGCGATCCTTTCGTATGCGGATCGCTGGGTCGAGCACGGTGCGTTGACCTTGCCGGATCCCTGTGCGCCGGTGACCGGCACGTACGGGACCAACTACGGCTCCGACGGTCGGGGGAGTTGCGTTGCCGGCTCGGGCCGAATCCCATCGCTCGACGGTGCCAACCGGAACGGCGGCAATCGAGAACGACCGATGGGCGAATGCATGTGGACCACGTTTCGCGCTTGCGCAGAAAGCTGCTCTTGTCCGGGACAATCGTGCACAGCAGGTCCTCGTGACGGAGGTACGAGTGGGAGCGGCGGAACGAGCGGCAGTGGCGGAGCGAGCGGTGGCGCGGGGACCAACGGACGTGCTGGGGCGGGCGGCGCGAATGCGGGAGCAAGTGGCAGTGCTGGTACGAACGGCAGCGGCGGATCGAGTGGGATGGGCGGTACGAACGGCGGCAACGGCGGAGCGAGTGGTAGCGACGGCGCGGACAGCGGAAATGGGGGAGTGACTGGGATGGCGGGCAGTGCGGATGGTGGAGCAAAACACGAAAGCGGTCGCGAAGGGACCGGTTGCGGCTGCAGGGTCGCGCGCACGGAATCCTTCGGCGCTTCTATCGCAATCGCTTGGAGCGCCGCCGCAGCTCGACTCGCTTTCCGCCGGCGTCGACGAGCACGGTAGCGCCTCCGAGACCCGGTCCGTTACAGGGGTGGACGCGGGTTCGGTTCGACTTCACTCACCCAGGTCGAAGATGATCTTGTCGGCAATCGCGGCGCGACAAACGGCGCAGTAACTGGCGCCAGACGACATGAGGCAGACGCGGTCCGGCACCGGTACGTGCGACCGCGTATCGAGCCCCCCGTAGCCTCCGGGATATGCGCCGACGTTGTCTCCCGTCCAACTGGAGGCTGGAGTCGGTATCGGCGTGCCAGCCTTGATCGAAGCGCGCCACTTGATATTGGCGGCATTGATTTGGAAGGTCAGGTTCTGCGACCACGGCTCTGCGATTCCCTTGGCGAAGACGAGTTCGGTGCCGCCGTTGGTGTACTCCTCGTTGAGGCCGAAAAAATGGCCAAACTCATGCAAAAACAAGTTTTGAACGTTCCCCGTGCCATTGGCGACGGCGGTCAGCTCGTTGTAGTTGCCGACGTTCGTGTAGACGGTGGTATCCATGATGGCAATTGGATAGTCATAAGGAACCTGCCCAATCGCGTTCCGAAAGCGCCGCTCACGCGTGGGATACACGATGACGTTCCAGCGGCTGTAATCCAACCAATAAGGATAGTAGAGACCCAAAAACGAGTCGCGCTCGGGTATCGGCGTGCCGAGATTTTGAGCTGAGCCCAAAGCGACGGCAGAGGGACTCCAAACAGCGCGGAACTCCATTCGCGCTTGGTTGGGAAAATCGGTGGTCTCGAGGCTACGGACCATACTTCGCGCGTCAGTGAGAAACTTCTCCCGGCCACCGACCAAGTACCCTTCGGAGTAGAAATTGACGAGCAGTGCCGGTTGTCGCTGCGCAATCCGGAGCGGGATAAGCTCGACATTCTGCGCCGGCACCGTCTCGAAAGTGGCAGGGTCGAGGGTCTGCTCCAGCACCGTCTCCATGACGCCGCTCGTTGCATTCTCGGCACGGAGCGAGAAGATGAACGGCTGCTTTCGCTCGGGGTAGCGGAAGGTGACAGCACGGACCGCTGGTAGATAGCTGTAACCGATGCCGATGGTGCTCTGGAAGAGACGTTGGCCGGTAGCGGGATCGCTGACGACACCGACGAAGCTGCCCAGCGGGTCTTCGCGCAGGGCACGCTTCGCCACCGCTACCGTCCCCGAAAGCTCTCTGATGGGCGTTAGGAGAGCGAAGCCGAGCTCTTTGCTCCAATCGACCTGAATGCGCATGACGCGCTCGGGCGGAAAATCGGTCGCGCCGTCGCCGGCGTCCCACCCACCGACCGCGCTATCTCGATCTCCTGCGCCATCGCGACCCAGGCCGGTGTCGAGCAGTGGGGTATCACTGCGGGAATCGGATAGAGGGGGCGCATCACTGCTGGCATCGGGGGAGCCGCCTGTGGCGCCGCCGGCTCCGGAGACACCGCCTGCACCGGACGCAGCACCTGTCCCGCCCCTTCCGGAGATTCCACCCGTCCCGGAGGTGCCAGCGACTCCACCCGCGCCACTTCCCGCACCGGAAATGCCGCCGGTACTGCCGCCGCCAGCACCGCGGCCTGCTTCGGGCGCACCGCCCGTTCCAGACAGACCGCCCGCGCCGCTGCCCGGCCCATCACCGGACGAGCTGCAAGCGACGGTTAAAATCAGCAAGAGCGCCCAAATCCAGCGTGTCCGTTGAGCAGAATCGATAGGCCAATGGACTGCTTTCCGCATTCGACGTTGTGGACGACGAGAACGGTCCATGGATTTTTCTAGCCGGTCGTGGGTCGCCGGAAGCATGTCGATCAGGAGGAAGTGGCTCGGCATCCATGCGTGGCTCAAGAAATCGATTCCTAGGCATGGTGGAGTTCGGCGCCGGGATGCCCGCGGCCGCCATGCTTGCCAGCTGAACCGAAACCGCCGTGCTGCAATTGACAATCACGGTGCTTCGAAGCGAAACACCTGATTGCTGTCGCCGTTGCACGTATAATAACGGCATACTGCGCCGTCGCTCGTGCTTTGAAGAGCGACCTCCACGCAGTTGCCGCCACCGGGGTTGATGATGTTGTAGTTGGCGCCAGCAGGCTGCAGCGTATAGGCCTGCGTTACGCCGCCGTTGCAGGCGCTGATGTAAATCGCGGCACCATTGCCTGTCCCGGTGGCGGAGAGGCACTTTCCACTGCTCTGGTTGATGATGCGGTACGTTGCTCCCCCGAGCGATTCGAATCGGAAGACCTGCCCCGTCGCGGCGGCACAGGTAAATTGATAGATCCTCGTGCCGTCGGCAGTCCCGTCGGCGTCGACGCC
This sequence comes from Polyangiaceae bacterium, assembly GCA_035318505.1. GTDB lineage: Bacteria > Myxococcota_A > Polyangia > Polyangiales > Polyangiaceae > DASWDH01. The sequence continues at coordinate 26,239 of DATHEQ010000048.1, read as the reverse complement.
CATGCATTTGTCGCTGTGCATGGCGATGATCCTGACCGCCGGTGCAGACGTGGGGTCGATTCCGCCGTCATGAGAGCCACCGGCGCCGTCTGCGCTTCCCGTATCGCCCGCCTCCCTTGCGCCGTCGAGCGTGTCGCCGTCACTCGCGCCGTCGAGCGTTTTGCCGTCATTCGCGCCGTCGACCGTGTTGCCGTCACTCGTGTCGTCATTCGCATCGATCGTGTCGTCATTCGCATCGATGGGGCCTGCCTCGCCCGTTTCTCCTGCCACGTCGGTACCCGCATCCGCCGAAGGTGCGCCTCCCCTGCCCGCGGTCCCATCGCTGTCCCTCGCGTCTGCGCCGCCCGCGCCGGCTGCATCGCTTGAGCCGGGCGTTCCGCCGGAACCGGTCGCGTCCGCGGAACCGGTCGCGTCCGCGGAACCGGTCGCGCCGCCAGAGCCTGCCAAACCGCTGGCACCGCCTGATCCGCTGGTACCGCTGTCGAGATTCGCTCCGCTCGAACCGCCCGCTCCCCCGGTGCTACCGGTCGTGACGTCGCTGCCGCCAGCGCCTCCCGTGGATCCGGCGCCCGCCCCGCCTAGGCCGGCGCCGCTCGACCCGCCGTCGGGGACGAGCGGTGACGCATCATAGACGGAGCACCCAAATGATCCCCCGAGCGCAGATAACACCACGGCGGAGAGGAAAACGAGTTTGTGCATGGTCAATTTCGCTCGTCGGCGAAGAGACCCGCCATGCGCACGCGCTACCCGCAAAGCAGCCAATTCGTACTTTTGTCGATGGCCCGACCCGTGGTCGGGCGCACTATGTGGCAGCCAAAGAGGTCATACCACTTTGCGGCGCCGGGGCGAGCGAAACCGTTCCGTCCGATCGCGGAGGGTCGCCCCGCACGTCTACCAGTAGACGTGATTGAGGCGGCCAAAAGCTCACCTTTTCGAGATGGGCGTGCCTTTGGCGTGCCTTTGGCGTGCGTCGCTCGCTTTCGTGAGCTGTCTCGAGCGCTCCCGCGCACCGTTCAGAGCTGATGTGTTGAGCAGTAGGAGCTGGGGCATCAGCGGAACGACGACCAGGTTGTCCGAAGCGAGGCGAAGTGCATAAGAACGATTTGCGATTTGCGAGATCAGGAGGGCGAACTGCCTCGCTTTATTTCAGGCGTGAATGGGTCATGCGGCTGGGACGGCGCCATCGCGCGTGGCGATACGCGTCGAGATGGGCCGTGGCGCTACTGACGCTCGTCTTCGCCCCTCGCACCGCAGGCGCCCAGGTCATCGAGCCGAACGGGCTCCAAGTTCCCGCTGCGTGTCCGGCGTTCGAGACTTCCCTGCAATCCTATTTCGACCAGCTGGTCCCCCCCGAGCCTATCAACGCGACGGCCGACGCTAGCACTGCCCCGGGAACGTTCTCGCCGCTCTGCTCCTTCCAGGCGCAATTGATTCTGAGCCAATCGTCGGGAGCCGCCGGCCTCGCTTGGTACAACATGCCCAACGACGAGACCTCCGCACCGAGCGCCACCTACCCCATCATCGCCGAAACAGCGATGGTCGGGACGATGGTTTCGAGCGCCGCCATCCGGAGCGATCCCAGGTACGCGGGAGGGCTCATCGGATTCGCGCTGATGGTGCAAGGTCAAGCCGTCTACTACTCGGAATACAAACGGAACGTCTTCTGCTCGGGATGCGCGATGCCCGATCACTGGAAGCTGATGCTGGCGTATCCCTCCAAGCTCGCTTCGAACGCCTACTATCTCGCTTTCGAAGACTGGCCGGGGGCCAACGCGACCGGGTGGCCCGATGACGGCGACTTCAACGACAAAGTATTCAAGCTGACGGGAATCCGGTGTCCCGGCGGAGGCGAACCTTGCGACACCGGCAAGCTTGGACCTTGCGCCCGAGGATTGACGGAATGCCGGGCCAACCAACCGCTCCTCTGCAAGCAGCTCGTGCAACCGAAACCCGAAGTCTGCGACGGTATCGACAACGACTGTGACGGCGTCGTCGATGGTACCGGCTTGTGTCGACCGGGCCAGATCTGCAATCGCGGCACGTGCGTGAGCGGATGCGGACGAGGCGAGTTCATCTGCCTGCCGACGGAGAAGTGCGATGAAGATTACTGTGTCGAGATAGGCTGCGCCGGGGTGCGCTGCGAGGCGGGAAAAGTATGCCGGCAAGGCACCTGTGTCGCAGCGTGCGACGGCATCACCTGTCCCGTCCAGCAGGTCTGTCGCGATGGCAAGTGCGTCGACGCTTGCGCCGGTATCGTCTGCGACGTCGGGCGAGTCTGTCGCGGCGGGGTTTGCGTCGAGAAGTGCGACTGCGGAGGGTGCCCCGCCGGCCTGGCTTGCGATACGACGTCAGGCGCGTGCGTCGATCTGGGTTGTCCGTCACGCGTCTGCGCAGCGGGAACGACGTGCGTGAACGGCGCGTGCGTCGATCCTTGCAACCAGGCGAAGTGTCCTGGTGGCGGCGCATGCGTGAACGGGACGTGTGTCGACCCTGTGCCACCGATCGTCGATGCGGGTCGCAGCGGCGACGGCGCACCGCCCGTGATCATCACGGGCGGCAGCGGTGGCATCGACCCGACGGGCGGCAGTGCGGGATCGACCGCCGGAACTGGCGGCACCGGCGCGACGCCCGGCGACACACGGTCGACGCCCGCGGCGTCATGCTCGTGTCGCGCCGCTCGGTCGGAGTCGCGCGCGTGGTCATTGATTGGACTTCTTGGCGCGGCGCTGTTCACGGCGCGCACCCGCGGGCGCAGAAAAGGCCGGGGTATCGCTGCTTAAAAACGCGGAGCGGGCATCACCCTGCCGATGCCTGCCCGCGTCAGAACATGCTGTTTCACGGCCTCTGCGCTGGGCTCGGCCTGGTAGGCGTAGCTAGTGGAGGGGCTCCAGCCGACGGCACCCACGAACGGCGTGCTGCCGCCTGCGGCTGCGTTTCGCTCGTTGATGACCTGCGCCGCCGCCTCATTGAGATCGACCGGTTTGCCCATGAGCCAAGAACCGACGTCGGTGAAGTACTGCGCCCAGGCGTCGAAGTTGGCGCTGAGCAATGTTTTGGGGGTGGCTCCGGTAATGTCGAATGCGTTCCCCTCGGAGTAGATTTGCGAATTGAAGCCGAGGCCGAGGGCGTAGCCGAAATGGTACTCCTCCGTAGCGTCGACCTTCTGCGGGCCCACGTAGTAGTTGTTGAGCACATGGACTTGTCCGTTGCGTACACGCGGCATGCGCTGCTGGACGAAACGAACGAGATTGTGATGAAAGGTGATGCCGTAGTTTCCGTCGGCGCTATCGGTCGCCCCCACCAGCATGGCCTTGTTGTGGTTGGTGAATTGGTTGTACGAAAGTGTGATGAAGTCGGCGCCATTCTTGATGTCGAGTAGCCCGTCGTACATCTTGTACTTGGTCTTGTCGGGATTCGTGCCCTCGAGATCAGGGCCGTCGGTGAACTCGCAGTGATCGATCCACGCGCGACTGCTGTTGTCGAGGGTGAGGCCATCGGGTTCGGCATTCCACGCGCAATAGTCGCGATCCGTCACGCCCGCCGCACAGGATTCGAAACTCGGCCAGAAGTCGGTAGCGTTCACGATCCGGAGGTTTCGCACGATGATGTTGTCGAGGCCGCGGAACATCAACCAACCGCCTAGCAAGGTGGGAGGCTCGCCGCGGTCGCCTGGAATGCCGACGATGGAGATGTCTCCCCGTTCGACCTTCGCCTGAATGACCGCCTGTTGGCACGAAGCGCCCGTGCTCCCGGCACAAAGCGGGTCGCCTGCTTCGTAGCTGGCCTGGGTCATCGCGACGCCGGCGTCGTTCTGGCTGCAATCGATGGCTCCCTTGACGTAGATGACGAGGGGATACTTCTTCCATCCGCCGGTCACGCCGGCATGGACCTCCCATGTCGACCAATCGGGCGGAGCAAGGCGCGTGTCGGTATTGGTCTTGTCCGACTTCTTGGCTCGATAGAGACAGTCGCGCAGCGTTTTCATGTCCGCTGCCGTGCACGTCATGACCGGAAACTCCGCGATGGCTTTTTGGCCACCGGTCGGCGCTCCATTGGCATGCCGCGTCGCCCATCCGATCAGACCATCGTCGGTAGGGTCGACCGGTCCGGCATCCACAGTGCCGCCCGCGCCGGCAGTGCCGCCCGCACCCGCACCCGCACCCGCAGCGCCGCCCGTACCCGCGCTCCCGCTGGCCCCCGACGCACCTCCCGATCCCGCGGCAGCGCCGGACCCCGCGTTTTCGCCCGGCGTGGCGGGCTCGGACGAGCCGCAGCTGGCAATCAAAGAAGCCGCGCCGACCGCCATCGCCGCGCGCAGCGCCCCTCTATCCTTACGAAGCCAAGCTTTCATGTCGTCAGCAGCATACTTGGCGCCGCGCGTTCGGCCAGATCATGACGAGCCGTCCGTCACATTTGCTGCAAACGCCGACGACGCGGTCGGCGACGGATGGCTATTTGACGGTAACTGGATCCCAATGGTCCTTCCCCGCCAGCAGGCGGCGGGGATCGTGGACGGCAGCTTCGGCCGCGCTCAGCTGGACCGTATGGGAATCCCGCTCGCCCGCGTGCGCACCGGGCCCGGTCGAGTCGTACTCGCCATACAAAACCGTTTTCAGGTAGTCGGTCTCACCCGGATGCCATTCGCGCCATCCCGCCGGCTCGATGTGAGGCCCCATGTCGGTATGAAGAAACAGCACGCTGGCCAGCGATCGCCAGGGTCGACCGAGCCACACGTGCGTGACGCCCGGAGCGGCCGTGAGCTTGCAGCGATTGAATACGAAGAGACTCTGCTCCTGTTCGGACTGTTTTCCCTGTGCGGTGATGTACCCAATGGCGTGTGGATTGCTGTGAATTTCGCAGCCGTCGAAGACCGCCAAGGCGTTGCCGAAGATGAAGTCGACGGTGCCCTCGATGAAGCAATGCTCGAAGTATTGTCGCGCCGGCGTGCAGGGGGCGGCGACTTTTCCGGGCGGCGTGCAATCGGCGCTCCCCGCGTAGAGCGTGTCCTGGTTGCCGACGAAGCGCACGTTCCGGAACACGGCGCGGTCGCCGGTGACCAAAAGCGCCAGTGCCTGCGAATCGGGCTGCGGCTTGGCGGGGACGCGGTTGTAGTCGTTGAAGAACGTCAGATTTTCGGCGCGAAAATCGCGACCCCTCACCACCGCCGTTGCGGAATTGAAAGTGCCGCCCGCCGTCGCCGCGCTCTTGTCGAAAACGACGGTCGTCTTGCTCGCGTCGGCGTAGGGGCTGACGAGAGCGATGTTGGGCTTGTCGATGACCAGCCGTTCACGGTAGATGCCGGGGGCGACGGAAATGGTGGCCCCGGCCGCGGGTGCGGCGTCGATCGCGCGCTGGATGGAGTAGAAGTCCCCGCTGCCGCTGCCGGCGACGTAGAGGGTAGCGTCTTCGGGGGGGACTTTGACGGCCGCGCTCGGTGCAGCCGCCGGTTCGGCAAATGGGACAAAGCGCGTGCTGCAATCGAGGGGCGTCGCGGTTTCGACACCGCCATCGATGACCCTGATGTCGGTGCCCACGGGAAGGAAGTTTCCGCGGCGAGGCCCCAGCTTGATCTCCGCGTGCTTGGCTCGCACGTCGTTTTGAGGGCCGGCGATGTTGACGTTGTCGAGCGTGACGCCGAGGCGGTTTTTTTCGTCGAAGCCGAGCAGCGAAAGCGCGCCCGGCGTCACGCTGGTGACGTCTTTGAGAACGATGTCCCGGTACACGGGGACCATGTCACCGGGCAACGTGGTGTACCTGGTATCGAGCAAGATGGGATCGCCGACGTTGCGCATGCATACGTTTTCGTAGGAAACGCTCTGCACCACGCCGCCGCGGCTCGGGTCGGACTTGATGCGGATGCCGCGGTCGGTCCCGTCCAACGTCAGATCGACGACCTTGACGCCGCGCACCCCACCGCGGGTCTCGCTGCCAATGGACATACCGTGACCCGCATAAAAATGGTTGTGCGCAATGGTCACGTTGGTGACGGGGCCGGCGGCGCCCGCTTTGATGGCGACATTGTCGTCGCCGGTGTCGATCGAGCAATGGGCAATCGTGACGTTGCTCGACGAGTCGGGATTGATACCGTCGGTGTTGCGCGCCGTCTTCGGCGTTTTGATCTTCACGCCCCAGGCGGTAAAGCCGTTCGTTTTGGTGGCAACGACGTGGGCGTTCGGCGCGTTGCGCAGAGTGATGCGAAAGATTGTAAAATCGTTCGATTCTCGGACGACGATGAGGCGCGGGCAAGCTTGGAACCGGTCTTTGACTTTGGCTTCCTTGGCGAGGTCCCACCAGGTCACGTTCTGTCCCCGGAGCGTCGCACCGCCGCGACCGTCGATAGCGCCGTCACCCATGATCGCCGCCCCCGGCGCTTTCTCGGCCAGGATGAAAGGCAGACACTGCGAGCGCTGTTCCGTCACGATGCCGCAACTCCCCGGCGTCACGTCGTAGTCGCGCGGATTGCGGGACGCGAACAACGCGACACCACCGGAAACGAGGAGGGTGACACCCGCTTTCAAGCGCAGCGGCCCTGCCAAAAACACGTTTTTGGAGCCGGACGCATCGAGCACGACCGCTTTGCCGGCTGCACAGGCGTCGATCGCTTCCTGGATTCGCCTTGTGTCCGGCGCGTCCTCGTCGGCGTCGGCGAGCGCCCCGCTTCGCGCAGAGAGCCGAGCGGCGAGGGCTGCGCAGGTCGGCGGGACGTGTGGCTCCGTGACATGCCGACTATCTTCGGCGCGCGCGGCGGGAAGAGCGGTCCACCAGGCCAAGAACGATAAAACGAGCAGCAGCACGCGACGCGTGCCTACACGTGAAGGCATGATTCTCAATACCGGTGTGGGCTCAGGCGAGCAAGCTTCGATCGGCCTGGCGGACATCGACACAGCCCGTCAATGCCATGGCGACGCCGAGCTCGGCGCGGATGATCTCCAAGGCGCGGGTTACCCCTCGCTCCCCTTGCGCACCAAGCGCATACGCCCAGGCCCGTCCGAGTAGCACCCCTTTTGCACCTAGCGCCAATGCCCGCAACACGTCGAGACCCGAGCGCACGCCCCCGTCCATCAGCACCGCAGCGCGTCCCGCAACGGCGTCGACCACGCGCGGCAACGCCGTTACGCTCGCGAGCGCGCCATCCAATTGCCGGCCACCATGATTGGACACGACCATGCCGTCGACGCCGACGTCCAAAGCGGCGCGCGCATCTTCTGGGTCGAGCACGCCCTTGAGAACGATGGGACCGCTCCAGTGCGAGCGCACCCAAGCGAGGTCCTTCCAGGTCAAGGTGGGATCGAAATTCGCTGCCACCCAGGCCGCGAACTGACCGAAGCCCTTGGCATCTTTCACCGCGTCGACCAGGTTGCCGAAACAGTGCGGTCGGCCGCGCACGTGCACGTCCCAGAGCCACGCGGGATGGGTGATCCCTTGCCAAGCGCGACCGACGCCTGCGGCGAGTCCGGGCGGGCCTGACATCCCGGACCGATAGTCACGGTAGCGCGCGCCCGCGACCGGCAGATCGACGGTAAAGATCAGCGTCGAGCAACGTTGGGCGGCGACGCGCTCGAGCAAGCTCGCCATGACGCCGCGATCTTTGATCATGTAGAACTGAAACCAGATCGGCGCGCGGCTGGCGCTGGCCGTTTCTGCGACGTCGCAGATGCCGAGGGTGGAGAGGCAAAACGGGACGCCCGCGTTTTCGGCTGCCCGCGCGGCTTGGGTCTCCCCCCGCCGCGCGAACATACCGGCGAAGCCGACCGGCCCGAGACCGACCGGCATCGTCACCTTTTGGCCGAACCATTCGGTTTCCAGCGAAACGCTGGAGACGTCGCGCATCACGCGCTGCCGTAAAGCGATCGCCTGAAGTTCGCTGACGTTGCGCCGCAGCGTGATTTCGTCATAGGAGCCCCCGTCGAGGTAGTGGAAGAGGAGCGGCGGCAGACGCCGGCGGGCCAGCTCGCGAAAATCCGAGATCGACGCCGCGGTCATTCAAATCGTCCAGCCGCCGTCGACGGCGATGGCTTGACCGGTGATGAAAGCCGCATCATCGGAGGCGAGAAAAACAGCGGCAGCGGCAACCTCTTCGGCCCGGCCGAGCCGGTTCACCGGCTGACGCGCGACAAACCGCGCCAACGCTGCTTCGGGATCCGCCGCGGCCGCGATTCGCGCTCGCAGCGAGGGCGTGTCGACGGTGCCGGGGCAGAGAGCGTTGCAGCGTACGCCGCGCGCCACGAAATCCGCGGCCACCGACTTGCTCAATCCGATGACCGCCGCTTTGGTGGTGCCGTAAGCGCAGCGATTGGCCACGCCGGTGATGCTCGACGCCACCGAGGCCACGTTGACGATCGATCCCGCCCCCGCTGCCAGCATGCCCGGTAGCGCGGCGCGTAGGGTGCGGATCATGGAGGCGACATTGACGTCCCACGCCAGCGCGAATTCATCGAGGCTCGACTCGAGCACGCTGCCGTTCTGCACGATACCGACGGCGTTGAGAAGGACGTCGCAACGACCGATTCGCTCGAACAGTGCGGTGACCTCTCGGTCGTCGCGCACGTCGAGCAAGGCGGTCGACAGACCAGGCGCTTGGACGGAGAGCGCTTGGAGAGCGCCGGAATCGATGTCCGTCGCCCAGACGCGCGCGCCCTCCGCATGGAAGGCCAGGGCAGCGGCGCGGCCGATTCCCGCGCCCGCTGCCGTCACCACCGCCGTCTTGCCTTGCAATCGCATGTTTTCTCTCCTCGTTAGCGGGCCGTCGGCGCATAGGGATGGATCAGGCCTCGGCGCTTGAGCACCTCGAAAAATTCATCGGGAATCGAGATGTTGCTCCACGCCGCCTGCTGCTCGATTTCGGCGACGCTGCGTGCGCCGACGACGACGCACGAAATCGCGGGATGCAGCAGCGGGAACTGCAGCGCAGCGGCGGCAAGGGGCACCCCTTCGGCTTCGCACGCGTTCCACAGGTCGAGCGCCTTCGCCAAGACATCGGGAGGAACGGTTAGATATTCGTAGGTGCTTTCCGCTGACGGCTTCGACGCGAGAAGCCCGGAGTTGAAGACGCCCGCCGCGAGGACAGAAACGCCGCGCGCAACGCAGCAGTCGAGCATGCCCGAGACGAGAGCCGGTTGCTCCAGCAAAGTGTAGCGTCCGGCGAGCATGATGACGTCGAGTCGCGTGCGCTTCAGGATCTCGACGCACACCTCCCATTCTTTGACGCCCACGCCGATGCGGTCGACCAAACCCTCCCTTCGTGCCTCGTTCAGGGCCGGCAAGGTCTCGTCGAACAATTCGTGCATCCGTTCTCCATGGGCCGCGCCGTGAACGCGCGCGCCGATGTCGTGCACGAGCGCGATGTCGAGCTTGTCGATTCCGAGCCGCTCGAGACTGCCTTCCAGGCTCCGTCGCACCCCGTCGCGCGAGTAATCGAAGCGCGGCCGGTACGGCAACGGGTCGACGAACCCGAAATCACCTTCCGAGCCGGGCGGCACCGCCTCGAGCACGCGACCGACCTTCGAGCTTACGAGTGGCCGTGGTCCGCTCCATCGGGCGAGCGCCTGGCCGATGCGCGTCTCGCTGAGGCCATGCCCGTAGAAGGGGGCGGTGTCGATCAAGCCAAACCCGCGCCGAAGCGCAGCGTGGATCGTTGCCTCGGCCTCCTCCGCGGAAACGGCGCGGTAGAGGTTGGCGATGCCCGCACCGCCGAAGCCTACCGGGGGCAAAGCCGCGCTTTTCATCGGGCCATGACATCGCGCGGGCCTTCGCCCGCCGAAACGCCCTCGAAGATACGGTAAAATTGGCACGCCGTTGCGGCGAACAGCGCCCGCTGCGAAGCTTCGTCGCGCGTTCCGCAAAGCTCCCACGTCATCTCGAACCACCCGGCATAGTCGCCGGCCAAATGGAGCACGGGCCAATCGCTGCCCCACATGAGACGCTCGGGGGCGAAGATATCCATTAAATGGGCGGCGACCGGGCGCAGTGCGTCGCAACCTTGCGTCGGCGCGGCCTCGGTGAGAAGCCCGGAAAGCTTGCACCATATGTTGGTGAGGGCAGCTGCCCGGGCGATCGCACTTCGCCATGGTTCGAGCGCGCCCGACGCGATAGGCGGCTTGGCGGCGTGATCGATCACGATGCGTAGCTCCGGGTGACGCGCGGCGAAAACGCAGATGTGCTCGAGGTGCCGGGGAAACACGAGCGCGTCGAAGCTGAGGCGGTGTGCCTTCATCGTCTCGATGGCGGGGTCGAGCGCGCGGTCGAGAATCCAATCGTCCTCCGCGAGTTCTTGCAGCATCGGTCGCAAGCCGCGCATTTTGGGGTGCCCGGCGAGCTCCGCGATGCGGCGGGGAGCCGCGGGGGATCGGAGGTCGACCCAGCCGACCACCGCTTTCACCAGATCCGATTGCTCCGCCGTTTGCAAAAGCCAGTCAGTGTCGCGATCGTTCGATTGCGATTGCACCAGCACCGTGCCGGAGACACCGAGCGGCTTTGCCGCGAGTGCCAGATCTTCGATTTCGAAATCCCGATGGATGGCGACGAGGTCCGGCGTCGGCCAGGAGCAACCATTCTGGCCAATGCGCCATAGATGCTGATGCGCGTCGATGATCATCGCCCGTCCGTCTTGGCGGCGGTCGCACCGTTCGGTGCACGTCGAGACGCTCGCCGTCACGGGCCGCAGTTTAACCGGCATCCTCGTTGCGCCGCTTAGCTTCCGCTCGCCAAGAACGGTGAGCCTTTACCGAGCGCGCCCGCGTCTACGCCTCTTCTCTTTTCTCCTGACAGCAGGATGCTGCACAGAAGAACGGGTCAGGGGGCCGCGCCAACGGTCGCGCGCGCTCGGCGGGATTGCGGATAACGCGCAGCACGAGCCCCAGGGCACGATCGCCGCTCATGTGCGGTACTCATTGCGACGAGCACGGAATCTTTCGTCGTCTGAACATCGCGGTGGAAGCGCTCTACAACCAACTGCTCTCCGGCGCAGGCCCGATGGTGTTAAGCGCGGTCCCTGAATTGACCGGGAACACCCAAATGCGCTATCTGTAGATTTCGTGCGCGGGCCGAGCTGACGGCCCGGGCAGTCACTTTTTCTTTCTTTGGCGCGGGTCTCTGCCGGAATTCAATCGTAGTGGGGAAAGACACGAAACCGATGTCGTGAGGTTGGTCGTTTCTTGTTGTTGCCGAGAGGGGGCGGCAGACGTTGAGTTGGCACGGCTCGAAGAGCCCCCCCAGGTGAATCGCTTCCTAGTCGACGCTCCTTGGTGGGTTTTTGAGTCGGGCCGTCGATGCCTCCGGACGAGGTGACGTCCGGGAGCCTGGGAGGCGAAGTTAATGTACGGACAGACCGGGAAGTTCCGGGACATTGCCGAGCTCGGCAAAGGTGGAATGGGCGACGTGTATTTGACCGTCGCACCCGGTCCAGCTGGGTTCAACAAACTACTCGTGGTCAAGAGACTCCGCGATTCGCTAGCAAGCGATCCCGAGTTTCTGCGGATGTTCCTCAACGAAGCGCGCCTCGCCGCGCGGCTGAATCACCCGAACATCGTTCAGACCTATGAAGTCGGATTCGACGGCACACGGCATTTCATCGCCATGGAGTACCTGCAGGGTCAGTCGCTCTACCGACTGTTCCGTCGCACCGCTACGACGGGAGGGGTTCCCTTGGACATGCAGCTACGCGTCCTCGCCGACGCGCTAGCCGGCCTTCACCATGCTCACGATCTCACCGATTACGACGGCACCCCGCTCGCTATCGTTCACCGTGACTTCTCTCCGCAAAACATTTTTGTCCTCTATGACGGGCAGGTGAAGCTCGTCGACTTCGGTATCGCCAAGACCGCGGGAAGCAGCGAGACGAGGGCCGGCATTTTCAAAGGGAAAATCCAATACGTCTCGCCCGAGCAGTACACCGGAGCGCCGATCGATCGGCGAGCAGACATTTATTCGGCGGGGGTCATCCTGTGGGAGGCGGCGACGCAGCGCCGAATGTGGCAGGACGCGGGCGATCTCACGGTGATGCAGCGCGTGGCGGGCGGCGACATTCCGCTGCCTAGCTCGGTTGCACCGCAGGTTCCGAAACGCCTCGAGACGATGTGTATGAAGGCGCTGGCAGTGCGAAAGGAAGATCGCTATCCAACCGCCGCCGCTTTGCAGGCCGACATCGAGGATTTTTTGCAGGAGATGGGCTCGCGAGTCTCGGCTCGCGAAGTCGGAGCCCTCACGGCCAAGACGTTCGACGACGCGCGGAACCACGTCAAAATCCTCATCGAAGACCGCCTGAGGATCCTACGGGAACATTCAGATCCTCAATCAATCGTCCCGATGGTCACCTTCATCAAAGGCGCAGGCGGCAGCATGACTTCGCCCGGATCCGAGTCGTACCCCGACTTCACTCCACGTTCGTCGCGCCGCAAGATCGTGGCTGGGATGGGAGGCGCTTTGGCGCTGCTCGTAGCCATCGGCGTGTGGTGGTCGGGATCGAAGACCGCTGACGACGCAAGCTCCGTGAGCGCAAGGGCGGTAGCGGCCAACTCCGCACCGATCGCACCGGTCGCGCCCGCAGAGCCGACGTCTGCCCCTGTCACGAGTCCCTCCCTCGATCGTGTGAAGCTCACCGTGGAGACGGTTCCCAAAGGTGCTCGCGTCAGTATCGACGACGCATCGTTGCCCCTCAATACCCAGATGGTGGAGCTGGCAAAGGACACGGCGCTGCACAAGATTCGCGCCGACGCACTCGGGTACCGGGGCAAAACGGAATGGGTTCGCTTCGATTCCGATGACGTCGCCGTGAAAATCAATTTGGACCCGTTGACGCCAGCGCGGAAGGGCCGCCGGGAATTCGTACGGGAAGGGACGACGGCGCCCCCGCCCCCCGCCGCCGGTGAGCCGGTGATGGCACCCCCGGTGGTGGCCGCGCCGCCACCGGCACCGGCCCAGATTCGTGAGATCGAAGCAGTGCCGGCGCGCAGGCGAGCGCCGGCTCCACCTCTGGATACCGGTGACCCATGGAAGAAGTAATCCGGTGGCCGGCCCTCCTTGGCTTGGGAGCGATTCTCTTCGCACCGAGCCGTGTCGCGGCACAGTCACCGCCCCATGATGGTCCGCGTCTCGCGCAGGCAAGCGGGACAACCGACGAACGCGCGCCGGAGGCGCGTTCCCGCTACGAGCGGGGCATGCAGCTTTACAATGAAGGAGCCTCCGAAGGGGCACTCGTCGAATTCGAAAGGGCCTATCAACTCGCGCCCTCTTACAAGCTCCTCTACAACATCGCGCTCATCCGCCTTCAGCTGAACGACTACGCGCAGGCGCTCAAGGCGTTTCAGGAGTATTTGGCCGAAGGCGGAACCGACATCCCTTCCGTTCGAAGGAGCGAGGTCGAGCGGCATGTCGCTTCCTTGAGAAGCAAGGTTGGCCGCGTACACCTGATCAGCAGCGCGCGCGGTGCCGACGTGTTGGTCGATGACGTCACCGTGGGGAGGGTCCCCCTGCCCGAGCTCCTCGAGCTCAATCCCGGTCGCAGGCGCATCACGATCGCGCGCGGTGGATTGAGCTCCACGACGGTGGTCACCGTCGCGGGACAGGACTATTTGAAAGTCGAGCTGTCGCTCGATTCCGCCAAGCCTCAGCCCACAGCGACGATCAGTGTCGCGGCCTCACCCAGTCGCGCACCCGTGTATGTGTCTTGGAGCGTCACGGCCGCGCTGGCCGCCGCCACGACGGTGGTCGGAATCCTCGCCATCGATGCCATGTCCGAGTTGGACAACGAGCGCGGGCGCGTGCCCACCACGCGAGCGCGGCTCGACGAGGCCGACGGCAAAATGATGCGGCTGGCATTGACGACCGACATTCTCGCGGGCGCCACCGTGATAGCGGGCGCTACGGCTTTGTATTTCACGTTGAGCAAGCCATCGACCGAAAGTTCGTCACGTGACGGCGGCGTGCACATCGGGCTCGGGTTGACGACATTGCGATTCGAGCATCGTTTTTGAATCTGAAGCGCGTCGGGACACCATGCCATGAATGATCGACTTCACCGGCTGCTTCGCGGAACCTTCGCGACCACGTTCGTCGCAGCGAGCATCGTCTGGTGCAACTGCTCACTCATCGCTTCGCAGCGGAGCATCGACCAATGCCACAGCGATCGTGATTGCAGCTCCTTGTCCGGGATGACTTGCGATCCGGCGCAGCACGTTTGCGTTTCCGCGCCGACGGCCCCGCCCGATGCCGCCGCCGGCGACGTGCGGGAAGGCGGGATGTGCTGGGGAGCACGAGACGACGCGAGCTGCTTTGCATGCCCTGCGCAAACGGAAAGTGAGCTGCTCAATGCGTGCTCATCCACTTCCTGCGTACCGTTCTACAACAGCGAGCGAATTGCCGGATTCGAAATCGGTCAGCCCCTGCGGCCTCCTGTTCCGGTCCCCAACCCAACCAGCGACGCCGCGCCGCCCTCCGATGCGGGATCCGCCCCCGACGCTGGCGATGCGGGGCGACCGTCCACCAATGCTCGCTGCAGCGATCTCGTTCCGGCGCCGCTCTATTTGATGGCATCGAGTGCGTTCACGCTCATCCTTCGAACATTCGCGCAGGCACTCGCGTCCGAGGTGACGCTCGTTTACAAATACGACACCTCGTGTCCCAGCCTCGATTCGATTCTCACCGGGGATACCAAGATCAAAGGCACGGCCGTCTACTGGTCCGGCGACCGGCAGCTCGAATGTGACGTCGAACAACCTATCTTCGCCCAGATTGGCGGAGTCGACGTCTCGCCGGAGGCCTGCGTGCCCGGGTACACAGGATCACCCAACTTGGTCGACGAGCCCGGACCGATCCAGGTCTTCATGTTTACGGTGCCCAGGGCATCCTCTCAGACATCCATCAGCGCGCAGGCGGCTTACAACGTGTGGGGCTTCGGCGAGGAATCGGGGGTCGAACCATGGATCGCCCCCCAACTGATCTTCAAGCGGTTCTTCGATTCGGGCGTGCAGCAGGTCATCGCGGCGACGATCCGCCTTCCGATGAACGCATGGCGCGGGACCGCCATCAAAGGTTCCGGCGAGATGAAGCCGGCCCTCATCGCCTCGAGCGATCCCGAGCGAACCATCGGCATCACCTCCGCCGACCAGGCCGACGCGCAAGATGCTCGCGCGAATTTGCGGACGTTGGCCTACCAGCATTACGAGCAAAATTGCGGCTACCTGCCCGACTCCGGACCAGGCAGCTTCGACAAAAAGAACGTTCGCGACGGCCATTATACGCTCTGGGCGCCGTACCACTTTTATTCGCGCAAGTCCGATCGCATGCACGACGATCGTATCGCCAACGTCATCAATTATTTGACGGGCGCCAAGCGACTGCCCAATCCGAATACCGACCTCATTACGACCTTGAAGCAAGGCGGGCTCGTTCCCTCGTGCGCGATGCGGGTAGAGCGGGAAAAGGAGGGAGCCATCATCCGGCCGTACGAGCCGTCCCCGTCGTGCGGCTGTTATTACGACGTGACCTCGCCGGGCGGGTACACCCCGCCCGAATGCGCGAGCTGTCGAACCGACCGCGATTGTCCGGTGGAACGACCGATCTGCAGTTTTGGCTACTGTGAACCCGATTGAGAACAAGTTGACACGATATCGCTAGGAGGGTCTTCCGATGAGCAAGAACATGAACCAAAAGAAGTCGCGTTGGATGTTCGTAATGCCCCTCCTCGCTACGGCGGTCGGGTGCAGCGGCGCGCCGCAATCGAATGAGCCTGAGCAAGCGGAGCAGAATGAGCAGGCGATCCTCGGCAGCCGTGCGGCGACGCAAGGACAATACGCGTCGCGATGGGTCGAGCAGGCGTTCCAAACGGTACGCGACCAGAACATCGGCACGCAGCCGTCCAGCCGTGTTTATGCGATGGTGACGGTAGCCATCTACGATGCCGTCAACGGCATCGATCGTGCTCGCTGGGTCGGACGGGAGCATGCGCTGGTACCGCCCACGGGTGCGCCGATTTTCGCGCTCCGTGCGGCCGCCCTCGCCGCCGCGGCGCATGCCGTGTTGACCTCTCTCGCTCCAGCGCAGGCCCCCGTTTTGGATCAGGCCCTGGCGGCGGACTTGGCGGAGCTGGGAGGAACGGGCGTGGGTTTCGTTGCCCGGGGACGCGATTGGGGCGTCGCCGTCGGTCAGCAGGTGATCGCCCTTCGATCCAACGACGGCACGCAGGCCGCCCTCCTCATGCCGCCCTCGACTGCACCCGGGAAACACCGCACGGAATACGACGCGCGCTATTCGATCATGACGCCATTTGGCATTGCCAGCAAAGAGCCTTATCAGGCGCCGCCGCCGCCATCGCTCACGAGCGCGGCGTACACGGCCGCCTTCATCGATGCGAAAGCGGTGGGCACCCCCGACGGCGATCCCGTCCACGAAGAGATCGCCACTTTCTGGGGCGGCGAGAACGGTACGGCGAGAGAGAGCGGCAATTGGCTGCAGGCATCGGTGGCGATGGCCCAGCAGCTCAGTCTCGAGCATTCCCTTTCGGCGACCGCTCGCCTCTATGCGATGGTGGGCATGGCAACCGGCGACGGCTCGATCATCTCTCATGACGCGAAGGCGGACTACTTCACTTGGCGCGTGGTTCCCGCGATTCACGAGGCGGACATCGACGGCAATCCGGCCACCATCGCCGATCCGGCGTGGGTACCGCGCAACGGCACCGGCAACCTGGGATCGCCCGAATACACCTCGGGGGCGGCCGCCTTCGCCGGCACCTCCTCAGCCGCGGTCGAGCACTTCTTCTGCAGCAAGAACGTCAGTTTTTGCTTCTCGACCGACGTCGCGACCGCGCCGCGCTGCTATGCGACGCCACTCGAAGCCGCCATCGAGGGCGGGCGAGCGCGCGTCTACCAGGGCGTGCATTTCCAGACCTCGGTCGATGCGGCGCTGGCACAGGGCCGCGCTGCGGGCGTCGAGATTGGCACGACGCGCCTGCGGCGCGTGCTTCCGAACGGACGAGTACTGCCAGCCTGCTCTCCATGAGGGCCTCACGCGGCGTGTGAAGGCCACGGGACCGTCGTGGGTCGTCGTCGAGAAGCGCGGGCGAAAGGTCTTCTCCCGCGGACTTTGGGCGCCAGCCGAACATATCGAGACCGCCCGGACCATGCTCGCGACGGAGCGCGCCACCGAGGGATACGCGAAGCGCAAGGAGAATGATTCGCGCCGGCGCGAGCGCGAGCAGCTCGCTTACGTCGAACAGTTCGAAGCCGAGGTTCTCCGTTTTCTCCAGTTTTCGCCCCGATGGCGCGATCTTTCGCACGCCGTCGCGCAAAAGGTGACGTCGCATGCGACACCGGTCGGAAGCGGCACGGTCGCCCGCACCGAGCGCATCTCCGTCGAAGAGCGCGCCGCGCGGATGCAACCGCAGGCTCGAGCGGGTAGGGCCAGATCGCCTCAGGTCACGCGTTCGAACCGCCTTCTTCGTCGACGAAAGACCTGTTATAAGCTGCAGACTCCGACGTACACGTAGGCAATGGAGGCGAACATGGATCGCATTAGCCGAAGAGGTTGCGCTGCACTCGTTGTGTTTCTCTGGTCGTGTCTCGCGGCTACGCCTGCCCAAGCCGCGACGCCGCGTCTCAATATCCGGGTAGCGACCCCATTTGCCGCCGGTCACATCCTTGCCGACACGGGCGCCAAGTTCAAAGAACTGATCGAAGCGAGAACGAAGGGCAAGATCACGGTGACCTTAGCGACCGCGGTCCTGAACGAGCAGACCATCGACCCCGCCATGACGTCCTGTGACGCGAGCGCACGGGTGGCGGACATCATGCTCACGGGCGGCCAGCCGCTCCAAGACTGGGCTCCGCAATACTTCTTCTTCAATGGCCCCTATGTCATTACCGACTACGCCCACTTCGGCCGCGTCTTCGCCAGCCATCTCGGAGCTGAGGCGGTCGCGCTGATGGAACAGAACGCCAATTTGACCACGCTCGGCACGGTGTACCGCGGGTTTCGTCAGTTTACGTCGAACAAGCCCATCGTCGCTCCCGTCGATTTCGTCGGCCTGAAGCTGCGCTTGCCGCCGACGCCGGACTGGGTCGCTGTGTGGTCATCGCTCGGCGTGGTGCCGGTCACGGTTCCGCTCACCGGCATTTACGCGGCTTTGCAAAGCGGTGCCGCCGAGGCTTCGGAGGGCGATTTGACGCAGATCAATTCGCTTCGCCTCTTCGAAGTGCAGTCGCACCTCAGCTTGACGAGCCATCTCGTCGCGTTCGGGCTCGTTCTCGCCAACGAGTGTTTTCTCTCCGGCGTCTCCGGCGGCGATGAGAAGAAGATCCGCCAAGCGATGTGCGAGGCGACCACGTGGGGTTCCCAGCAAATGACCGTGCGCGAATCGGACCTGCTCGCCCAATTGCAGCAGGCGGGTATGACGGTCGACCATCCGGACGCCGCGGCCATTCGAGCTGCCGCCAAGCCGGCGGTCGACGGGCTGTTCGCGTCGAAGTGGCAGGTGACGACCTGGAACGAGGTGCTGAGCTATTAGCTCAGCACCCCGATTCGCATTGGTTTACTCTTTGGGGCAGTTCGCGTCGGCAATGCAGTTGTAGACGGCCACGTCGGTGTCCTTCCCGTCCTGCACCCGCCAATGCGAAATGCGGTTGAGCGCTCGACCGTACGCATCGAAGTCACACGGACCTGACGCGCCTTCGTAATTGATGGCTCGGCCTTCGGCGATGGCCTTCGCGCCCTTGGCGAACTGGTCAGGTCCGATGCGGATGACTTCTCCCTCGGGGTCGTTCAAGCGCAGCATCGCGTCCCGGATCTGAGCGCCGGTGACCTTGCCGGGGTCGGACATGTCCTTCGTTGCCAAGACCGTACCCAGCGCGAACAAGAAGGCACCGTCGTACACGTCCGAGTCCCATTGGCTCTGCCGCGCGATTTTGACCACGTCTCTGAAGTGCTCGTCGAACATCCGACCCGACTCGCCGTCGCTCGGCAGGTACGACGTGCCGTCTTGCCCATCGAGGCGATTTTCTGCAGAAAGGATGACGGTGCGCTCCCTCATGCTGTGCGTGTGAAGAAAAGGAATGGTGCTCGTATACGCTTTGACGAGCGCCAGCGAAAACTGGGGAAAGGTGAATTCGATCACCACGTCGGGCTTCACGTCGGTCACGCCGTCGGTTTGATCGTCGGTGAGGCGATCGATGGCGCCGCTCCAGTCGTATTGATTGAGATCGGCGTCCTTGGCATGTTTCGTTTTTTCGAAAATGGCCGTGGGACTCACGGTGGCGACGATGTTCGCCATCGCGTCCTGAAACCCGGTGCCGAACGTGTCGTCGAGCGCGATCGTCGAAATTTTGACCTTGCCGTCGCCGTTGAGATCGCCGGGCATGTTCCCGGCCGGCGTCTCATCGGCGAGAATGTTCCAAAGCACCCGGCTCTGAGGGAGGCTCGACATGGCCAGACCAAAAATCCATTTGTCGATGTTGCGATCGGCGCTTTGAATGGCCGGGTCGGCGTTGGTCGCCAACGGGTTGTGCAGGGCGGGCGAGCTGCACGCCACGCACACGATCGGCACGCCGAGATCGTTGGCGGGGTTGTCGTCGTACGCCAGCTTGCCGAGAGCGACGGTATCGGAAGAGGTTCCGTTGATGACCATCTTGGCGCCTTGCTGCACCAGCTCGGTGGCGCGCGCCACCGTCACCGTCGCGTCGTTCTTCGTGTCAGCGACCGTGGTACCGAAACGAAGCTCTTTCTTGGTGGGGTAGCCGGCGCGGGCGAGACCGTCGCTGGCGTCGTCCGCCGCCAAGGCAAACGCATCGCCCCATGTCGCTACCGCCGAAACACCCGTCCTCGAAAACGTGGCCGCCATCTGAATGGTGACCCCACTGTCGTCCACCGGGGTCGACGAACAGGCGACAACACCCAAAAGCCCAAATGCACAGCACCCCTTTTTCAACATGATAACGCTCCGTTCCCCCCCTCATCCAGGGCGGGCGCAAGTAGAACTCGATTTGGGCTGCCTACGGTGGCTTAAGAAGAAACTTGAGAACGGGTACCTGTTACAGCGTTTGCCTAACCTGCAAGAGTAGCGTTCGGCCGGGTTGTGGGATGTCGACCCCAGAAAACCCCGGCTCAATCTGTCGCGCCCCCAGTAGATTGCGGCCGGAGACCGAGAATCGTGTTCCGAGGTCCCGGTCGAGCAGCGGTAGCTGACCCGTCGAAAGGGTCATGTCAATTGTGTAGTAAGCAGGCAGCGAGTAGACCTGCGAATCGTTCTGATAGAAGTTTGCTTGCGACGCGCCCCGCGGTCCGGCTGCCGCCAGCTCGACGTTGCCGAACAACACTGATTTGAGGATCTCCAGGTCGCAGCCGCCATACCCGAACAACCGGGGATACATCGACGGCGAGCCGCTGAAACTGGTGATGCCTCGCAGGTCGCGAGTGAGCTCGGCCGACACTTGTTGCGAAGCGCTGATGGCAGCGTAAGGCCGAAATCGGCCGAGCTGCAGCTTGGCCACGAGCTCGCCGCCGGCCGTTACGGAACTTCCGCTGTTTTTGGCGACGATGAGTTGTCCCGCTTGGTTGAAGCGAATCGCATCTTCGAGGTCCTGGTAAAAGACGCTCCCCTCGAAGACGAGAAAGTCGCCGATTTGGGTGGTGGCGACGAACTCGACGCTGGTCACGACCTGCGGCCGCAGCGGCTCCGGATTGTCGAGCCGCTCGGTCCCCACCACGTTTTCGGAATTGCCGAAGCCGCCGTGCGCGAAGAGCAGCGTCCCGGAGGGAGTTTGGTAGGCGCGGCCCCCGATGAGCTTTGCCGTGAGCACGGGGCCGAAACGATGCGCGATCGCCCCGCGAAAGCTGGTTTGCGCCGGATAAGTCACGGGCCCGAAGTCGATCCAATCCGCGCGGGCCGCGCCCGTCAGACGGAGATTGGGAAGCGAGCGGATGGGGGCGCTGTGCAGCTGCAAGTACGACCCCATTTGACGAAAGCCATGGCTGCGCTGGGCGTTGGCGGTGATGAGGTCCAGTTGATCGAACGCCGTATGCTGGCTGTCCTTGTAGAAAGTCTCCGTATAAAAGAGCACGGCCTCTTTTCCGAGCTCGAGATCCGCGCCCACGTCGACCTGCAAGGGCGGACCGAAGTCGTAGCTCGCCTCGGCCAGGGCGTTCAAGGCGTCGTAGCCGAAGTTGGGCCGGTAGCTCTGATTGACATTGCCCGTCGTGAAAAGTTGGTACTCCGGCTTGGGTTCGCCGTGAGACCCCCCGACGAAGGCGCGCAAATGGAGCTCGTTCACCTTGCGCGACCAATGGAGGGCGGCCCACTGATTGACGAGGTTGATGCGCGAGCGATGGGTCACCACGGAATTGAGGAGGAACTCGGCCTTGGAATCGAGCTCTTGGTGCCCCGCCTCGAGGCGAAAATCGCCCGCCTTGTCGTGATGGTAGTCGAAGCGGCCGTAGGCGCTGACCGGCGAGGCAGTGTCGTCCTTCGTAGGACGCAGGAGCGCAGGGTTGTCGCGGCTCTGGTAACGGTAGGTCGGACCTGCTTGGATGCCCGATCGATCGATGCTGTCCATGGTCGCCGAGAGTAAAACCGAGGTGTCGATGCCACCGTAGGTGGCGAGGATTGACACTCCCCCTCCGGGTTTACCGCTCACCACGGTGTAGCGGGCACCGACGTCCACCTTGCGATCTTCAGGCTCGCGCGTGATGACGTTGACGGTGGCAAGAAAGGCATTGGCGCCGTAGAGCGCGGAGAGCGGCCCTTTGGCGATTTCGACCCTTTCGATCGCTTCCACCGGGATGAACTCGGGGCCGAGAAAAGCCTCCAGGTCCGGCCGAAAACTAATGGGAAACCCATTGATCATGATCTTGACGATGCGCGTGCTCCCCCGGTATCCACCGGTCACTTCGCGTACGCCGACCGAATAATTCACGTAGTCGTAAATGAGGTACATGCCCGGCACGCGCCGCAGGATTTCGCCGAGCGAGCGATAGCCGTGCCGCTCGATGTCGTCGTGCGTGACGATGAAGACATTGGCCGCCGCGAGCGAGCGTTCCTCGGCCTTTCCCGAGGCGGTGACGACCGGTAAGTCCAAGAGTTGTTCGAGCGACAGCTGCGAGAGCCCTCGCATGTCGAGCACCCGATCGACCAACTTGTCGTCGGCACTCTTATCGTCGGAGACTTTGCTGGGGGGGGCGGAATCGGCTCGTCCCGGCGCGGCCAACGAGACCGCCGCCGCGGCCGCGAAGTAGCGCAAGTTTCGTCGGGGCGAGAAGGAGATCATGAGGATGATCAGCCGCGCTGCAGTCGCGTCTCGACCGTGCTCGGGCGGCGCTGCGAGAGCTCTTGGTTCAGCAACTTGGCGACGCACGCGTATTCATTTTCGAGATCGCGGAACCGTTCCATCGCCGCGGGGAGCTCGGTTTGTTCGACGTGACGCTGGATGCGCTCGGCGGTGTTGCTCATCCGCAGAGCGGCGAGCGCCAAGCAGCTACCCTTGATTTTATGGGCGAGCGCGCGGGCATCGGCGGTCGATTGACTCTCGAGCGCGGCGCGCAGCAGGTCGAGCTGAGACGGGAGCCGATCGAGAAAGAGCCCGATCAATTTTTCTGACCGCGTCGCCTGCGGATCCAAGTCGAGCAGGGCCGGCGCTGCCGGAGCTGCTTCGGGTTCCGGGCGGGTGTGCTGCAGCAGAATCCTTTCCAGCGAGCTCGAACGAAACGGCTTCGACAAGAAATCATCCATCCCGGCCGCGAGAACGCGCTCGCGTTCGCCGATGAGCGCGTGCGCCGTGAGCGCGATGATGGGCGTACGCGTGCGACCGTGCTCGCCCTCGAAGCGGCGGATCGCGCTGGCCGCGTCGCACCCGTCCATGACCGGCATTTGGCAATCCATCAAAATGCACAGGTACTCACCCGCTTTGAATTTTTCGAACGCTTCCTGGCCGTTGGCGGCTTCGTCCGTCGCGTATCCGCGTTGGGCGAGCTCCTCGACGGCGACGAAGCGGTTGATGTCGTTGTCATCCACCACCAGGATGCGCCGGCCCGGCGCGGGCGGCGGTCGGCTGGACTTTCGCGCTGCGGCGTGGCGAGTCACGGAAGACATCGCCCCCACCAAGCAGTTGTAGAGATCGGAAAACCGGATCGGCTTATGGACTTCGTTGAAGACCTCGCCCTCGAGCTCGGCGAGCACCCCCGGCGACGGCGTGGCCACGACGACCAGCCTGAGATCCTGGAGGAGCGGATCGGCCCGTATGCTGCGCACGAGCGTCACGATAGGCATGTCTTCAGCATCTGCGCTGAGGATCGCCGCGTGAAAAGGCGTGTTTTGCGCGGCCGCGCGCTTCAAGGATTCGAGGGCGTGACTGGAGCTCGGGCTTTTGACGACATCGAGCTCCCAGGCGACGAGATGCTCGTCGATGATCTCGCACCAGCGCTGCTGCGGCTCGAAGAGCAGCACGCGCTGCTGGCGAATGGCCGCGCGATTGCGCTCGCTGCGCAGTGATTGCCCCGGCTCGGCAACTCCGAAACTCGCGGTAAACGTGAAGGTGCTGCCGCGACCGACTTGGCTCTCGACGTGAATCTCGCCGCCCATCATGTTGACGAGGCGCTTGCAAATGACCAAACCGAGCCCGGTGCCTCCGTAGCGGCGCACGCGCGTGCCGTCCGCCTGAGAAAACGCCTGGTAGAGCTTGGGCAAATCTTTGGGGTCGATGCCGATGCCGGTGTCACGGACGGCAACCTGAAGAACGATGCTTTGCTCGTCACGCGATACAACGCCGACATCGACGAACACCTCGCCGCCGTCCGTAAATTTGACGGCGTTCCCGACGAGGTTGTTGAGTACTTGACGGAATCGATCGGGATCGCCGAGAACCATTGCAGGCAGCTCGGGCTGCGCGCGGTACACGAGCTCGATGCGCTTGTCGCGCGCGCGGCTCGCCAAGAGCTCGGCCACTTCCAGCGCAACGTTGGCGGGATCGAACGGCACTTTGACGATGCTGAACTTACCTGCCTCCATCTTGGAAAAATCGAGGATGTCGTTGATCGTAGTGAGAAGGGCATTGGCTGATGCGCCAATGGTCTCTACGTAGCGGCGCAGCTTGCCGTCGAGCGGCATGGCTTGGATCAGCTGGACCATCCCCAGCACCCCGTTCATGGGCGTGCGAATTTCGTGGCTGGTATTGGCGAGAAATTCGCTCTTCATGCGGTCCGCGGCCAGGGCTTGCTCGGTCGTGATCTCGAGCTTGCGCATGGCGTCCTCGTTGGCCTCGAGCATCTGGTTGAAAGCGGCGGCCAGGGTCTCGATCTCATCTCCGCTCGAGATCGCTACACGAATACCTCGCTTGCCGCTCGAAATCTGGTGGGCGGCGTCGGTCAGCTCGGTCACCGGACGCGTGATGCGCGCAGCCGACGAGAGGACCCACATGATGCCCACCAGCAAGCTGAGAACGCCGATGCCGACCGAAGCGGTGAGAGCGCGCGCGAGCGCTCGGCGAGAGCCCTCTTCCGCCGCAGCCACTGCCTCGCGCGTACGCTGGTTGCTGAACCCATAGACGACGGTTCCGAGGCGCTCGCCGTCGTCGCCCATCACGGGAGCGGAATACTCTTCGAGCTCCTCACCAAAGGCATGGATCGTGCGTTGAGCGAACGACGCACCTTTCTGATGTTGGCCGCCGAGCTCCAGCTCGGGGATTTCGCTGGGCACCGCGCCTTCGCGCCCGACGTTAACCAGTTGGCGCGGGGACGTATAGACCCAAACCTTACCGTTATTGCCGACGAAGAGTCCGTACACGACGTCGGAGTCCAGACGGACCGCGTCGGTCACCAGTTGCTTGACATCGCCGAACGCGTTGTCCGCGACGAGCCCCTTCAGCGCCAGCGCGTGACTCGCGGCCAATCTGGCCGCTTCGCTGGAAATGGACGCTCGTATTTGGCGCTCGATCTCCGTCAGGCGGTCGCGCTCCATCTCGTAGCTCGTCCATCCGATGACAGAGAGCGACACCGATCCGACGGCGAGCATCGTCGTCACGATGATGCGAAGAAGCTTCGACTTGAGGGTTTTCCCGGCCATCGTGTGAGGTATCCGAGGTGGTCCGCCCGTCGGTTCTGCCAATCGGGCGATTCTCCGGAAGCTTGAATGTTTCCGGCGAGGAAGTGCCGTGCCTGCGGCGAATTGCCCCGCAGTCGGGCGCTGGTGTCGGACTGTCGCTTGGTGTAGGGAAAGGACGCCCTCCTTATTTTTAGTCCTTCGGTTTTTCGCCATCCCCGCTGACGTCGGTCAATGCGATGGCCACGTGAGATTGCGGCGACGCCGCCGCCAGACGTCGGCTAATCTAGCTTCTCAGGAATCACAGAGTCCAGCCGTAGGTTCGCCAACCGCTACGCTTTCAGGAATCGGTCAAGATGCCCGCTCGCGTCCTATTAATCGACGATGACGAGATCGCGCGTGAGTTCTTGGCGTCACTGCTGCGTGATGGCGGTCACCAGGTATTCGAGCTGCCCTCGCCGATAGGAGCGACGCGCTCCATCCTCAACAACGCCATCGAGGTCGTGATCCTCGACGTTTTCATGCCTCAGATGGACGGCGACAAGTCGGCCAAGATGCTGCGCGAGAACCCGCGCCTCGCCGGGCTCATTATCGTGCTGATCTCGAGCTGCGAACCCACTCAGCTCGAGGAAATCGCCAGACGCGTGCGGGCCGACGCCGTGGTTTCCAAGGCCGAAGCCCGATTGAAGCTGGTCCCGACCGTGAATCAACTGAGGAGGGCCAGCGGCCGTCCGGGCCCCATTGAACGACTCACCGCTCCTCGGGAGCCAGGCAAGCTCGGATGACATGACAGGTCCGGGCGGGGCTCCTGCGCTGCTCACGGCGGCGTCGGCCATTGTGCGGCGGCGTTTTTGGCTTTCTGCGCTCATGGTGGCGGGAGCGCTCCTTCTTTGCGCCGTGGTCGCCTTTTCGCAAGACCGGCCGCGGCTCATCGTTTACCTGCACACGGAGGTCAAGCCTCGGGCCCTCGAAGCCTTGCTCGCGCGGCAAATGCCGGGCACTGATGTCATCGTCTGCGGTCGGTACCGCGATTTTACGCGCGAGCTTTCGACGTCGGCCGACGCAGCCTTGGCCCTCGACCCCGTGCTGCAGGCCAACGCGCTGAACACCGACTTGAAAGGCCTGCGGGGGGGCCGCGACAGCGAACCCTACGTGCTCCTTTCGATCGGCGGAAACATCGACGCGGCGCGTTTCTCGACCATCGTCCTCGGGACGGTCGACCTC
>DATHEQ010000047.1:0-2975 GCA_035318505.1 Polyangiaceae bacterium | reverse complement strand
CGGCTACGAGTCGAGCTCGGGCCCGTTCGGTGTCTTTGCCACCCAACTGCGACGCGGCGCTCTTGGCCTTTTCTTGCTCGGAAGCCAGGTAAATGCCGAATGCGAGCGTCGCCGCGGAAATGGCCACCGTCATCCATTTCGCCGACCCCTCGGTAGGGATGTTGTCGAGCGTGATCGCCAGGTGGGTGAGGGGTAGATCGCCCGGACGTGCTTGCCGTTCCGTCAGCAGCACGCGCGTCCCCCGTTGGTTCGCGTCCGAGACCGCGCTCGGAAACTCGTCGACCCGCAGCGTCATCGTTTTGCTGGCTTCTGCAATGACGCGCATGCGGATGACGCGCGGTGGAAGTGAAAGCGCGATCTTCGCCGATTCGCCGCCTTCGTACGGAATTTGATAGCGAAATTGGGCTTGGTGTTGACCCGGTCCGAAGGTGCCGCGCATCTTGGCGCCGCGCTCCGCCACGACGTCGAATCCGACGTCGCTCATGTCGCGCTGTGCATTGAAGGCTCGAAATCCGCGGGGGAGGTCAACGATGACGTTGGAGGGTACCCAGGTCGTCGATCCTAGATTGAAGACTTCGAATATCTCGTCGACCTGGATGACGTCGTCCTTGAGCTCGAGATAGACGACGCCTTGCATGCCGAGGAGCGTGTCTTCGACGCGGCTCGTCACCGGATAGACGTGCACGCGGACGCGCTGGCCGTGATGCAGATCGAGCTGAAAGGGAGGGGCAGCGTAGGTTGCGGAATCTCCATCCCCCCCGCCCGTCCATGGAACGGAGATGCGGTACGCGATGCCACCGCCGCGCTCGAGATTGTCGAATCGCGTGTTTCCGTTCTCGTCTGCTTTTTGGGTCGTGCGCCGGCGCGACTCGCCCTTGGCGACCGATTGCTGAAGGATCCCGAGGGTCACGTCGGCACGGGGGACCGCCGCGTCGCTCTTGTCACGAATCTCGACGACGATGCTTCCCGGCGGAAGGGAGTCGTCTTTGCCGGAAGTGTCCTCGGGCGGCGTTTCGGGCTGCATCCCGCGCCCGCTTCCTCGTTGCGGTGGGTGCCCGGGCGGAAGGCCTTCATCTTCGTCGTCGGCGATGCTCGGGTGACCGGGCGGCAGTGCGGATGAGGAAGGAGCAGGGGTCTTCGACGCGGGAGCGCCGACCGCGGGATGGCCCGGCGGCAGCGCGGACGAGGGAGGAGCGGGCGCCTTGGATGCCGAGCTCGCGACGCGTGGATGCCCGGGCGGAAGCGACGAGGAGGAAACGGCCGTTTGGGCGAAGACGAGGCTCGCCGCCGACATCACTGCGAGCGCCGCTGCGCATACCTCGAGAGCGATTCGGGCGCGTCGGGAACGGTCAGCCGGTCGCATCGCCCGCATCTTTCGGCGGGTCGCCGAGTTTGGAGCCGCATTTCTTGCAAAACGCAGCATCGGTGTCGTTCTCGGTCTGGCAGCTCGGGCACACGGCGTCATTGGTCTTCTTCGCGGGTCGGGCGCGCTTGGGGGTACGCTCGGTGCCGAGCTGCTCCGCCACGTAAGCAGCGGCTTTTTCGCGCAGGGGGGCCAGATCTTCGTCGACGGCGCGGAGAAGGCGCTTGGCTTCCGTGCGGTAGCGCGTCACGAGCTCTTCGTAGTCGCCTTCGGCGATCTTCCCGACGCTGCGCTCGAACTCGAGATCCTTGAGCGCCTGCAAAACGGCGCGTTTCTGTTCTTCGGCCGCGGTGGGCGCTCCGAGCGCGAGGGCCTCTTCCAGCGTGATGGCTGCGTCGCCGGAGAGGGTGCGTACGCTGGCCCAGAGGATGGAAATGACGATGAGGAGAACGCCGCCCGCCAGCACCAGGAGCGCGGTGCCCACGCCGTAGACCGCGCCGGTGGCGAGGGCGGCGGCGACCGATCCCACCGGTAGCAGCCATACGAGCGATTGAAATGCGGCCCGCGTCCAATCGTTGGGCGCGGGCGCTTCGGAAGGCGAAGGCGTTTTGGGTTGTTTTTTTTGCCGCGGCGGCTCAGTCATCGAGTTTCTTCAGCTCTTCGTCGAGTTTGGCATCGTACTCGTCGCGCTCGGCGGGCGAAGCGGCCGCTGACGGCGCGCCGACGGCGGTCACATTGCGGCGCTTCCAGCGGCGTACGGCGGCGAGGATGACTCCGAGCCCGCCGAGCGAAGCCGCAATGGGCACCGCGTAGATGAGACGATAGGCGCCTTCGTTCGGTGGGACGGTGAGCGACGCCGTGCCGAATTCCGCCACGTAGTTGGCCGTGATGGTCTCCGGAGTATCGCCCCTCGCCAGCTGGTCGCGAATACGGGCGCGCGCTGTCTCGGCGGTGCCGCAGATACAGCCGGACAGCGGCAATCGCGGGCAACCACCACATTGGCAGCGCAAGCGGGTGAAGATGGCGCGCTCGGTTGGGTCGTTCATCTCGACGGTGCCCGCATGCAGCGAGGAGCTCGATTGCCCGTGGGCAAGTGCCGGCGTCAGCGCGATGAGCAGTCCGAACAGAATGGCCGACGTGAGCCCGCCCGCCATCCGCACGTACGACCAAACGCGCGATTCTTGGACGACGACCTCGGGCCACATGGAGATCAGTGCGCCCGCAATGAGGACGAGCACACCGCACCAGATCCACGAGACGAAGGGGTTCACGTGGGTGTTGAAGGAGGCCACCTTGGTTTCGGCATTGACCTCGCCGACGATGACGTAGAGGTCGTCACGGATGGAATGGAGCATCGAAACTTCGGTGGTCGGTGACTCGGGCATGCGGCGGTAGATGAACTTCGCCGGGCTCGCACGCCCCACACTCTTGCCCGTCGACATATCGGTGACGGCGAGATCGGCGAACACCATGCGTTTGGTTTGGTCGACCTCCATGCGCGGACTCGTGTAGCGAAGCTCGTAGTGGTCGATCTGGAATGTCTCCCCCGGTTTCAAGGAGACTTCTTTATCGACGCCCCACGATCGCCCGGTGAACCCGAGGAACATGATGA
>DATHEQ010000046.1:0-7056 GCA_035318505.1 Polyangiaceae bacterium | reverse complement strand
CGCTATTACTATTATTTGGTTCCGCAGGATTCGGAGCGGCTCGCCGAAGCGCTCTACGAGTCGGCGACGGGTCGCTACGAGAAGAAGGACTACGAATCGGCGCGCGAGCTTCTCGACGAGCTGAAAGCGCTCGGCGTGCATCACCGCTACGAGGACGAGGCCTGGATCTTGAGCGCGTATCTCGACTTGGCACGCTGCCGTTTCGAGGAGGCCGACGCACAGCTCAAAGGCTTCATCGTTCGCTACGAGCCCGTGCGCGACGCGGCGCGGCGCCTCGCGGGCGACGAGCGCACGCTGATGCGGCTGCTCGACGCGTCACGCGGCGGCACCGACGCCGCGGCCGACCCCAGCGGCGTGACGCCCGATGCCGCCCGAACGATCGCGGCGCTGGTGCGTATCGACGCTGGTTACGGCGTCGTGAGCAAGCGTCTCGCCCAGCTGGAGCAAGAGATGGGGGGGCTGCGTGGCTCGATGGGGCAGCTCGACGGCCTGATGCGCACCGTGGCCACCGTCGGCGGCGTGCGCCCGAATTCCGAAGGGCTCGGTGAGGGCCCGCCGCAATCGCCGGGTCGCGCCCGCGCCGAAGCGGACGGGGTACGGCGCCAGCTCGACGCGCTCGAGCGAGCCCACGCGCCCGCAGCCGAGATCGCGGCGATGCGCGCCAGCTTGCAGCAGATCGAGTCGTCGCTTGGACCCGCGCGCGACGCCATCCCCGGAAAGGATGGCGCTACCTTGCCGGAGGGGGCCGATCTACCCGGGCTTCTGCAAACGGATCGCGCATCGGCAACGGAGTTCTACGTCGCCGCCGATGCCGCGCGCATGAAGCTGCTCGAGGCGCGCACGGCGCTCGCCAAGGACGCGGTCAATCGCCTGAATCAGCGCCTTTCCCGCTTGCTGCGCCGTGCGCGACTCGCCCGCATCGAGTCGGTGCTCGGCCGCAAGCGAGCGCTCGAGGTGGAAGTCGAAGCGCTCTCGGCCGGCGTCCTTCCGCAAGCGGCGCTCGATTCACTGGAGGCAACGCGCTACTTGAAAGACAGCGAAGAGTACTGGCCTTTCGAAGGAGACGACTGGCCCGACGAATACGTCGGCGGAGAGGGGATCAACTGAGCGCGATGCGGAGCGGGCGCGCACCCCTCTTGGTTTCGTCCTCCGTCGCCGCGCTGCTTCTCTGCGGCTTGGCGCACGACGCGTGGGGCGCGGACAAAAAGCCTCCGCCCGTGGCCGCGCCTCCCCCCGCCGATTCGCCGGCGATGGCTTCGGAAAAATCGAGCGTCAAGCCCGCCGCCGAGCGGAGCGTGGCCGGCGGCGCGGTGGGCCGCGCGGCACGGCCCGCGGGTTCCAAACAAGAAGCGAAGAACGCCGCCAAATCGCTGGGCCCGCGTATTCCCGAGCACTTGCGCAAGGCGCTCGAAGCGCAGATCGCGCGGCGCATCGAGCGCGACATCGTGGGGCAGAAAGAGCTCCGCCAAGAAGCCGTCGGTCTCTTGGAAATTTTCGTCAAGGAAGAGTCGCCGGGTGCGCGGGAAATGCCGGAAGCGCTCATGCGCCTCGGTGAGCTCTACTGGGAGACGGAACGCGAGCAATTCGTGCTCCGTTTTCAGGCGTGGGAAAAGAGACCCATCGATCAGCGGGGCGCCGTGCCCGAGCCGAGCTTCGATCGCGCCCGCGTTCTTTTTGCTCGCGTGCTCAAGAACTACAAGAACTTCGAACAGTACGACCTGGCGCTCTACGTCGATGGTTTCTTGGCCACCGAGCAGGGCAAGGAGGAGGAAGCGCTCGAGCGATGGAATCGCATCCTCGCCGATTTTCCGAAGAGCCGCTTTGTCCCCGATGCGCACATGGCGCGGGCCGAGGCGATGTTCAATGGAAAGTACGACTATGCCGGAGCCCTCGTCGAATACGAGAAGGTGCTGGAGTATCGGCAATCGGACCTCTACGGTCTCGCTCTTTTCAAAAGCGCATGGTGCATGTGGCGCCTCGGCCGCGGCGACGAAGCTGCACGGCGTTTTTTGAGAGTCTTCCAGGTCACCGACGCCGGCGAAAATGTCTCGGCGCAGAAGCGCAGACAGCTGGACGAGCTGCAGGCCGAGGCGCTCAAATATTTGGTCGAGGTCTTCACCGAAGACGAGAAGAACAACGCCGACGACGTTTACAATTTCCTCGTCAAGGCGGGAGGCGACAAGTTCGCCGGCCGCATCGTCAAGGCGCTCGCCGCGGCCTTCTACGAGCAGGCGCATTACGAGCGCGGCATCGAAGCTTACGAGCTGATGCTGAAGCTCGATCCTGTCGGCCCCGAAGCGCCCGATTACGGGCTCGCCGTCGCCCAGGGTTACTCGACGATCGAAGACTGGGGCAAGCTCAAGGCGACCTATGACCGCTTGCTCAAGACGTTCACCCTTCCCGAGCAGGGGGCGGAAGGGGGCACCTGGGCGCGGGCGCAACCCAATCCCGAGACGGTCAAGGCGGCGCATGCGCGCATCGAGAAGCAGCTGCGCGAAGACGCCACCAACCTGCACGGCAAGGCGCAACGGGACAAGACGAGCCGCGCCGAGTACGAAGGTGCCGCCGCGCTGTACGAGGTCTACCTCGGCAAGTTCGGGGGCTCGGCCGCCTCGTACGAGATCGAGTTCAACCTGGGCGAGATCTATTTTTATCATCTCGCCAAGCCGAGCGACGCGGCGACGCACTACCTCGCCACGGCGCGCCGCAATCCCAAGGGATCGCTCACCCACGACGCGCTTTACAACGCCATCTCGGCGCTCGAGCGCATACGGTACGCGGAGTTCGAAAAGAACAAGACCAAGGGGGAGACCGAGGTCGACAAGAAATTCACGGAAGCGATGGAGCTCTACATCCAGCTCTATCCCAACGATCCCGACATTCCCGAGCTCCTCTTCCGACAGGGCAAGCTCTATTACGATCATCAGGTGTACGACGCCGCGGTGCGCCAGTGGGGTCTCTTGCTCGAAAAGTACCCGAGCTCGAAGTTTGCCGCCGGGGCCGGCGAGCTCGTCCTCGATTCGTTCAATCAATCGAAGGACTACAGCAACATCGAGGTGTGGGCGCGGCGCTTGAAGACAGCGCCGTCGTTTCAAGGAGCGGAGCGGCAAAAACGGCTCGATATGCTGATCGTGCAATCGGTCTTCAAACAAGGCGAACAGAAGGCCGCCGCGGGCGATCACGCCGAGGCCGCCGCCGCGTACCTGCGCGCGGCCAAGGAATTTCCGCACGATGCCCGCGCCGCTCAAGCTTGTGTGAATGCCGAGATCGAATCGCAAAAAGCCGGCGACATCGTCACCATGAAAACGGCCGCCGATCTGCTCATCACCGACCATCGCGACGCGCCCGAAGCGGCGCTCGGGGCCTGGACCGCGGCCACCCAATTTCAGGGGATGGGCCTTTTCGCCGACGCTGCGACGTACCACGAAGTCGTGGCGGAGCGTTTTCCGAAGAGCGAGCACGCCAAGGATGCCGCCTTCAACTCCGTTCTCTTGCGCACCACGGTGGGCGATCACGAGAAGGCGATCGCCGCGGGCAAGCTCTATCGCCAGAAATATCCGGCCGGTTCCGATTCTGACGACGTCGCGTTCTTGATGGGCAAGGCGCACGAACGGGAAAAGAAGTGGCGCGAGGCGGCCGACCTCTATCGCGGCTATGCGAAGAGCACGAAATCCGTCGATCGGCGCGCCGAGGCTTACGTGCGCTTGGCGACGGTGCTGCTCAACCTGAAAAGCGGCAAAGAAGTGGACGACGCCCTGCAGGACGCGGTCGCGCTCGGTAAGCAGAAAGGCGCGGCGCTCGGTGCCGACGGCAAGTATGCAGCGGCTCACGCGCGCTACATGCAAGGAGAGCGGGTCCTCGCCCAGTTCGAGCAGATCGAAATTGCCGGCGACATGAAAAAGCTTTCTGCCCGCCTCGGGCAAAAGGCGACCCTCCTCAAACAGGCGGCCACCATCTTCCTCGACTGTGTGAGCATGGGCGTCGCCGAATGGTCCACGGCCGCGCTTTACCAGATCGGGCATACCTACGAGGCGTTCGCGACGTCGCTGCGCAACGCGCCCCCACCGTCGAATCTCTCCGACGCCGACAAAGAAGCGTATCAAGCCCAGATCGACGGCTTCGTCGTGCCCATCGAGGAAAAGAGCCTCGAAGCGTACGAGAGCGGTTGGAAAAAGGCGGTCGAGCTTGGCATTTTCAACAGCTGGACCGCCAAGATGCGCGAGGCCCTCGGCCGACTCAATGCCGAGCTCTATCCGCCGGCCAAAGAGATCGGCATCGAAGTTCGCTCCTCGGCGCCCGTTGCGCTGCCCCCGCTCATCTCCGGGCCGCGGCGCGCGGCGGGGCAAGAATCGGCTGCGCCTCCCCCGGTGACTGCCTCGAAAGCGACCAAGAAATGACCGGCGCGCGCTCGGCCATCAACGGCGTTTGCGTCGCTTTAGCGCTGAGTCTTTCGGCTTGCGGTGGTTCCAAGAAGAAACCCGTCGCCGCGCCGGCCGCCAACGCGGTCGTCCCCGCCGCGGCTGCCAAGATGATCTCCGGCGTGGAGTTTGCGAAAACGCCGAGCGGACGCGATCGCGCGGCGGCGCTCATGCGCGAAGCGATCGCGATCGATCCCAAGTTGTGGGAAGCACACTATAACCTCGGTGTCCTTTTGGCACAGAGCGGCGATTTGGCGGAAGCAGAACCGTCGCTCGAGCACGCGGCGCAGCTCGCCCCAGGCGCGGAAGAAATTGCGATGGCTCTCGGTCAAGTGCGACGGCGTCGGGGCGAAAACCGGAAGGCAGCCGATGGGCTTCAACTCTTCGTCGAGCAGCACCCGGAGGCCAAAGAAGCGCGCGCTCTCTACGTGGTGGCGCTGCGCGACTCGGGACAGATCGATGCCGCCATTGCCCAGGCGAGAGACGCCCTGCGGCGCAAAGCGGGCGACGCGACGGCGCTAGCAGAGCTCGCGTTGTCCGAGCTGGCCAAGGGAGAACGCGACAGCGCCGAGTTGCTGGTGAAGGAAGCGATCGCCAGCAACAAGGAGAGCGCCATCGCCCATCGCACGGCGGGCCTCGTCGCGCTCGCCAAAGGAGACGACGCGGCGGCGTTCGCTTCGTTCGTCAAGGCATCGCACCTCGATCCCAAAGACACGACTTCTCGACTCAACATCGGAACCGTCCTCGTGCGCGCCGGCGTGTACGGCAAGGCGGAAGAGCAGTTTCGCGCCGTCCTCAAAGACGTCAAAGACGATCCGGATGCATCGATCGGGCTTGCCGCGGCGCTGCGCGCGCAGGGCGACAAGGATCACACCGCCAAGTGGAACGAGGCGCAGAAGATTTTGGAAGGCGTGCTCGCGCGCGATCCGCACAACGTGGGGGCCGAGTTCAATCTCGCTATTCTTCTCGCCGACTTCATGAAGAAACCCGCCGAAGCCAAGCCTCTCTTCCAGCGCTTTCTCGTCGACGCTCCCGCCGATCATCCGGCGCGGGCGGAGGCCGATCGGCAGGCCAAGGCGATAGGCGCCAAGTGACGGACACAGTTCGGAGCGCGCCTTCCGCGACGAGCAGCAGAGCCGATTGTCTTTTCTGCAAAATGGTCGCGGGCACGGCCCCGGCGCTGATCGTCGGCGAGAGCACGCAGTTCCTCGCTTTTCTCGATCATCGACCCGTGTTTGCTGGGCACTGCCTCGTCGTGCCGCGCGGACACGCGGACACGCTGACCGATCTGCCGGGCGACGTCGTGGGCCCCTTCTTTACGTTCGTGCAGCGGATCACACGCGCCGTCGAGACCGGGCTCGCCGCCGACGGGACCTTCGTGGCGATGAACAACAAGGTCAGTCAGAGCGTGCCCCATCTGCACGTGCACGTGGTGCCGCGGCGTAAGAAGGACGGTCTACGCGGCTTCTTTTGGCCGCGGCAGAAGTACGAAAACGACGAAGATGCGCGGCGAACGCGCGACTTGATCCGCGCAGCGCTGTTGGAATAGTCGAAGCGGCGCGCCTAAGGCATGGCGTCGATCACGAACGGGACCTCGGGAACATCGATACCCGGCCCGCTGAGACGAAGCGTGCCCTCGATTTTGCGCACGACACCGCCTTCGACATGGGTAACCCGGCCCGTCACCTGCGAGGCATTGGCCACCGCGGTGGGGGTCACTGGGACGGCAAACGGCGCGAGGAGAACCCGATCGCCATCTACGCGCACCCAAGCCGGCTGCCGCTGCTGCGTCGCGAGCATCGTCGGCGCGATGACGACGCCGAGCGGCTCGCTCGGCGTCGCCGCGGATCGCGCTTGCAAAAGCAAGGGCACCGGCGTCGGCGGCGCCCCCGGCGGGAAAGACAGTTGCACCTGCATCGCGGCCGTCAGGGGCCACGTCCCGACGGGGCTCGTCGCCGTTCGAAACTGCGTTCGCCGCTCGGCATCGAGCTCACCGCCGGATTGGAAGGGCAAACCGGGAAGGACACGGAATACGTACGCCGCGCCTTCTGCGAGAGGAGCGTCGGGTACGAAGCGAACGCGCCAACCGTCCAGTGCGAGATGGCCCGGCACTTCGACGCCTTCGGCGGTCTCGAGCTTGAGGAAAGGTCGCGCGGCATCCGCGGCGCTCGTACCAGGCCGGCTCGCGTCCACGGGATCGGCGAACTCTACCCACGGGTTCACCGTCGGCTCGACACCCTCGGCGCTGTCGATGTCGGGCCAGATGCCGAGTGGCGCGCCGCCTTTGGGCGTCAATTGATAGAGAAATTCGACGATGTCCGCTTTTTCGGATGCGCTCAGCGGGATTTTCACGAAATCGACGGCGACATCGACGGCGTTCTCGAGTGTGCGCGCGGTCCCCTTCACGAAGAACGAAGCGTGACGATAAACGCCGAGGAGCGTAGGGACGTCGGCGGGCACGCCCGATTTGCCGACGGGAACCATCTCGCGGCTCGTATAGAGAGGAGGCTTGTGACAGGTCGCACACATCGCCTTCGACTCGAAGAGCGCCTTTCCGCGCGCTGCAGCTTCGGTGAAGCTGCCGTCGAGCCGCGTATGCCCGGTGGCACGCGGCGCGCCGATGAGTGAAGCGACAAAG
>DATHEQ010000045.1:0-12530 GCA_035318505.1 Polyangiaceae bacterium | reverse complement strand
CATCTCCGACGACGGGCACCACCAAGAGCTCGCGGGCGCGCGTCGCCGCGACGTAAGCGAGTCGCACGGCCTCGGCGGCGTCGTGGCGCAGCACGTCGTCGCGCTTTTCGAGCAGCTCGACCGGCGCGCACCCCGCCAGCGGCATCACCCACAGCTTTCGCTCGGCGTCGACATAGCGGGACGGCTTTTGCTGCGTCGCGGGCGCGGTCGGATCGACCAGGATGACGACGGGGAATTCGAGCCCTTTGGCCTTGTGCACGGTCATGATGCGCACGCCGTCGGTACCCTCCTCCACCACCGGCGCCTCGGCCGCGCCGCCGCGCTCGGCTTCATCGTCGAGTCGGCTGACGAAGGAGCGAAAGGACGTCGCACCGGCGGCTTCGAACCGGCGCGCCAGGTCGAGCACGCGCAGCAAATTGCCGAGCGCCTGCTCACCCGTCGGCCAGATAGCCACGCCCGCATGGGCGCGCGTAGCCTCGAGCAGTTGAGCGAGTGTGTCGGCGATGGGCCGCCGGTTGCGCCCTCGGTGCAGCCGCGCGAGCACCGAAAGAGAATCTCCGACCTCCTGGGTGAGCTCGGAGAGCTCGCTCTTCTCGAGAGGCCGGAGCGGGTTCAATCGCCGGCTCGGTACGAGCTTGCCTTCCGGATAACGGAACGCGAGCAGCGCGTCGTCGCTCACGGCAAAGAAAGGTCCGCGCAAGGTGGCGTACACGCTGAACTCGTCCTCGGGCCATTCGATGGCCGATAATGCATTACGCACGGCGAGCACCTCTTCCCGCGCGTGAAACGAGCGTCCTCCCACGAGAACATGAGGAACGTGCCGCGCTTCGAGCGCACGCACGTAGGGACGGGTCACGTCTTCTCCGAACTGTTGGAACCGCTTGAAGAGGAGACACACGTGCCGCGCCGCCACCGGCACACGCTTGGTCGGATCGTCGCGCTCGGTGATGGTAAAGCCGCTCTTCTGGATCAAGAAGTCGACGAAGGCGCCGACGACGTCGGGCACCGATTCTTCGATTCTGAAATTGACGATCTTGCCCCAATCGGAATAGGGCCGCGGCACCGGCAGCGCGACGATGGTGGGGCGCCCTTCGGGCTCGGCGCGAAAGGGCGTGAGCGGCACGTACGACGCTTGGCTGCCATCTTCGCCGCCGGTCATGAGCGGAGCAAACGCGGCGTTGACCATGGCCTGGATCGACGGCACGCTGCGAAAGCTGGTCGTGAGGTGGACGAGCTCCGCGCCTCGCGCGACAAGTCGCCGTTTGGCGGACTCGTAGAGCGCTACATCGGCGCGGCGAAAGCGGTAGATGGACTGCTTGGGATCGCCCACGACGAAGAGTTTGCCGGGGACGGGGCGCGCGGCATACGGATCGCGCTCGCTCGGGTCGTCGGCGGAAAGCAGCATCAAGATGTCGGCCTGCAGCGGGTCGGTGTCTTGGAATTCGTCGACCAACAAGTGCGAAAACCGCGTCTGCAGCTCGCTACGCACGCCTTGGTCGTGCGAAAGGAGATCGCGCGTGAGGAGGAGCAAATCCAAAAAATCGAGCTTTCCCTTGCGGGTCTTCAACTTCTCGTACTCATGGACGAGCGGGCGGAGCTCGCGAAAAAGGCAGGCGGCGAGATCGGCGTCCATGACGTCGATGAGCAGCAAGATCTCCTGGCGCAGTCGATCGCGGAGCTCGAGCGCCTCTTTGCGGATGACCGGATTGCGGAAGCCACGCATGCTTCCCTTCCAGTGCCAGCTCTTCTTGGCTTTGCCCGTGACGAGATCGCGCAGCCCGGCTTCGATGCCGTCGTAATCGCGGCGGCTCCGCTCGTCGCGGACCGCCTCCTTGGCGGACAGCTCGGCCATGAAACGCCGCGCGTGAACCAAGTTCTGCACCAGGTAGTCGTCCTTCGCGTCGGCCTTGGCGACGTAGCTGGCGAGCGTCTCGAGCCGCGCCACGATGGCGTCGATGGCTTCTTCGCGCTGGAATGGATCGCGGCGCCACGGCGTGGAGAAATCGCGCTGTTCGATGAGGTCGGCGCCGGCGCGCCGGAGGACGAGCCGAGGCCCGAGCGCGTCACGGTCACGCGATCGACGGCGTAAGACCCGCCGCACGCCTTCCGGAGGGTCGGCGAGAGCCGCTTGGAACCAACGCTCGAAGCATTCTCCGTAGAGCCGCTCCTTCTCCTCCTCGGCGGCTACCTCGAATTGCGGGTCGACTTTGGCTTCGACAGCCCGCTCTCGTAGCAGGTCTGCGCAAAAGCCATGGATGGTTCCGATGCGAGCTTCTTCCAGCTCGGAGAGGGCGAGATCGAGGCGGTGCTTCTCTTCTTCGCTGGCGGTCGTCGCGGAGCGCGCCTTTTCGATCTCGGCGCGCAAGCGGAGCTTCATTTCGCCGGCTGCTTTTTCGGTGAAGGTCACGGCGACGATGCGCGAAAGGCTGGCGCCACTGCGCAGGAGCGAGAGGATGCGCCCCACGAGCTCCGTGGTTTTGCCCGTGCCGGCCGCTGCTTCCACGACGAGCGTGGTCCCGAGATCGTGGCGAATACGGCGGCGCGCCTCTTCGTCGGCGAGCGGCGTCATACCCGTTTCCTCAAGGCGTGCAGCGCCACCAATTTGTCCTGCCGTTTGATCTTGCTGGTGCGAAGCTCTTCATACGGCCCGCACACCGGCCGATAGTCGCACCACTCGCATCCGCGCGGGGCCGGCGCCGCCGGGAAAAACCCCTTCTCGAGCGCGTCGCCGACGGTCTTGGCGACCTCGGTCGCGGCGGCGCGCGCCTCGTCGTCCAGCAAGATCGTGACCTCTTTGAACTCACCGACGGACGTGCAGTAGTAGAGCCGCCCCGAGTCGACGCGCTGGTCGGGAAACAGCTTCTCCAGCGTGAGCGCATAGAGCACCGGTTGCAACGTCTCTCCTCCGCCGATGATCATCCCGTCCACGGCGCGCGCCTTGCCCGTCTTGTAGTCGGTCGCCCGCAGCCCGCCTCCTTCCCGCCGTTCCACGAGATCGATCGATCCGCGCAGTCGGATCCCGCAGTCGAGAACCGCCGGTTCGTCGATGCTCCTCGGGTCGCGCTCGCGACGCTCGGTGAGACCGAAGGAAAGCTCGAAGTGAGCGGGGATCCAGGTGGTCTCTTCGGTGGCGCGCCGCAGCAGCTCGCGCAGATCGGCGCGGATCGAGTCGATACCGTCCCGCCACACGCGGTCGATGGCGGGGGCTAGATCGTCGTGGTACTTCGTGGCGACCTCATCAAGCACCTCGTCGAGCAAGGCGCGCGCCGCAGGTAGCTTCGCCTCCGTCAGCGGCAAGAGATCCGCGTCGCGCATTCTGCCGAGCAGCGCAAATTCGACCTCGTGGATGAGCGATCCACGCTGCAGTGGGTCGAGCTCTTCGAGCGGCAGCGGCTCCTGCCGCGGCGCGAGCTTGTGCAGGGCGCTCAAGACGAACTTGTACGGACAGGCCGCGTAGTGCTGCAGCGCGGTCGGCGAGTACGAGCGCGCGCCGAGACCATGCGCCAAGAGGGCGGGCTTGGCGAGCGGATCGGGATCGACGAGACCATCGGCGCGCGTAAAGTTCTTGATCCATCGTCGCGCGCGAAAACGCAGAGCGCGCTTGAGATGCGGGTTGGCATCGAGCAGGTAGCGCGCTCGTCCGACGGTCTCGCTCTCCGAGCGATCGAGGATCGATTGGAGCAGCGCGAGATCGTGCTCGGCGGCATCGATCGCCTGGGCCGGGCGGGACGGAGCGGGCCAACCGAGGCGCGCCTCGCCGACTTCCTCGGCACGGCGCGCGAGCTCGTCAAAACCGGGAAGTCTGCCCTCCGCCGCGCGCAGCACTTCCAGGCCATAGAACGACGGGGTGCGCGGACGCGACTGCTCCACGTCGATGCGCGGGTAGCAGAGGACGAGCCTCTTTCGTGCCGCGCCCACCGCGACCCGCAAGAGGAGCCGCTCGGTGGCGGAGCGATCGGCGTTGGTGCGCAGGCGCCCGCCGAGCTTCACCCGCTCGCGGTCGGGCAAAATCGGATCCTCCGTGACTTTTTGGGGGAAGAGCCGCTCGGCGAGACCGGGGACGAACACGACGTCGAAGGAAAGCCCGCGCACCTGGTCCACCGGGGCGAGGTACACCCGACCAAACGGCCGCTCGCTCGGGCGCACCACGAGATCGGTGAGGCGGCGTTCGAGAATCAGGCGTACTTCGGTGAGATCGACCTCCGGCACCTCGGACATGGGAGCCAGCTCGGCGAGCACCGAGAGAACCCTTTCCGGGCGGCGCAGCGCGCGGGTGGCCAGCGCCGAAAGCCGGTCGAGCCACGTGCCCCAATCGGCGACCAAGGTGGAGAGCGATTCCAAGTCGGCGAGAAGCGGCAGCGCGTAGCTGCGCAAACGATCGAGCGCCTCGATATCGCGCTCGATCCGAGTCGTTACGGGGTCCTCGGGATCGCGCTTCATTTGATGATCGAGCTCGTGCTCGAGCTCCGACCGATAACCGGCCAAGCGCCGCTCCCAGCGGTCACGTCCACCGATGACTGCGGCATCGACGAGAAATCGCTCCCAGAGCCTGGGCGCGCGCAGCGTTCCGAACTCCGTCGCTTTCTTCTCGAAGGCCGCGGGTGCGGCCGCGCCTCTCTGCGCATCGAGCGGCTCGCCATCCTCGGTCCCGTCGTCGGGAGGCGCATCCGAGGCGCGCGCGATCGCCTCCGAGAGGAGCTCTTCGTCGGGCGGGAACCACCGTTCGGTGGCCGGCGCGGCGCGCGGCGGTTTCCCTTCGGGCTCGGCATCGGCCACTTCGCCGAGCGAAAGGTACTCCGCGAAACGACGCGCCGAGAGACCATCAGCCGCACACCCGAGGAGCGCGATGAACGCGCGCCCGCCCGGGTCGGGTCGAACGGAGCCGCGCGCAAAATGGGCGGGAATGCTGGCGCGACGCAGGGCTTCCTCGAGATGCGCGCGGTACTGCTGCGTCGAGCGCAGCACGATGGCCATGCGATCGAACGGCGTGCCGCGCTCCGCTTCCGCGTGCAGTCGGCGCGCGATTTCGACGCACTCGCGACTCTCGCCCGGCGCGGAGAGGATGACCACGTCATCGCCGCTCTCACCGAGCTCCGCCGTCGGCGAGAAAAGGCCGGCCTGCAAGCGGCAAAGTGCGGTCGCGTCGGTGGGCCGCGCATCGACGATTTCTACGCCCCGCAGTGTTCTCACGAACTCGTAGGTGCGTTCGTCCCCGAGCGGCACGGTGACGAGACAGCGCGACGCTCGCTCGCACAGTTTGGTCACGAGCTCGGCCTCACGCGCGCTCTGGACGGGAACGTCGAGAAGAACCAGCGGCTTTCCGACGAGATCGTCGCGCTGACCACTCGCCGCTGCCACGCTGGCCAGGCGCAGCACCTCCGCGCGATCGACCACCTTGGCGCGGCCGAGCTCGGCTTCGTAGGCGGCGAGGATGGCGGCTACGTCGGCGTCTTCGAGCTCGGCCGGACGCACGCCCGCCATGCGCAGCTCGTCGAGCGTGCGCGAGAGCGCGCGCGGCAAACCGGGGCGATCGGAGATGGCTGCGAAACGACCGAGCCCGCCGGGCCCCAGGCGATGGACGAGACGCGCGCAGACGGCCTCGAGCGGCAGCGCGCCGACGGGCGTCAGCCCACGATCGCCGAGCGTGTGCGATGCAAGGACGGCACCGAGACGAGCCAAGGTGAAGCGATGCCAGCCAAACGTGCTGACCGAATCACCCGCGGCCGCTCGCCCCAACCCCGCCGCGGCATCCACCGAAGCTCCCACGATGAGGACCTCCGTCGCGGCGCCGCAAGAAACGAGAAAGCGAACGGCGTGATCGAGCCGCAGCGATGCGCTGGGGGCGCGAAGCACGAGCTTCGACGCCGAGGCCGTAGCGGAGGCAGAAGTCACCCGCTTGGCTTAACATTTTCGCGCCCGGGACACTCGGATCACCGTGTCCGGCGGAGCCCGCCCGCAGTCGCTAGTTCTTGCGCGCCCAGTCGAAGACCCGCGGCTGCGATTTGCGCTTGAGACTGGCAGAGAGCTCCGTGGCGCGCGCGGGACGCTCTACCGGGGGGCGGCGAGGCAACTCGACGACGAATGTCGTGCCCGATCCGACCGCGCTCGTGAGCCGGATCTGACCGCACAGCCCTTCCACGACTTGGCGCACGATCCAGAGACCGAGGCCGAAGCCTGGGGCTTCGCGTCCGGCGATGAGACGCTCGAAGCGCTCGAAAATGCGGGACTGATCCTCCGGAGGAATTCCGATCCCATGATCGCGCACCACGAGCCGCGCACTGTCGGCGTCCCCTTCGACTTCGATGTCGATAGGATGCCCGCTGCCGTATTTTGCGGCATTGGAAAGCAGGTTCGTGATGATCTGCTCGATGCGCAGGCGATCCCAGCTTCCTATGACCGCCACCGGAGCCTGCAAGCTCACCGCGCAGTCGGCGCGCCGCAGCACTTCGTCGAAACGATCGGCAACCTCGCGGGCCAGGGCCGCGAGATCGACTTCTTCGAGCGCGAGCTCCAGCCGCCCGGCGGTGATGCGCGAAACGTCGAGCAGGTGGTCGATGAGCTTCGAAAGGCGGCCGATCTGGCGTTCGAACGTCGTCAGCTTGACCATCATCCGATCGGGCAAGGATTCCTGGTCGGGACTCTTGAGGATGGCGCGCGTCATGAGATCCAAGTGAAGCTGCATGGCGGCGAGCGGGGTGCGAAGCTCGTGCGACGCGATCGAGATGAGTGCGTCGCGAGCGCCTACCGCTTCTTCGAGCTGCTTCAGAAGGACGAGTCGCTCGTTGGCGCGGTTGAGCGCCGCCGTCCCTTCCTCGACGCGGGTCTCCAATCCGCGCTGGGACGCGCGCAGATCGCGAACCGCCTTGCGCCGCTCGACGACGGAAGCGCCCATGACGAGGAACGTCGCCGCGGTGATGCTCATGAAAAGCTGCAGCACCAGCAAGCTATCGTGCAGGGCAGGTCTGGCGAACGGACCGCGCCCTAAGGCCGTGCCGGTAATGGCGATGACCGAGCACAGGAATGTCGCGGAGATGGCTCCCCGCTGGCCGAACCTGAGCGCTGCCCAAATGAGGAGGGGATAGAGGAAGTAGGCCTGTCCGATGATGAGCGTCGGCGCCTCGGTGCCGAAAATGAGAAAGCCCATCGCGAGAAGCGTCAAGCCGAGCGCCGCCCATTCCACGCGCCGTGCGGAGGGCAGATTCGGCGGCGGTTTCGTCGCCCAAACCAGAAGCAAAGGCGCCGCCACCAAATCTCCGAGCGCGTCGCCGATCCACCACGTTCGCCACGTTTCCGCGAAGCTCGCGGCGGCCACGATTCCCCCCGTGGTCAGGCTGAGGACGCCGAGCGTGGCGCTGATGGTCGTCGTGACCCATGCGACCAGAACCAGACCGAGGGCGTCACGCACGCGGTCGAGGGAGGGCGCGAATCCCGGGATGTATCGGATCGCAGCGGCACCCGCGACCGCCTCGAGCGTGTTGCCGACCGCGATCCCCGTCGCCACGAGCAAGGGCGCCCCCGTCCACAAGTTGCTGAGAAACGCGCCGAGCGCGATGG
This sequence comes from Polyangiaceae bacterium, assembly GCA_035318505.1. Lineage (GTDB taxonomy): Bacteria > Myxococcota_A > Polyangia > Polyangiales > Polyangiaceae > DASWDH01. The sequence goes on along the minus strand of DATHEQ010000045.1, from coordinate 4,976 downwards.
CAGGCCACAGTCGATTGCCGCGCAAAAAGAGCGCCGCGAGCGCCAAGCCGCTGGCCGGCCAGACGAGCGTCGCGAAGCCGGCCACGGCGTCCATCATCAGTCCCAACTTGGCCGCCAGCACGTACGCGATCGTCAGTCCGGCCAACTCGAGAAATAGGCCTACCCGACCCCGCATTGACTCTATGGTCGTCGACTTTGGCGGTGTTGCAAGCATCTTCGACCGGCCGACGAATGGGACCCCCTTTTTGCGAGCGCACCAAGTGGTACATGCAGCCAATGAAACGGAGCTGGCACCCCTCGTGAACCCCGCTTCCCTTGCCGCGGAAATCGACCGCTGCATGTTGCGCGACCGCCATCGACTGCGCCGCCGCTTGGACGCGATCCGAGGGCGGCACGCCGGTGACGAAACGGCCTTCGCCGAGCTGGGCGAGGCGGTGAAGGCGTCTCAAGAGCGAAGAGCGGCACGCGAGGCGGGGCGACCGCGCCCCACCTACCCGCCCGACCTGCCGGTCGCGCTGCGAAAAGACGAGATCGCGCGCGCCATCGCCGATGCGCAGGTCGTCATCGTCTGCGGCGAGACCGGGTCGGGCAAGACGACGCAGCTGCCCAAGATCTGCCTCGACCTCGGCCGCGGCGTGGCGGGTCTCATCGGACACACCCAACCCCGCCGACTGGCGGCGCGCACCCTAGCCGCACGCATCGCGACGGAGCTCGACACCGAAGTGGGAAGCGCGGTCGGTTACAAGATCCGCTTCACCGACCGCGTTTCCGACGCGACCTATGTGAAGCTCATGACCGACGGGATCCTTCTTGCGGAAACGCAAGGGGACCGTTTTCTCGAACAGTACGACACGATCATCATCGACGAGGCGCACGAGCGCAGCATCAACATCGATTTTTTGCTCGGCTACCTGAAACGACTCCTCCCCAAGCGTCCCGATCTGAAGGTGATCGTCACCTCCGCCACCATCGATCCCCAACGCTTTGCGGCCCACTTCGGGGGGGCGCCCATCATCGAAGTTTCGGGGCGCGTTTACCCGGTCGAGATGCGTTACCGGCCCCCGCCCGTCGCTGACGCTGATGACGAGGAGGATGGTGGAGACGCGCGATCGGGCGACGACGCGCTTTTATCGTCTCTCCTCGACGCCGTGCGCGAGTTGCCCGATCAGAGCGGCGATGTGCTCGTTTTCTTGCCCGGCGAGCAGTCCATCCGCGAGGCCGCGGACGCGCTGCGCAAGGCGCACACCGAGAAAACCGAGATCCTCCCGCTCTATGCGCGCCTTTCCGCGGGAGAACAGACCCGCGTGTTTCGCCCGCACACAGGAAGGCGCATCGTGCTCGCGACCAACGTCGCAGAAACGTCGCTGACAGTCCCAGGCGTGCGCTACGTCATCGATACCGGTCTGGCGCGCGTGAGCCGCTACGATACGCGGCGCAAAGTACAGCAGCTTCCCATCGAGAAAATCTCGCAAGCCTCCGCCAACCAAAGGACCGGTCGCGCGGGGCGCACCAGCGCGGGCGTCTGCATCCGTCTCTATTCGGAGGAAGACTTCGCCGCGCGCCCCGTCTTCACCCCGCCCGAGATCGTACGCACCAACTTGGCGAGCGTCATCTTGCAGATGGCGGCCTTGGGCCTCGGCAGTATCGAGGAATTCCCCTTCGTCGAGCCCCCCGGCACGCGCGCCATCCGCGACGGCGCCGCGACGCTCTTCGAGCTCGGCGCTTTCGACGAAGAGCATCGCCTGACGCGCGTGGGGCGTGAGCTTTCGCGTTTGCCCGTCGATCCCCGCGTAGGGCGCATCATTCTCGGCGGCCGCGATCATCGTTGCCTCGCCGAAATCCTCGTCATCGCCTCGGCCTTGTCGGTGCAAGACCCACGCTACCGGCCCCACGACGCCAAGGAGAAAGCCGACCAGGCGCATCGCCGATTCCAAAGCGAGACCTCGGACTTCGTGTCCTATCTGAAATTGTGGGACGCTTTTCAAGAAGAGGCGGGGCGCGCTGGTTCGCGCAAGCTCCGCACGTGGTGCGAGTCGCAGTTCATTTCGTTCTTACGCATGCGCGAATGGCAGGACGTCCACCGGCAGCTGCACCAGCTGGTGCGCGGGATGGGATTTCCGATCGTCAGCGGGCACGGAGACGACGCCGCGCTGCACAAGGCGCTGCTCACCGGGTACCTCGGCAGCGTGGCCATGAAGCAGGATGACCGGATTTATGTGGGGGCGCGCAACGTGAAGCTCAACATCTTTCCTGGATCCGCCCTCTTCAAGAATCGACCCGCCTTCATCATGGCGGCGGAGATGGTGGAAACGGGGCGGCTCTACGCGCGCACCGTGGCCAAAATAGAACCGGAGTGGGTCGAGCCGCTCGCCGAGCACCTCGTCGAAAGACGCTACTTCGAGCCGCGCTGGGACAAATCGCGCGGGCAGGTGGTCGGCTTCGAGAAAGTGACGCTGCACGGACTTCCCATCGTGGCGCGGCGCAGGATCGACTTTGCCCGCATCGATGCCGAGGCCGCGCGCGAGATCTTCATTCGCGAAGCGCTCGTCACCGGCGAGCTCAATACACCGGGCGCATTTCTCCGCCACAACTGCGAAGTGGTGGCGTCGATCGAGCGGCTCGCCGATCGCGCGCGGCGCCGCGATCTTTTGGTCGACGAGCAAGCCGTCTTCGCTTTTTACGACCGAGCGCTCCCCGCCGACGTTTGGTCGGGCAGGCGCTTCGACGCCTGGCGGAAAACAATCGAACACGGCAGCCCTCGCGCGCTTTTCCTCGCCCCCGAGGACGTGCTCATCGGCGACGCCGCCGCGGTCGACGCGGAGATGTTCCCCGATGCGCTCGAGGTGGGAGGGCTGCGATTGCCGCTCACGTACCGTTTCGAGCCCGGTCACGAGGAAGACGGCATCACCGTGACGGTGCCGCTCGCTGCGCTGAACGAGCTCGACGCGGCGCCCTTCGCGTGGCTCGTACCGGGGTTTCTCGTCGACCAAGTCACGGCTTTGCTCGAATCGCTTCCCAAATCCATCCGCAAGATCTTCGTCCCCGTGCGCGACACGGCCGAACGGTTCGTACGAGAGCGGCGCGCCCACAGCCCAGGTGCGCAAGGGGGCGCGACGGAAACACTGGCCAGCGCCTTGAGCCGTTATCTCGAAGCACAAAAGCGGATCGCCGTCCCGGTGAGCGCATTCAATCCCGCCGCCGGCCCGGAATATCTGCGCATGCTTTTTCGCGTCGTCGATGAGCAAGGCAGACAGGTCGCGCAATCGCGCGATCTCACGGAGCAGAAGGGCAAGCTCGGTCTCCGCGCGCGCGAAAGCTTCGGGCATGCTTCGAGAAGTCACTGGGAACGGGACCGCGTAACGTCGTGGGACTTCGGCGATCTGTCCGAGCGCGTCGAGGTCCGACAAGGCTCTTTCTCTTTGCCGGGATATCCCGCTCTCGTCGCAGAAAAAGACGGCGTCGCGCTGCGTGTGTTCCAGCATCCGGGCGAAGCAGCGCTCGAGCACCGCCGCGGCGTGCGCCGCCTTCTCGCGATGCGAATCGCCGAGACGACGAAAGTGGTGCGCCGCAATCTACCCGGCATTCAGGCGATGACCCTGCAGTTTGCGATGATCGGCAGCGGCGACTCGCTGCGGGACGACATCGTCGAAGCGGCCATCGATCGCGCGGGCCTCGGCGACGGCCCCCCACCACGCTCGAAGGACGCATTCGAACGATGCGCGGAGCAAGCGCGCGGCAGACTCGCCGGTCTCGCCGATGAAGTTTGCGCGCGCGTCGCGCCGATCCTCGCGGCTTACCAAGATGTCGCGCGCCTTTTACCCGCCGCTTCGCGCACGAGTGCTGCCGCGCCCTCTGCGGAGATCCGCGATCACGTCGCGCGTCTCATCTATCCCGGGTTCGTGAGCGAGACGCCGTTTTCGCAGCTCGCTCATCTTCCGCGCTATCTCAAAGCCGTACGGCTGCGCATCGAGCGGCTCCCGAACCAGCCCGCCAAAGATCGCGCCCGCCAAGCCGAGCTTCTCCCGCATTGGCAGGCGTACACCGCGCGCGCCGACGCCGACGAGGCGCGCGGCACGCGAAGCAGCGAGCTCGAACGCTATCGCTGGCTGCTCGAGGAGTTTCGCGTCTCGCTCTTCGCACAAGAGCTTCGCACCGCGGAGCCGATATCGACAAAGAAGATCGCTGAGCAATGGGCGAAGGTGATGGCGGAGGGTGCGCGCTGAGGAGCGCGAACGGCGTAGACGATGTCGCCTCTCTCCGGCGGAGCACGTTTGTTTGCAAACACCTACGTCGGCGACTTCGGAAGCGCCGCGTATGAGCTTGCCTCTACGCACTCGTGCATGTTGTGATGCTTCGTTACGGGAGGATTCACTGATGCGAAAGTTGCTTGCAGTTGCGGCCTGCGGAGTGGGTATCTGGACCTTTGGCGCGTGCGGCGGGGGAGACGGCAGTTCAAGTGGCAGCATTTCGGACCCCGTGGACGGCTGCAAGCAGGCCAACCACGTCGTCTGCGAGAAAATCTTCGGGTGCTTCACAACGGATGAGCTCAATCAGCCCCTTTTTAAAATGACGTTCGGGCTCAACGCGGCCGATTGCGCGACCAAGTTCGATGCAGAATGCACACCTGACAAGCAAAACTGCGCTGCAGGTGAGACATTTCACGCCGACAAAGCCAACGATTGCCTCGACGGGTACAAGAAGTTCAACTGCGACGACGTCAAGGCGCAACCCCCTATCGCCCCCGCAGCGTGCGACCAAATTTGCACCAAATAAGCGGACCGCGAAGCCACCTCGCGCGCCGAACAACGGGCGACGTAGTCCATTGCGACTAAGACGCGGCGACCATCGCGGCAGTCGCAATACGGCCGTGGTGCCGCTATCGTCGGCACAATGGCCGACGCGCGCTACGATCTCGCCGCACTTCTAAGAAAGACTGCCGACCTCGCGGTCGCGTACCTCTCTTCCCTTCCCACGCG
>DATHEQ010000044.1:0-4557 GCA_035318505.1 Polyangiaceae bacterium | reverse complement strand
AAGACGTTGGCCACCGGCATGAACAGTTGCCCAGAAAGTCCGGCCTCGACAGATCCTCGTCCTTGCAACCGCAGTCGTGGAGGCAATCGCAGCTCAGCCGCGAACCGCAATCATCGAGGCAGCTCTCTGGCGCTGGCATCGTGGGATAAAGGGCAAAGCCGACGCCGATCCCGGCGAACTCCGGTCGTGGCGCGGTTGCCGTGCGTGGGACACCCATCTCGAAAGCGCCGGAAAGACCTAACCAGAGCAAATTCCACACGGACACATCCAGCGAGTTCGAGTGATCGATCACGAAATAGAGGTCGAGGCCCATGTCCGAAGCCTCGTGGCCAGTCGGTGTGCATCGGGCGACCTCGGACACGCCGGCATCCATCCTGAACGTCGCAATGACCTCTTCTTTACCGCCGCACGCGCTCATGCCGAGCAGCGCCAGCGTTGCGGCTGCGAGCCGGCGCCAACCGAGAAGACGTTGGCGCGCACCGCCCGCGTCGCTCCCATGCGAGCCGAGCGACACGCGCTGATCAGTACGCGAGAACATCGGCCGTGATTCCAATGAGCGCCATGGGTCGAAACCACGAAGGATGGAAAACGGAATGCCTTTCGGCAAATCCGTCCGATTGGATCGTGTCGTAGACGTAGCTCCGGTCCTCGACGTCCACATCGGCGCCCACGCCGAAGAACATCTCGCTCTTGGAGGCGAACGAGTAGCGCGCAAGGGCCAGGGCGCGCAGCATCGGAACGAACTTCGTGCCTCCGTTGAGCGCCAGCTGGGACGTTTCGCGCTGGTCGAAGCCGACATGGACCCAATCAAAACCGCCGCCGACGCCGCCTCGCACCATCCAGCGATTGGACAACGTGCGGTCCACGATCGCGAGCAACCGAACCGCTCCCTGATTGAGTGTCATCGGCACTGGGTTGGTGTCGCCCTGGACTGCCACCGGAAAGCGCAGCTCGGCCGACACCCACCCGCCGGGGCGCCAGGGACCATTCTTCTTGGCGAGACTGACGAACGCGGCGGGGCCGTGGAGCGGCCCTCGGTCGCGGTGCCAACCCTCTGCGGCGTACCCGAATCCCATATCGAGACGCAGCGATGGCTCGGGCAAAGGGGCCGGCAGTTGAACGGAAGGCGGCAGCTCTGGCCCGTGTTTTTTCTCTACGCCAATCTGCCCACCCAAAAGTAGCTCATCGACCGCGGCTTCCACGATGTGGGCGATTTCTTCGCGCGCGACCTCGTCGAGACGCTCGACGAGCGGGACTTGCCGGACGAGGACGCGGTCCTGCTGATCGCCGGTGAGGTAGACGGTGACTTGGCCCGCTTCGCGCAAATCGATCCACGCCCGCGCGACGGCTGCCGGTGCGCCGGGGTGGTTCCACATCTCTTCGATCTCGAGATCGGGAACGGTGGCGAAGCGCGTCGTCACTTGGAGGCGATCGAGCAGCTCGGTGAGGACCGTCACGAGGGCGCGGTCCTCGATAGGGGCCACCATTTTGATTTCGACGTGACGAGGCGGAGCTTCGCCCTGGGTACCGTCCGCCATCGCGGTCCGATCACGCGCGCAGAGAAGCACCCACATGAACAGCCCGATCAGTGAAGCTCGTCGAGCCGCTTTCGCGCCCTTTCGGCGTGAATCGAGTTGGGATGAAAGGCTAGGAGTTGCTGCCATGCTTGGCGCTCTTCCTTGGCCGAACCCAAGCGCGTCAAAGCAAGGGCCCTCCCCAAGCGAGCTTCCTCGGCCAACGTACCACCCGGACTCTCATCCAGGTAGCGCGTGAAGAGACCGAGCGCTTGCGTGGGGTCGCCGCCGCGATCGAGCAGTAGACGCCCGAGGAGCACCCGCGAGGTCGTCTCTTCTCGGGTGCCCGGGTACCTCCGGGAAAGCTCGGTGTAGAGCTCGAATGATTTTTGCGGGTCGCCACGGCGACGTGCTTCGTTGGCCGCTGCGAAAAGCTCGTCGGCCGCCGGCGCGAGCACGGGGGGCGGCACGTTGACCAGCTCCGGTGCTCTTGCACGCGGCGCGGCGATGGGAGGCGGCGCGATCGGCGTCACCACCACCGGCGTCGGTTCGGCTTCCTCTGCCACGGGCGCAGGCTGTTCGACGACCGGTGCCGGGGGCGCCGTCTTGGCGCGCGCAATCGGCACCTTCGGTTCGACTGCGGCCGGCGCGACGGTCTCGGCGGGCGCGGTCGTGAGCAGACGCTGCACGATGGCACCTCGCACGGACCAGAAGGAAGCCGTCGCACCGGTCGCCGCGAACAGAACGATCGCACCGACGGCCCACGAGCGGCGCCGCCGCGGCTGAGTGCCGGTGTACGTCGTGCGCAAGGCGGGGGAGATCGTTCCCGACGCGATCGTTGCAGCCCTGCCCAGTGCTTCACCGCTGAGCCGAGCAATGAGCGCGTCGTCGCCAGGCGCGGGGTTGCGCTGGGCGGCGAAGTCCCTCACCGCGGTGCGAACGAGCGCGCATGCCGCACACTGGAACGTGTGCGAGTTGAGCCGCCGACGCTCGTCGGCCGTCAGCGTCCCAGCCTGCTCGCGATCGAACAGATCTTCAGGATGCACGTCGACGGGGTGACTCATATTTCGCCCCCCAAGAGCTCGGCCAAGGTGGGGTCTTCTTCGATGCGGCGGCGCAATGCCTCTTTGGCGAGTCGCACCCGGCTACGCACGGTGTTGATGGGGGCGCCCGTGGCGTCGGCAACCTCTTGCATCGAGTAACCGAGTGCGATGCGCAGCGCGAACGTATCGGCCTGCACGGGGGGCAGCTCGTCGAGAAGCGAGCGCAGAAGATCGCGACGTCGCGCGACCCAAGCTTCTTCACCCGGGGAAGCCGCGTAGCGTTCGCTCGCCGGGGCATCTCCTTCGAGAGCATCGGCTCGCGTTTCGCGCGCCAATCGCCGGCGGCGCGCCGCCATGGCCGTGCGGACCGCGATGCGCGAGGCGTAGTGCATCACCGAGCATTCGCCGCGGAAGGCGGGGAGCGCCTGCACGAAGGCGACCATGGTCTCTTGCGCGATGTCTTCCACGTCGGGCGAACCGCGCCCGGCGATGGCGCGCACGGCGGCCAGCAGTGGTTGGCCGATGGCGCGCAGGAGATCGCGCATCGCGCCCTCTTCCCCCTGCCGCGCCCGCAGCGCCAGGTCAGCCAGCGGATCGATTCGCGGCGGCTGCTCCTGGGCCTCGGGCTTGCCGCCGTCGACCACTTTCAGCATGTATGCAGGTTCCTGTCGCATCACCATACCGCATCGCTTTCGAAAGCGCATCCGCGCGCTTTGAGAAACACGCGCCCCATTGTGACAATCGCGGGTGGCCAAGAATTTGGCTCCGCGGGACCACCGCATGGCGGAGCCGATCGCGCGAGACTGTCGTCAATCCGCGCTACCCGAGCCCCCACCGAAACGGCACAACCAAGTCACTAAGCAGCCCCGCGCCCCCGAAGCCACTCCATAGGCCTCCTACCTCACGCCTCTAGTAGCCATGGCCCCGCAAAACCGATCAAAAGCTCACCGGTATCTGGCATGAGAACCAAATCCCGCGCACTCCCCGCCATTTCAATGGGTTGGCGGCGCGATAGGCGTCAGGTCGGTGGACGATTCGCCGCCGCGCGGCGCGCGTCATACTGGCGCACAAGAAGAAGCGATGTAGGACACCGCTCGACCATGAGCTCGGGCGCGAGACCGAAAAGCCGGCGCTCGAGACCCCACTCGTGCCCCGCACCCACGATAACGAGGTCGTAGCCGCGAGCCGCTTCTTCGACGGCGGCTACCGCTGGTTTTTCGTGGCTCACGAGCTTCATGCGCACCGAGGTGCGGTTCCAAGGGCCGCCCTCGGCGAAGGTTTCGTCGATTTCCTGCTGAGCCCCGAGGCGTTCGTCTTCCTGCCGCCCAGGCTTGATGACGTGGAGGATGGTGACCTCGGCGTTCGCGGTCGTCATACGGCGGGCGAGGCTCAGCGCGGCCTTGTCGTCGGGGGAGCCTTGGAAGGGAACGAGGACTTTACGCACCGTTTGGAGGCCGCGATCCACGAAGACTCCTACCGTGGCCGGTGCTTTTTCGAGCACGTCGGCGACCGTGCCGCCGAGAACGGTGCGCGTGACGACCGGTTTGTGCCAGCCGAGAAGAACGAGATCCGCGCCTTTGACGTCGGCGACATTGCAGATGTCGAAAGCGGGCCGCGGCGAAACGAAGGCGATCGGGCTCACCGATAGGTGAAGACGGTCGGCCGCTTCGAGCAGCGGTTTCAGTCCTTGCACGCCATTTTCATCGTCCTGACCGACGATATAAAACGAGGCGCGGTCGGTGGGGCGGATGAGACGCAATGCGTATAGGCGATGGTGCTGGGGCTGATCGGCCACCAGCGCGCTCGCGAGTTTGACCATCGCCGGCCCGGAGCGATCGAACGCCACGCACATGAGAATGGTGAACCGCGGGCTCGCCGAAACGGGTTCGGGGGAAGGTGTCAAAAGAGGAGACGGCTCGTCCTTGCTAATTTCCGAGGTGGGATAGACCAGCTGCAGCAGCGGGGTCGTCATGAACGTCGTGACGAGCGCCATGATGACC
>DATHEQ010000043.1:0-6234 GCA_035318505.1 Polyangiaceae bacterium | reverse complement strand
AGATGGTCCTCTCGAGCGGGGAGATAAGCGCCCATATCTACGCGCCCAACGCCGACGTGGATCTCCCCGCGCTCGGGGTGTCGGGGTCGATCTACGGCAAGAACTTGACCATGCTCGGCGGCGGACTCGTTCGCTATGACCGGGCTATCCTCAATGCGGGCAACAAATGCGGCCAACCCGCCACCTGTGACAAGTGCAACACCTGCAACGGCGGCGCCGCTTGCAAGGAAGGCACTTGTCGACCCTGCGACAGTGATGACGACTGCTGCGCGCCGCTCGTCTGCCAGGCGAACGCGTGCCGACCACTGCTCTTCCCATGAATGAACAATAATTCATTGCGCGCGCGCACGATGGCGATCACCGGCATCGGTGGTTTCATCGGACTGCGCATGGCGGAACGTGCGCTCGAGCGCGGCATGCGCGTGCAGGGGCTCGACGCGGTGGCCGCTGCCGCTGATCTCGCGCGACAAAAGGGCGCCGAGGTCGTGGTCGGTGACGTAACGGACAAGGACGCGGTGACCCGCGCCAGCCGCGGGGCCGATATCATGTTCCACACGGCGGCCGTCGTCGAAGAAGACGGAGAGAGGGCGCTCTATCAACGCGTCAACGTCGAGGGCACGCGCACCGTCGCCGAAGCGGCGCGCGCGGCGGGCGTTCGTCACTTCGTTCAGATCTCGTCGGTCATGGTCTACGGCTTCACCTACCCGCCGTTCGTGGCCGAAGACGGGCCCTTTCGGGGCGAGGGCAATCCTTATTGCGAGACCAAGCTGGCCAGCGATCGGCTCGTTTTAGGGCTACACGCGCCGGGAAGTTTCGATGTTACCGTCATTCGTCCTGGTGATGTTTACGGGCCGCGCTCGCGCCCTTGGGTGCTCCGCCCGCTCGAGCTCATGCGAAAGCACATGTTTTGCCTCATCGACGGAGGGCGCGGCACGATGAACCACGTCCACGTCGATAACCTGCTCGACGCCGTTTTTCTGGCGCTCGAGCAGGGCGCGGGGGGTGAAGCGTTCAACGTAACCGATGGCGGCAAAACCACCTTCGCCGAGTACTTCGGCCATCTGGCGCGGATGCTCGGTCGAAAACGACTCCCGTCCGCGCCGGGCGCGCTCGTGCGGAGCGTCTTCTCTTTGGCGGGTCGCGCTGGCGCGCTGATCGGTATCCGCCTTCCCGTGAGCCCCGCGGCCGTCGACTTCGTTAGCCGACCCCACCCCTACAGCATCGCCCGCGTTCGTCGCGAGCTCGGTTATGAACCGCGAATCAGTCTAGAGCAAGGGATGGCGGAGGTCGAACGTGCTCTTCGCGCTGCGGGCCAATTGACGTAGCCGCGCCGCGAGCGCGAGAGGCCCGTGCTACGTTGGCACGCGAGGTCCCCACGCGTGCGAGCCGTCGTATTCGATCTGTCGATTCCGCGCTACGTCGTCGCCAAGGCGATCGGCAAAGTCGTGCTTTCGCTGTACGACGGCGCAAATTCGTGTCTCCGCGTGCGCAGCGACGTCTCCGAACCGGCGCTTCCCGGTGACGCGTGGGTGCGGCTTCGTCCGATCGCATGCGGCCTTTGCGGCACCGACGTGGCGACGGTGTACTTCAAGCATCCGCCCTCGGTGTCTCCCTACGCCAGCTTCCCCTTCATACCGGGGCACGAGGTGCTCGCCACGGTGGCGGAGGTCGGCCGCGCGGTGCGCGCCGTGCGCGAGGGTGATCGCGTCGTCGTGGATCCGTGGCTCAACTGCCGTGTGCGCGCGACCGAACCGTGCGCGCGCTGCGCGGGGGGCGAATACCAGGTGTGCGAACGCACCGCGCTCGGCCCGCTGAAGGGAATGATCTTGGGCGGCTGCGCCGAGCTGCCCGGCGGTCTCGCCGAGCTCATGGTGGCGCACGAGAGCCAGCTGTTTCCCGTGCCGACCTATGTGGCCGACGGGCGCGCGGTGCTCACGGAGCCTCTCGCCGTCGCCGTCCACGCCGTGCTGCGCAATGCACCCTCTGCCGGCGAGCGCGTGCTCGTCATCGGCGGCGGTCCCATCGCTTTCTGCACCGTGGTGGCGCTCGGCGAGCTTGGGTTCGACACCGACATCACGCTCTATAGCCTGGACCCGACGCATCTCGACAAGGCGCGCGCGCTCGGTGCGCACCGCGCGCTCTGCCCGAGCGACGGTCAGCTCGTCGACCTGGCTGCCGTCCTCACGCGGGCTCCTCGCCTCACGCCCGTGCTGGGGCGCGATTTTCTGGCAGGCGGTTTCGACCGCGTCTTCGACTGCGTCGGCACTGCGACGAGCCTCGCCGACGCGTTCGCCGTTACGCGTCCGGGCGGCACGATCGTGATGGTCGGCGCGGCCGGTGTCATGCCGAAGCTCGACCTCTCGTTCTTGTGGACCAAGGAAATCCGCTTGGTGGGCACCCTCGGGTACGGCTTCGAAGATCGCGACGGTGCGCGCCGGCGAACGTTCGATATCGCGCTCGACATTCTGGCGTCCGCCGATCGCCCCATCGAAGATCTGGTCACTCACCGCTTTCCTTTCGAGCAAGTTCGTGACGCGCTGCGCGCCAACCTGTTCCGCGAGAAGAGCGGCGCGCTGAAAACCGTCCTTTACCCCTGAGATCGAGAACGAGGTACGTCATGCATCAGAAAGAACCCGTCGATCGCCGCCTCCCCTGGGTCCGCACGATTCACGATCTCGACGGCGCGCGAGCCGGAGCCACGTCCACCGCGAGATTGCACGCCATCCGCGCGGCAGCAGAGCGGCTCGGCGACGCGCTCCGGAGCGGGCCACGCGCGCTCGCGGTGCGCACGTTCCCGCTCACGACGCTGCTCTATCCCACGAAATACGCCTTCAGCGGGGCCGCGCTCACGCCGTCGCCCTACGTGTACATGACCCATCGCTGCCTTTTCGTGCAGGTCATGGCAGAAGGCGAGGTGAAGAACATCCTCTTTAACCCCACCGATTACGTGGCATCGCGCGCGACGCCCTACTTCAAGAAACTGATCGAGCGTTATGGGGAGTTCGTTTCCTACAAGCTCATGGCCCGCTCGTTCGGACAGGTCGAGGAGCACCTCGCCAAGCTCGGGGTCGCGCCGAGCGATATCGACGTCATCGCCTTCGATCATTTCCATACCCAGGATCTGCGGCCATTGCTCGGAACTCGGGCCGGTATGGCGGCGCGCTTTCCCAACGCCTATCTTCTCGCGCCGCGTCGCGAATGGGCCGATTGGGACGACGTGCACCCCTTCCAAGCGGCATGGTTCATTGCTGACGGCAAGAAAGACGTCCCCGAACAGCGCGTCGTCCTGACCGACGATGACCTCGCGCTCGGCGACGGCTGCTTGCTTCTTCGTACGCCCGGGCACACGAGCGGCAACCAAACCTTGTTCGTTCACGCCGAGCAGGGCGTCTTCGGGTGCAGCGAGAATGGCACCGCTGCCGACAATTGGTCGCCGGCAGCATCGCGCATCGCCGGTTTGCGCGGTTTCGCGCGTCACCAGATGCTGGACGTCGTGCTCAATGCGAATACGCCGGAGATGGGCGTCGAGCAATACACGTCGATGATGCTCGAGCGCACGCTGGTCGACCGCGTGGCCGAAGCGCCGTCGTTCGTGCAAATGTTTCCGTCGAGTGAGGTGACACCGTCGCTGCTCGCGCCCGGCATTCGTCCGACCTGGACCTTCGGAGAACGAACCAGCGGTACGGTGCAGACGCAGCGCCGCACCGCGCAAGTCGCCTCGATCCGAGCGCACGCCTGAGCGCGCGCCGGCTTCTATTCGACGCCGAACGTCGCGCTGACGACGGCCAACACGTCCTTGTCGAGCGATGTCTTGTCGTTGTTACCCTCCGCCGAGACTTCGGTGGAGTTGGCGGGGTTGATTTGCATGACGCCCATTCGAGCGGTGAGGAGCGAACCGAGACGGCTCTTGGATTGGGTCGCGATCTGTTCTGCGCGGGTGTGCGCGTCTTTGGATGCCTCGGCCAGCATCTGGATCTTGAGCTCGGCGAGCTTCGTGTAAATGTAGAGCGGCGCCTCGGAGTGGACGAAAATTCCGCGGTCGATGAGCTCGGTGACCTCCCGTGAGACCTTCTCGACCTTCTCGATGTCGGGGGAGGAGACCTCGACGCCTTGCTCCGTCACGTAGGCGACGGTCGTCTCCATGATCTCGCGCCCTTCGCGGTCGCGCGGATGAATCTCCTGGATGCTGGCCGCGGAGACTTTGACCTCTTTCGCCTCGATGCCGCGCGATTTGACGAAAGCCGCGAGCGCGGGCACGTCGCTGGCGAGCTTCTTGTACGCTTGCGCCATCTCCGGCGCTTGCGACTTGACCTGGGCGTGCCAGACGACCCAATCCGATTTGATCCGTTTGGTGGCGGAACCGGTGACGACGACCCGCTGCTCGGCGTGCTTGATTCGAAAGGCTTGAACACCCGCGCGCGCCAGCACCACCGACGACGCCACGACGCCGCCGGCGATCAGCGCCGCGGAGAGGACCGATGAGAGCTGTCTGCCTTCGGAGGTCATGTCGCCCTGCTCCCTCTGCGCTGCCGATACCGCGCACGGCGGTCCGATGATTGAACCATCAACGTAACGCTCTTCGCGGCGCGCCGTCTACCCATCGGAGGCCGGCCCGCCATAGAATGGTGCAATGGCAAAAAGCCGTTCGCCTCTTCCCACCATCCGCCGGCGCTCGTCCGCAGATGAGCGCGTCGTGGAGCGGCTTCGGAAGATCTGCATGGCCCAGCCGGAGGCAGTCGAAAAGCTTTCGCATGGGGAGCCCACCTGGTTCGCCGGCAAAGGGAAGGTCTTCGCGATGCTCGACAACCACCACCATGGCGCCGCCCACCTCGCGGTGTGGTTGCCACAGCCACTCGGCGCACAAGAGGCGCTCATCGACGCCGACCCCACCCGCTTTTTTCGACCGCCTTATGTGGGGCCGAGCGGGTGGGTCGGCGTCGTACTCGATGCGAAGCCCGATTGGGGCATGGTGGCGGCCATGGTGCGCGAGGCGTACTTGCACGTTACAGCGCCGAAACTCAAAGCGCCGCATCGCAAACGGCGCTGATCTGGGCCCAACCGCTCTTGGTCGTCGGCGCGGCTACGACGTCTATTGCAGGCGCCCGAGCTCGCCGTCGGAGGGGACGGCGCGGCTCGCAATCGCAACAACGACGGACCGTGATGGATCGAAGAACGACACGGTCGTCACGCGCTGACCACCTTGCTCGTGGACGACCGTGATGCGGTTGCAGCCGAACTCGAGGACGACTTCCGCGACCCTCTCCCTGTCGGACCCCGAGCTGCTCGTCAGAGAAAAGCCGACGGCGGGCTGCTCAGCACAGACCTTTCTCATCTCGGCGTTCCCATCCTTGAAGTTCTCTTTGCGGCGCAACCACTTGACGAGCTCGGAGCGGCCGTCCACTTCGATCGCATTCACGGTTCCGGGAACGACAGCGAACCCAGCGCGGTGGTCGTCGCTGCGCGCGCCGGTGGCGGCCTTCGCTCGATGCGGATCGAGGCGCACGATTGTGGCGCGAACGACGTCGGAGGCCGCGCGTTGCCGCGCCAGCATCGCCTCGCTCGAAGGAACTTCGAAAGGCTGCCCCTCGAAGCGGCGCGGGGGCGTGTCACAGGTCGTGACGATTAATCGGTGAACGCCGGCGCGGAAGACATTCTTGTCACAATCGGTCTTGCATTGGGCACTGCAGCTTTGACCGCTCCAGGGCTCGGGAACGAGAACGTCGTCGACGCGAAGCGCTCGACAGGGGGGCGGTTCGACCTCGGCGCACCCCTCGACCAGTCGATAACCCTTTCCGCCCTCGAGGTCGTCATAGGCCGACCATCGGCCGTCATCGGCGCGGCGCTCGATCACAGCTTTGGTCGCAACTTGAACCGCGGCGCCGGCGCGCAACACGAACTGGCCGGGCGCGCGGTTGTCGACGGACAGTAGAGGGGGCGGCGCGGAAGCCGCGTCGCTTGCAGCAAAGGCCGAAGCGCTCGCCGCATCCTCCAACGTAGCGGGTGGATCGGACGGCGCTGGCGCGGTGCCGCGACACCCGTACGCAGAGAACATCAAAGCGAAGAGCCGGCGCGACGTTCGGCGGGTTGTTCGCATCATCCAACCATTGTCTGGCTCTCGGCAATCAAAAGGCAAGAGGATGATTATCGCCATTCTTCGTCGCAGCTCACCGCTCTTTCAATCGCGGCATCAACTCGACGAAGTTGCACGGCCGGTATCGGATATCGAGCTGATGG
>DATHEQ010000042.1:0-8510 GCA_035318505.1 Polyangiaceae bacterium | reverse complement strand
CTCCGAACGATGGTCGGCCACACCGGCCAAACCGCCCGGCGTGTGCGGCAACTTCGTGAGAGCGAGAGGAGTGACGATCTCGCGCACATGCGCGATGTCGAGCGCGTAGCGAACGGAACCCACCATGAACGCCACGAAGCTGTACGCCCCCTCACCTGCTCGTTTGGCGCTAAGTTGCATCGCGCGCCACCGGTTCGGAGCGACCGAGAATCGGCCGCAAATCGAGCAACGTGAGGAGCGCTCCGTCGGGGCGCCCGATCCCTACGATGTAGTCGCCCAAGCGACCCCCGAGAACGCTGGCCGCGACTTCGATCTCACTCTCCGCCAAGCGATACACCTGCAGCACCTCGTCGACGTAGAGCCCGATCACCTCGTCTTGAGCACCCATCGCGAGGAGGATGCGACCCTTGCGCGACGATTCCGTAGCCTGAAGTCGCAATCTGGCGCGCAGCGAGATCACCGTGACCAGGAGCCCGCGCACACTGACGACGCCCACGATCTCCTCGGGAGCGCGCGGCACCTCCGTCACCGGAGGAAGCTTGAGAATTTCCCGCACCTCGCCGATAGGTACGGCGTAGGTGTCGGCACCCAGCCGAAATGCGAGGTACTCGACGCGCGGGCCGCGCACTTTGATGCCGCGATGCCGGTCGTTACGGCCGCGGGCGAGGAGATCAGCCATAGCTCGCCCCCACTGCGGCGTCGCTTCCGCCGAGGAATGCCTCTTCGATGAGCGCGGGCGCGTCCAAGACGAGGGCCACGCGTTGATCGCCGAGCTCGGTCGCGCCAGCAAACCCTTTTACCTTCTTGAGCGATGGACCGAGCGGCTTGATGACGATGTCCTGCTGGCCGATGAGCTCGTCGACGACGAGCCCGAGGCGACGCGCGCCCACCGACACGACCACCGCGTACGGGCGCAGCTTGGCCTTGACGGCGCTCGTCAGTCCAAAGAGCTCGTTCATCCGGCAGAGCGGCAGCGTAGCGCCGCGCAGCGTCATCAGCTCCTGCCCTTCCACACGGCGGAGCGCCGCGGGATCGAGCCAGATGGCCTCTTGCACACTGGCGAGCGGGACGGCGAACGTTCGCCCTTCGATCTGCACGATGAGCGCGCTGATGATGGCGAGCGTGATGGGAAGGGTGACGGTGAACTTCGTCCCGATGCCGCGCTCGCTGTAGATGTCGATGATCCCGCCGAGCTTGCCGATGTTCGTCTTGACGACGTCCATCCCGACGCCGCGGCCGGAGAGCTCACCCACGTCGGATTTGGTGGAAAGACCAGGGA
The DNA here is from genome assembly GCA_035318505.1 of Polyangiaceae bacterium. Lineage (GTDB taxonomy): Bacteria > Myxococcota_A > Polyangia > Polyangiales > Polyangiaceae > DASWDH01. The sequence goes on along the minus strand of DATHEQ010000042.1, from coordinate 7,231 downwards.
TGAAGACGAGGTTCAGCACTTCGCGATGAACGAGCTCGGTCACCTCGTCTTGCCCCAAGAGGCCGCGCTTCACGGCCGCGCTGACGAGCTTGGTCTCGTCGATGCCTTTGCCGTCGTCTTCGACCTCGATGACGACGTGGCTCGCCTTCTGAAAAGCGTTGAGGGCGATGGTCCCCACCGCCGGTTTGCCCACCCGCTCGCGCTCGATGCGCGCCTCGATGGCGTGATCGATGGCGTTGCGGATCATGTGCATGAGCGGATCGGAGAGCTCTTCGACGATGAGCTTGTCGACCTCGGTCTCGGCCCCGGTGATGACCAAGTTCACGTCTTTGTCCGCTTCGCGGCTGATCTGACGAACGACGCGGGCCAGTTTGTCGAAGAGCTGCCCCAGCGGCACCATGCGCACCTCGAGGATGCCGCTCTGCAGATCGGCGAGCTGGCGCTCGAACCCGCGGTGCAAACGGTAGAGCTCCATACCGATCTCGCGAAGCTCGGGACTCTTGCGCACGCTTTCGGTGAGCCGCCCGATGGCGTTGCGCACGATCGAAAGCTCCCCCACGATGTTCATCAAGAGGTCGAGCTTGCGGATATCCACGCGCACCGTCTGGGTGACGGAGCGCAGCGACACCTCGGCCACGGCGTGGGTCGAGCCACCTTTGGGCAGCGCGCCGGGGCGCTGCGCCACGGCTTTCGGGCGAGGCGGCGCGCTGGGGGGATGCGCCGAGGGAAAGCCCATCGCGTCAGGCGGCGCGTGACTGCCCGGTCGCGAAGGAACGAGCACGGGGTCCTTGGCGGCTCGCGACCGCCGCGGAACCTCCTCGATCTGCGCCTGCTCTCCGCCGAGCAGCGAGCGCAGTACGTCGAGGCTGGCCTTGGAAGCCATGAGAATATCGAGCTCGATGGAGTCGGCCTCGGCGCCTTCCCCGGTGGGCAAGTACGTGATGATCTCGCCGTGCGGTTTGGCCTTGGTCTTGAGGCTGGAGAGAGCGGCGTCGATGGTGGCGAGCTCGAAGCGCACGCGCAGACGGAAAAGGCTCTGGCCCTGCTCGATGTTGGTGCGAAGACGATGCTCCTCGTACTCCGTGAGGACGGCGAGCAGGCCCGGGTCGAGCTCGTAGAACGCGCCCGAGACGGGCGCCTCGTCGGACTGCGATTCCGACAGCTCGGCGAGCTCGCGCAAAAACTCGTCGATGTCGGAGAGCGGATCGGCGCGCGTCCCCTTTTCTACGGCGAGGATGCGGCCGTAGATGGTGATGCCGCGAAAGAGCAGATCGAGGGCCAGTTGCGTGAGCTCGATTTTTCCGAGGCGCAGATCGTCGAGCACGTTCTCGAGCTCGTGCGACAGCGCGCTCATGCGCGCGGCGCCGAAGAGGCCGGCCAGCCCTTTCAGCGTGTGGACGGCGCGAAAGATGTTGTTGACGAGCTCCGGATCGACCGGACCTTTGCCGCGCGATCCGTCGAGCTGCAACAGATCCCGCGACAGACCTTCGATGATTTCGTGCGCCTCGGAGAAAAACTCTTCGCGCGCCTTGTCGCCCATGTCGGCCATGGGTTTACCCTGCGGCTGGACGGTTCGATAAGAGACGTTGCACGGTGGAAAGGAGCATTTCGGGATCGAGAGGTTTGGCCAGATAATCGTCGGCGCCGAGCGACAACCCGCGCGCTCGGTCCTTCTCCGACGATTGGGTGGAGATGATGATGAGCGCCGTCGATCGATGACGATCGCTCTTGCGGATGAATTGCACCAGCTCGAGACCGTTGATATCCGGCATGTTGATGTCGGTGATCACCAAATCGTACGGCCCTCGCGGGAGAAGCCGGAGCGCGTCGAAACCGCTGGTCGCTTCGACGATGTCAAACGGCCCGAGATGCCCACCGTCCTCGAGAGCCGATCGCACGAACGAGCGCGTTGCGGCAGAGTCCTCCACCACCAGGATGCGGCGCATAGGCATGAGTCAGTCTAGCGGAACCCATTCTCTTTTGCGCACTCCTTTGCTCCACGTTCTGCAGCGCGCGCCCCTTCTCGAGCGACGAGCTCGCCCGACGCACCGATGTGGGACCTCTGCGTACCTACAGAGCGCCTTCGCCCAAGTCGGGTAGCTTCTTGCCCATGGCACGACGAAACGACTCCTTGTCGCTCGCCTTTTCGAGGGCGACATCGGCCGTGATCTTTCCGGCGCTGACCAGCCGCTCGAGCGCCATGTCCATCGTTTGCATCCCCTGCGCCTGCCCGGCTTGCATGAGGCTCGCTATCTGAAACGTCTTTCCTTCGCGGATCATCGAAGCGATCCCGGTCGAACCGAGCAAGATCTCGTGGGCAGCGATGCGCCCCGTCCCATCGGCCGTCTTGAGGAGCTGCTGGGCCACGATGCCGACCAAGCTCTCCGCCAGCATGCCCCGGATCTGCGGTTGCTCGTCGGCCGGAAAGGCATTGATGATGCGCTCGACCGTCGCTGGCGCGCTGTTGGTGTGCACCGTCGCGAAGACGAGCACGCCGAAGCTCGCCAGCTGCAGCGCGAGCTTCATGGTTTCGTTGTTGCGCAGCTCCCCCACTAAAATCACCTGGGGATCCTCGCGCGCCGCGCTGCGGATGGCGCTGGCGAAGCTCACGGCATCGGGACCCACTTCGCGATGCGTCACCTGAGCCTTGATCGACTCGTGCACGAACTCCACCGGATCCTCGATGGTGAGGATGTGACATGCGCGCAGGGCGTTGATGTGGTGAATCATCGCCGCCAGCGTGGTCGACTTGCCGGAGCCGGTGGGACCCGTGACGAGCACGAGGCCATTGCGCCGCTCGCAAAGCGCCTTGATGGCCGGCGGGCATCCGAGATCGGCGAGGGTCGGCACCTTGCTCGGGATGAAGCGGAAGACGGCGCCAATGCCGGCGATACGATGCAGATAGTTGGCGCGAAAGCGCGCCTTGGAATGCGCGTAAGCAAAATCCAAGTCGAGCTCTTCCAAGATCTGCCGCTTTTGTTCGGGACTCACGATCTCGAAGAGCAACCCTTCCATCTCTGCGCTGTCGATGGGCTTGTCGCGCCCAGCCACGAGCTCACCGCGCAGGCGAAAGAGCGGCGGATACCCGACGGCGAGGTGGAGATCGCTCCCTTTTTTTTCGAGCAGCTCGTCGAACAGCTCGTCGATCTTGGCCATCACCAATCCTTGCGGTTTTTCGACGCCTGAGATGGCGCCGATGCGTTGCTGCTAACTCACTCCCTTGACGGGCGCTGCCGGACGCTTTCCCGTGATCACGAACGACAGCTCGTCGGGCGCCTCGGCGTACATGCGCGCTTCGTCGAGCGTCACCTTGCCCGCCTTGACGAGCTCGCCCAGGGAATCGTCGAGGCGCACGATCCCGAGAGACTTGCCGCGCTGCTGCAGACTCGGGATCTGGTACGTCTTGTTTTCGCGGATCAAGTTCCAGAGAGCGACGCTCCCCGGCAGAACCTCGGCCGCTACGAAGACGCGATTGCCATCCACGCCGCGCACGAGCCGCTGGCTCACGATCAGTCGCAGGCCGCCCGCCAGACCGATCCGCACTTGCGGCTGATCGCCGGGCGGAAAAAGGTCGATGAGACGGTCGATCGTTTTGGCGGCACTCGGCGTGTTCATGGTCGCGATGACGAGGTGCCCGGTTTCGCTCGCCGCGAGAGCCATGCGTACGGTTTCGGTGTCACGCAGCTCGCCCACCACGATCACGTCGGGGTCTTCGCGAAGCGACGCTTTCAGGGCCGCCGCAAAAGAGCGCGTCTGGGTCCCCACTTCACGCTGGCTGATGAGCGCCTTCTTGCGCGGATGTACGTGTTCGACCGGATCTTCGACGGTGATGATGTGGTGCGTGGTCTCGCTGTTGAGAAGGTTCACGAGCGCCGCCAAGGTGCTCGTTTTGCCGTGACCGGTGGGGCCGGTGAGCACGATGAGGCCCTGGTGGTGATGGGTGGCGTTGCCAATCGCGGTCGGAAGGCCGAGGCTCTCCAGGGTCGGAACTTCGAAACCGATGAGCCGGAGACACGCCTTGAGGCCGGTTCTCTGCCGCGACACGTTGACGCGGAATCGGCCGTGCTTCGCGTGCGCTACGGCAAAATCGCAGGAGCCGTCGCGCTCGAAACTCTCCCGGAGACGCGCCGGAATGATCGCCAGCAAGATCTCCTCGGCCTCGCCGGCATCGATGGGCGGGCCCACCGGTACGAGCTCGCCCGCCACGCGAAAAAGGGATGGGCGAGTGGCCACGATGTGAAGGTCGCTCGCATTTTTTTCCCGCGCTTCGGCGAGAAGGCAGTCGAAAAGCGGACCTTCACGCTGCGGAGCCGCCGATTTTGGCGGAGGCAGGTTGAAAGCGGCATTGGATTCGAGCTCGATCTCCGCATCGATGTCGAAGGCGATCGCCGAGTTTCCGGCCAACGCAAAGGGAACCGCTCCGTCACTGCCGCCGAGCGGGGGAATCGAAGCGGGTCGGCCCGGTAAAGGCGGGGGCTTGGCGGCGCGCGGCGATGCTTTGCCCTCCGCAGACGCTTTCGGCGACACAGGAAGAGAGCCGCTGGAAGGCTGCAGAACCAGGAGCGCCTGCACCACTCCCTGACGGCGCGCCGCCTTGACGAGCAGCGTTCCCACCCCATCCTCGACGGTCTTCCACTTCGATGGCTCAGGGCCCAACGAATCGATGTGGGCAAGTCCGCCGAGCGTCGCGAGCATTTCCAAGACGTCGGCTTCCGAAGGAACGAAGTCCGCCATTGGCTCGTACGTCGCGCCGATCTTGACCGAGGGCGGACGGCCCGCCATGACCGCAAACTCCGTGACACCGGGGCGACCGAGGCCGCGTGCCATTGCTTCCAGCAGCTTCATTGCCGGCCGCTTCCCTTTCCCGCATCGATCGGCAGCGATCCCAGCCGCGACCGCTCCAACGGCAGTCTCACCTTCATGAGGCGGTCGGATCAACGGCGGGTTTCCCGAACGCCTTGAGAAAACTCTGCCGCATCCTCGCACGTTCGTCGCCGTCGAGCGCACGGTCGCGCTCATCCTGAAATGCGGCACGGAGTGGACGCACATCGTGACGGTCACGCCCCCATGCGCCTACTTTTCCTCTCAATCGACGAACGCGGCGGCCGAGGGCTGACTGCCGTTTGCCATCGCGCTCGCCACGGCCGACGAGCCGCCCGCTCCGCCGGTTTCGTCGTGAATCCGAGTCGATTTCTCGCCGCCGCGCGCTATCGCAAAATTCAGCCTCGGGTCGAGAGTGGGCGCTCCGCGCCACATAACACGCCGGTCACGACGGTTGCTTCTGTAAGCGAGCAAAATTACCGAACACCTTCGCACCGCGCTACGATTCCTAATCGTGACCGTGCGCGATCAACCGACCCAGGTGGCCGAGACGATCGCCGCGCGCATGGCGGTTTACCTCGGGCCGCACACGGCGCGCGTTGCGGTAAAAACCTTCTCGCAGCGAGCACTGGGGCGCGGCCCGGAAAGCCTCGAGCTTCCCGACGTTCCCGAGCTTCTCGCCGCGCTCCGCCCGATGCTGCGCACGTTGGTCGGTCATTCGCAGTGCGAAATCGTGCTCCAGCGGATCCAGCGGGAGCTCGGGCTATGAGCTTCAAGCGGTTGGCCGTCTTGCCGTTGCTGGCAGGGCTCGTTCCTGCATTGATCGTGCTCAGCATCGAGGTCGCGCGAACGCGGCAGATCGCGCTGCGCGTCGAAATCGAGACGGTCAAGATCCTCGGGCTCACCGGCTCGGTCATCGCGGCGCTCTCGTTCGATCGCGGAGAACACCTGCGGCGCGCCTGGCTGCTCAACGGCTCTTGCTACGGCGTCCTCCTTCTGCGCGACCTGCTCTACGGCGTGTGGCTGGTGCGCGACAGCGGCGAGCTTTCGCAATATCTGGAAGCGGGGATGGTGCTGGTGGCGAATGCGGGCGCGGTGACGGGCGTGTGGATGCTCTCGCGTACGTGGAAGGTCGCGGGCATCGCTTTGCCCTGGTCGCCGCTGCGACGCGAAATCGTGCGATGGGTGGGCATCGTGGTGGGGTTCGCCATTGCCGGCCCCTCGCTTTGGTTCTCCATCGAGCACGCCATGCAGGGCCAGGTGCGGGCTATCGTGTCCGCCGTGTCGAGCGCCGGCGACATCTTGACGCTCGCGCTGATCGTACCGGTGCTCCTCACGACGCTCGCGCTGCGCGGGGGTCTCCTCAGCTGGCCTTGGGGCCTCATGACGGCGAGCCAGTTCGGCTGGCTCATCTACGACGCCACGGGAACGATTCGGCTCTTCATGCACGTAGAACCGGTGACCGCGACGATGTGGAGCGAGATCTTCCGTGCGCTCGCCTGCATGTACTGCTTCGCGGCCGGCATCGCGCAGCGGGCGGTGAGCGCTCCCGACGCAGCGGCCGCTCCCGTGGCCGTCCCGAAGCCCGCCTGACGGCGCCTTTCGCGGCGCCCGGCGAAAAACGGCGGCCGCCAGGGGTTACGTCCCGCAACTCAGCGTGATGTTTCACTCGTGCGGCCGGCACGCCCTTCGCGAGAGGGAGGGTCATGCTGCTCGCGACCGCCTCCACCACTGCCCTCGTTGGACTCGACGCCCGCCTGGTGCGCGTCGAGGTGGCGTGCACGCGCGGACCGGGGTGGTTCGAAATGGTCGGTCTCGCCGACAGCGCGGTGCGCGAGAGCCGCGTGCGCGTCACGGCGGCGCTCGGGCAGCTCGGCATCCTGATGGCCGAGCATCGCATCACGGTCAATCTCGCGCCCGCCGATCTGCGCAAGGTCGGCACGGCGTTCGATCTCGCCATCGCCGTGGCCACGCTGGCGGCACTCGGTAAGGTGCCCCTCGAATCGCTCGACGGGCTGATCTTCCTCGGCGAGCTTTCTCTGACCGGCGCGATTAGGCCCGTTCGCGGCGTCTTGGCTCACGTCAGCGGCGCGCACGCGCTCGGCTTTCGTCGCGCCATCGTGCCGCGCGACAATGGGCGCGAAGCAGGGCTCGCGCGCGGCATCGACACGCTCCTCGCAGATGGGCTACCCGCCATTCAACGGCACCTCACCGGCGACGCAATGCTCGACCTTGCAGCGCCAACGGCGTTCGCGGGTATGGCCGTGGGCGGTTTCGATCTCGCCGATGTACGCGGCCAGTATGGCGCGCGCCGCGCGCTCGAGGTCGCCGCGGCAGGGGCTCACAACCTGCTTTTGGTAGGCCCGCCAGGGGGAGGCAAAACGATGCTCGCGCGGCGTCTGCCCACGCT
>DATHEQ010000041.1:0-7926 GCA_035318505.1 Polyangiaceae bacterium | reverse complement strand
CGGCGGGCCGTGATCGCGTACCTCGGCCGACGCGGGAGAACTCTCTTCCGGGGTGGGCTCTTGCACGAGGGTCGGACGCGGCACCGGACGGAGCGCGTGAGCGTTCAACCACGCCTCCATGAAAATGCGCAGCCGCTCACTGCGAAAGGCGAACCATCGCTCGCGCTCGGTGCCGAACGACATGAGCACGTCTTTGAACCGCCGAAAGGCACCCTTGCCGTCGATGGAGACGGCCAGCTTGGCGCGCAACTCGACGTCGTCGACCATGGGGATGTAGCGCTCCATCCAGCGGTACTGCTCGCGCGAGCTCACCGGATCGATGCGCAGGTAGGTCGCGTCGGCAGCGATCCGCGCGTGCATCTGCGGGTCGGCGACACCATCGACGATGCGAAGCACTTCTCCTGTCTGCAGGTGCAAGTAGCTATGCACTTCGGGCGCGTTGTTCTCGAAGGCGTCCTCGAGCGCCTCCCAATCCACGGGTACGCTGCGCAGCGGGGCGCCGCCGAGTCCGTTGTCTTCTGTCATGGCTCCTCGTTTTCACGGCGCCTCGCGGCGGGATGGGCTGACCCCGAGACGAGCGCCTTTAAGAGAGAGAGAGGTGGGCTGCACCTCCCATCAGCACAGCTTACCCGATGTGACGGCAAACTCTAGGGCTGAGCAAACGGGCGAACGACGCTGAAACGAGAGACCCCGACCTGCCGACTCAGGACGGCGACCGCGCCCGGCGGACCGCATCACCCCATGCGCCGCGCATTTTGTCGCGGGCGCCCGCGTCGATGGTCGCGCGGAAGACATTCGTCGCTTTGGACATCCCTGCCGTCTGTGCGGGTGTCGCAAAAAGCCCCACGCCGAGCCCCGCCAGCATCGCCGCGCCCCGGGCGGTCGATTCGAGCTCGGCTGGGCGCTCGACGACGAGGTCGGACAGATTGGCTTGAAGCTCCATGAGCAAGTCGTTGGCGGCGGCGCCACCATCGACCCGCATACGCCGAACCGGCCTGCCCAGGTCGTCGGCCATGGCGCCCACCAAGTCGGCGACCTGATGAGCGATCGCCTCGAGTGTGGCGCGCGCCAGGTGGGCCGCGGTCGTGCCCCGGGTAATGCCCGCAATGAGACCCCGGGCCCCAGCGTCCCAATAAGGCGCACCCAGCCCGGCCAGAGCGGGAACGAAAGTGACGCCTTCGCTCGAGGTGACTTTGCGCGCAAGTGGCTCGACATCAGCTGCCGTTTGGATGATTCCGAGCCCGTCGCGCAGCCATTGGACGGCAGCGCCGGCGATGAACGAGCTGCCTTCGAGCGCGTAAACGAGCTCGTTGCCGACTTTCCAGCCGACCGTCGTGAGGAGGCCAAAGCGGCTCATGACCGGGCGCGCGCCGGTGTGGATGAGGACGAAGGCCCCTGTTCCATAAGTGCACTTTACGTCCCCCTCGTTGAAACAGGCCTGCCCGAAGAGGGCAGCCTGCTGATCGCCGGCGATGCCGCAGATGGGAACCCCATCGGGGATGTCGCCCGCGCCGCTCGTTTTGGCAATGGAGCCGGCCGAGGGGACGATGGTGGGAAGAAGTGCGCGGGGAACGCCGAAGAGGCTGCACATCCCGTCGTCCCATGCGAGCGTGCGGAGGTTCATGAGCAGCGTGCGCGATGCGTTGGTGACGTCGGTGACGTGCGTCTTGCCGCCAGTGAGACGCCAGATGAGGTAGCTGTCGACGGTGCCGAACGCGAGCTCCCCTTTTTCAGCGCGGGGGCGGGCGCCCGCGACATGGCCGAGCAACCAACCGACTTTGGTGCCGGAAAAATAAGGGTCGAGTACCAGCCCGGTCGTCTCGCGCACGCGGGGACCGTGCCCTTGGGCCTCGAGCTCGGCGCAGCGATCGGCCGTGCGCCGATCCTGCCAAACGATGGCCCGGTGCACGGGCTTGCCGGTGGCGCGGTCCCAGAGGACGGTCGTCTCGCGCTGGTTGGTGATACCGATCGCCGCGATCGATTCCCAGCCGAGCCCCGCGGCCGAGAGCGCACCGCGGACGGCGACACACACACTGTCCCAGATCTCGTCCGGCTCGTGCTCCACCCAACCCGGCTGCGGAAAATGCTGGGGAAACTCGCGCGTCGCGCGCCCCAAGGTGCGGCCTTCCACGTCCATGACGAGCGCGGTCGTTCCGGTGGTGCCCTGGTCGATAGCGAGAAGATGTCGCGTCATGTCGGCGCCGCCTCTCCCACAAGTTGAGAACCTCTCGAGTTGCCAACTGTTGTAGTCCGAAAGGGGCAGGTTTAACATGGGTGTTCTCCCGTATGGCGCGCCTTCAAATCGTGACTGCGGAAGGTGGACAACAGTCCGTCGAGCTGCGAGCTCTCAATTCGCTCGGCCGCCATCCCAACAACTCCATTCAGCTCCTCGACAAGATCGTGTCGAAAGAGCACTGCATCATCGAGCAGCGCGGTGACCATTTCGTCCTGCGCGATCTCGGCAGCCTCAACGGCACGTACATCAACAGCGATCGCGTGCGCGGCGAGGGGCTGCTCAAGCACGGCGACGAGGTCACGCTCGGAACGACCCGCGCGCGTTTCGACGACGGCAGCGGTCGCGCCATGGGTCCCGCGCCGCCCGCGGCGATCCCTCAGCCCGGCTGGCAACAAGCGGCGCCAGGATTTCACGCGCCCTCCGGCGCGGGTCCCATCGCTGGCACCGCGCATTCGAGCTTCGAGGATCCCACCGGCGTCGGTCGATCCCAAGGAGGCTACGCACCGCCCCGGCCCGGTGCATCGCCCCTCGCTCAATCGACGAACTCGCAGGTCGCCTCGGGCCCGCCGCGCGTTGCTCAGCCCCCCTTCCGGCCGGCCGGCATCAGCGTTGCCCCCATCGGCTCGCAGAACTTCCACGGCACGCGCATCGATGTCCAAGAAGAAGACCGCGCCATCGGCACGCAGATCGCGGCCACGCAAAAGGGGTTTTTACCCTACGACCAGATCGCGCCGGACGCCGTGCAGGTGCGGGCCGACTACGAGCGCCTCCGCGCCTCGCACGAGCTCTCCCGCGAGATCGCGCTCGAGCGCGATACGAGCAAGCTGCTCGACAAGATCCTGGACAGCATTTTCAAGTTCATCCGCGCCGATCGCGGAATCATCTTTTTGAAGGGCGTCGATGGGGAGCTCGTCGTGGGAGCGAGCCGGCGCCGCGACGGGACCGATGCGCCCATCCAGGTGTCGGCCACGATTCTGAGTCACGTCATGAAAGAACGCGCCGCGGTGCTGACGCACGACGCGGCCATGGATTTCGCGGCTTCCAAAGGCAAGAGCATGATCCTCAATCGGATCAGCTCCGCCATCGTCGTGCCGCTCCTCCACAACGACGAGATCCTCGGCGTGCTCTGGCTCGACTCGCAGACGCTCGCGCAATTTCAGCGCAAGGACCTCGAGCTCGTGACGGCCATCGTCAACCAAGCGGCGATGTTCATCGAGATCAACATCCTCGGTAAGAAGATCGAGCACGAGATCGTGACCCGCGAACGCTTCTCGCGACTGCTCTCGCCCAACGTCGCCGAGCGGGTCATCTCGGGTCAGCTCGAGATCAAAAAAGGCGGCGAGCTGGTGCACGAATGCACCGTGTTCAACTCCGACATCCGCGGCTTCACGCGCATGAGCGAGAAGACCGAGCCGCAGCTCATCGTCGACATGTTGAACGAGTATTTCGAGCACATGGTGGAGGTGATCTTCAAATACGAGGGGACGCTCGACAAGTTCATGGGCGACGGGATCATGGCGCTGTGGGGCGCTCCCGTGGCGCATCCCGACGACCCCGCCCTGGCCGTGCAATGCGCGCTCGAGCAAATGAGCGTGCTCGGCGAGTTCAACCGCGCCCGGATTTCGGCAAACTTGCAGCCGCTTTCGATCGGCATCGGCATTCACACCGGGCCGCTCGTCGCCGGCTACATCGGCAGCTCCAAAGCGCTCTCGTATACCGTGATCGGCGACACGGCGAACACGTCGGCACGCCTCTGCGGCATCGCGACGACGGGGCAGATCATCGTCAGCGAAACGACCTATGCGCGGCTCGGCGCGCGCTTCGAGTACCAAGAGCTGCCCCCCGCGCGCGTGAAGAACAAAGAGCACGCCGTCCGGATTTTCAACGTCGTGCGCGAGAACCCGCGCGCCACCGTGCCTCGCGCGATCGGCGCCGTCTAAACGCGACTAAGGCTGCGTGAAGCTGAAGCTCGACAACTCGTAAATCACGAGCGGGCCGTCGCGCATGCGCTCTTTCAGTGCGAGGGGGAAGACGACGGTCGAAGGCGCGACGAGCCACGATGCGTTCTCGGCGTGAAGGCGGACTGTCGCGTTCCACGGATCGCGCAGCAATGTCGTGTTGCTCTTGAAACGCGGATCGTGCGAGTCGAACGCGACGTCGGCGGGCCGTCCGAAGGCGGCCATGATCGCAAAGTAGCCGTAGTCGCTGGTCGCCGCGAAGACGCGCTCGCCGCGCGGGACGATCGCGCGAAGCTGCTGTCCCACGCGCTCTTCATCTTCGCGGCGAACACCGCGATCGGAAAAGGTGCCCATATAATCGAACGCGAGAAGGACGGCGACGGCGATTCCCATCCACGCCCAGGGCCGAACCGTTTCGCGACGAACGAAGGCGGCGAGATCGACGGCGGCGAGCGTCGCCAAGAGCCACACGAAGAGGAGCGCGCGCTCGGGGTGATGCGTCGGCGCTCCGCCCGCGAGCTGGCCGGCGAGAAGAAAGACGATGAGCGCGCCCGCGGCCGCGCCCCACGGAGCGAACCGCGCGAGGTTCTGTCGCGCTGCTTGGCGATCCGGCAAACGAAGCGAAGCGACCGTGAGCAGCGCGAAGGCGAGCATCACCGCGGGGCTGCCGCCCACGAGCCCCACGAGATAAGCCCAGAAACCGTTTTCCTGTCCCGGCCCGAGCGCCGCGCGGTAGCTCGACACGCGCCTCAGAAAGGAGAGCGCGTCGCCATGTGCGATCTGGTTGTGCGCGATCCAGAGCACGGGCCCGAGAAGCGGCAAAGCCGCGAGCGCGGCACGCTTCCAGGGGGCGTCACTCCGCTGCCGACGCCAAACGATGACGGCGAGCACCCCCGCGACGGGCCACGCTTCGTAGCGTGACAGCGTGGCGGCCAACATGGCGCCCGCGGCGAGAAGGGCGGCGCGGTACGGTGCATGGCTGCGATCGGGCGCGGTGGCCGTGACGATGGCGAAGACGCCGAGCGCCGCCGTCGGAAACTCGGGGACGGGCACGCTGCCGAGGAGTGCCACCGCTGGCGTGAGCGTCGCGAGCGCGGCCGCGACGAGGGCGCGCCGAGGCGAGAAGCCCCAGGCGCGACCCGCCGCGAAAAGGAGCCACGTCGCCGCCACGGAAAGCGCAGCCGTGACGAGTCGCGCCACCTCGAGCGACGGGTCGAGCAGCTTCATCGCCGTGCCCATCGCCCAAAACGGGAAAGGCAGCCAGCTCGTCCCGCTCGGATCGAGGTGAGCCGTCGCCGCGAATCGCTCGGCGATGGTGACGCGCGCATAGTCGTCGTCCGAGAGCGCCATGACGCCGAACATCGCCACGCCGGCGCTGACGCCGATCCGGAGCAAAGCGAGCCAGATCAAATCGCGCCGGGGCAGTTTTTCAGCAGCCTGGTCGGGCGCTCGCGTCATTTGACCCATCGCGTCGTAGCGACATGCTTGCAGAAGTTGCCTCGAGGCGACACCCTTGGGCGGCCCTCTTTGGGCATTGGACCTAATGACTCTACCTCGAGACTCGCACGACCGCGCGCCCCGCGAGGGGCCCGGAGGGATCGGTTGATGGCAGCCTTCGTTTTGCCATTCGAGAAGCAGGTGGTCGATCTGATCGATCGCGTTCGGCAGCTGCGCAAGCAAGCCGCGAGCGACGTCAAGTTCGCGCCCGAGCTCCAGCGGCTCGAGGAAAAAGCGGGGCGGCTCGCCCGCGAGCTCTTCGCCGATCTCACGCCGATGCAGAAGGTGATGATCTCACGTCACCCCAATCGCCCCTACACGCTCGATTATGTGCAGCGGATTTTCACCGATTGGATCGAGCTGCACGGGGACCGCAGGTTTGCCGAAGATGCGTCGATCGTGGGCGGCCTGGGGCGCTTTCGCGGGCGCAGCGTGGTCGTGGTCGGCCACCAAAAAGGCCGCGGCACCAAAGAGAACGTGGCGCGCAACTTCGGGATGCCGAGGCCGGAAGGGTACCGCAAAGCGATTCGCTTGTTCGAGCTCGCCGATCGCTTCGGACTGCCCGTCTTCACGTTCATCGATACGCCGGGGGCTTATCCCGGCATCGACGCCGAAGAACGCGGCCAATCGGAAGCCATCGGCGCAGCCATCGCCGCGATGGCGCGCGTCACGGTACCCATCATTTCCGCGATCATCGGCGAGGGTGCGTCAGGCGGCGCCCTCGCGATCGGCGTCGCCAACCGCGTGCTCGTGCTCGAGTTCAGCTATTACTCCGTGATTTCCCCCGAAGGGTGCGCGGGCATTCTCTGGAAGGACAAGTCGCGCGCGGCGGAGGCCGCCGAGCACCTCAAGATGACCGCTCCTGATCTCTTGCGGCTCGGCGTGGTCGACGCCATCGTCGACGAGCCGGCCGGCGGTGCCCATCGCGATCACGACGAGGCCGCGCGGCAGCTGGGGATGGCTTTTCACGACACGTTGGCCTCGCTCGATCGGCTCACCCCCGCGGAGCTCGCGGAAGACCGGTACCAGCGCTTTCGCAAGCTGGGGACCGTGGTCGACTGATCTTGGCCTCCCCGCTCTTTCGCAACATCGGGATGGTGCTGACGAGCGCGCTCGCCGCGGGCACGATTCTCTACGTCCAGGCGCGCTTCAACGCTGCCGACGAGCACAACGCCCTCGCCGTCGTCCAGAATTACCGCGCCCGTTCGGGGCGCTCGCTGCCCGAGGTCATCGGCGAGGGCCAGCCGAGCGCGCCGCCCGCGGAGTGGTCGACGGCCACCGAATCTTCCTGCCGGCAAACCGAACGGGTGCGGGCGCAAGTCACGACCGATGGCGGCGCCATGACGTACGACTTCGTGGTCGACATCAATGGGCCGTCCATCCATCCGGGCAACGAGAACGGCAAACACGCGCTCGAGGCGCTCGGGCCCTGACCGATCGGTCTTTTCTGAGCCTTTTTTTGAGCCAAAACGTCCAAGCACCTAAACGTCGGCGCAACGCCGTACGCAAGGAGCGCCGAGCTTGACCCACGATTGGCTGGAGTCTAGTTATACGCTCCTTCTAAAGGAGGACGAGAATGGCCACCAAAATCGGCATCAATGGTTTCGGGCGTATCGGACGCTGCATCTTGCGCGCGATCGTCGAACGCAAGCTCAACGACATCGAAGTCGTTGCCATCAACGATCTGACGGACCCGAAGACGCTGGCCCACCTGCTCAAGTACGACAGCGTACATCGCACCTTTCGCGCCGCCGAAGTGGCCGCCAAAGAAGGCGCGATCTCGGTGGGCGGCAAAGACATCAAAGTACTCGGCATCAAAGATCCCAAAGAGCTTCCCTGGAAATCGCTCGGCGTCGACATCGCGCTCGAGTGCACCGGGCTCTTCACCGACAAAGAGAAGGCTGCTGCGCACATCGACGCGGGCGCCAAAAAAGTGATCATCAGCGCGCCGGCCAAAGGGCAAGACGCGACCTTGGTCCTCGGCGTCAACGACAACATCTACGACCCCAAGAAGCACCACATCGTTTCCAACGGTTCGTGCACGACCAACTGCCTTGCTCCCGTCGCCAAGGTGATGCTCGACAACTTCGGTATCAAGCGCGGCCTGATGACGACGATCCATTCGTACACCAACGACCAGGTGCTGACCGACGTCTATCACGAGGACCTGCGCCGCGCGCGCGCCGCGGCGCTGAACATGATTCCGACGAAAACCGGCGCTGCCGCAGCCGTCGG
>DATHEQ010000040.1:0-30308 GCA_035318505.1 Polyangiaceae bacterium | reverse complement strand
GCCTTGTGCGGAGACAGCCTTCACTTCGGCCGCTTCGGGCGCGGGCTTGGGGGCGCGCGGCTTCGGCTTCACCGCCGCTTCGTCGCGCGGCTTGGCGATGACGGTGATGCCCCGCGAGCGCTCGGTGAGGATGAGCTTCACTCGCGCCAGATCGCGCTTTTGCTTGCGGATGATGCTGGTATCGTCGAGCCGATTGGTGAAATTCTTGAATTTATTTTGGAAGCGCTCGCCGGTGAGCGATCGCTCGAGCTCGGCGAGATCTTCGGTGCTGCGGTCGCGTAGGTCTCTCGCCTTCATCAGAATATCCCTCGGACGAGCATGCGCGTGGCAACCGGGAGCTTGTGCGTGGCGAGCCGGAAAGCCTCGCGCGCCACCTCTTCGGTGACGCCGCTGATCTCGTACATTACGCGTCCCGGCTCGACCACGGCGGCCCACTCTTCCGGGGCGCCCTTTCCGCCACCCATGCGCACCTCGAGCGGCTTGCGGGTGACGGGGTGATCCGGGAATATCCGGATCCAGAGCTTGCCGGCGCGCTTCACGTGGCGGGTGATCGCCATACGCGCCGCTTCAATTTGGCGCGAAGTGAGACGGCCGGGTTCCATGCTTTGCAAACCGAAATCGCCAAAGGAAACGTCGCAACCGCGCCATGCAATGCCGCGGTTGTTGCCCTTCTGCATCTTTCGGTATTTGGTGCGCTTCGGGGAAAGCATCTTCGGTTCCTCCCGGACGGGGTCACGAGCTCGGAAGAGCGCGTGGTCCGCGGGTCAGTCGTTTCAGGTGATACGGCGCGCTTTGCGGGCCAGAACCTCGCCTTTGAACATCCAAACTTTGACGCCGATGATGCCGTAGGTCGTCTTGGCTTCGGCGGTGCCGAATTCGATGTCGGCGCGCAGGGTGTGCAGCGGCACGCGCCCTTCGCGGTAGGTCTCGACGCGGCTCATCTCGCTGCCACCGAGTCGTCCCGCGCAGCGGATACGGATGCCCTTCGAGCCGAACTTCATCGCCGTGGAAACGGCTTTCTTCATGGCGCGGCGGAAGGCGACGCGGCGCTCGAGCTGCGTGGCGACGTTCTCGGCGACGAGCTGCGCGTTCGTTTCCGCCTTGCGCACCTCTTGGACGTCGATGAAGACTTCGTTGGCGGTGAAGGCCTGCACACCGGCGAATTTCGTTTCCCCCTTGGCGGCGGTCTTCAGGTTGCCGGTCTTGAGGATCTCGATCCCCTTGCCGCCCTTGCCGATGACCATGCCCGGCCGCGCCGTGAAAACGATGACCTTGGCTTTATTGGCGGCGCGCTCGACTTCGACCGAGGCGATGTTTGCGTTGTAGAGGTAGTCCTTCACGGCCCGCTTGATGCGGATGTCCTCGTGGAGCCACCGAGTGTAGTTCTTGTCTTCGTACCACTTGCTCGTCCACGTCTTGATGACGCCGAGCCGAAAACCATACGGATGAGTTTTTTGTCCCATGGTGGCCTTTAGCGCTCGTCGAGCTCGATCACGATGTGGGTGATGCCTTTGGTGATTTTGGTGGCGCGACCCATCGCGCGCGGCCGCCACCGGCGGTTGTGCTTGTTGGGACCTTTGTCGGCGGTCGCCTTACTCACGTAAAGGGCGTCGACGTCGGTACCGGGCGATTGCTGGCGGGCATTGGCGACCGCGCTCTCGAGGAGCTTGGCGATCACCGGCGCGCCGGCCTTGGGAGTGAACTGAAGGAGCTGCAACGCTTCGCTCGCGTTTCGCCCGCGGACCAGATCCACGACCATTCTGGCCTTGCGGGGGCTGATCCGGGCAAATCTCGCGCTGGCGTGACTGATCATTCGAGGTCCTTATTTTTCCGGCCGTCCGTCGTGCGTTCGGAGGGGCCTACCGAATTCCCTTTCGCGAGTCGCCGAACACGGGGCGCGGCGGGCTCGCGGTCGCGGTCGCTTGGGGGCGGCCGAGACCAAGTTTTGAAAGGGGGGGTAGGGGTCGAACGTCGTTACGGAAGGCCGAGCTCGCGAGCGGCAAGTGCCCACGAAAACGGAGGCGCGTCTCTACCAGAGCTTTTCGGACGATGCAAGGCTCGACGCTTTTGCGAGCACCGCTTCTTCATGTTTTCACGTTTCTCCCGGGGAAACACGCCGCGGCATGTGGCCGCGGTGGCTAAAGACCCGACGGGGGCAGTCGCACGGCGTCGGCGTCGCCCGGCGCGTGTGGCTTCTGCGGTTTCTTCGCTTTTTTGGTGTCCTTCAGGGGACGAAGCTTCAGGTTTTCGATGGCGTTCGGCGCGAGAGCGAGCGCGGGATTGCCGATGATCGACGGCACCGGTTTGGTTTCGGCAAAGACGGTGCCTCCGCCGGGCTCGGCCCCCAAGTGCGGTCGGACCGCGGCCTCGACGATGGCTGCCCCTTCGTCGATCGGCTGCATCGTTCCCGAGGCCGTCGATGGAGTGCCGGGTCGATTCGCCGCGCCAAAGGCGAGGACGGCGATGCCCACCGTCAGCCCCGCGATGACGGCGGCTCCCACGGCGTGGCCGTTCACGATCGAGCGGCGGGGCGCTTGGTGGGTAGGCGAGCTGCCCTTGCGGCGCAGTGTGCTCATCTCGACGGTCGGGCGCTCCCACTCGGCGGCGAGCCCGAGGCCGGCGAAGGGAGTCGGCGAGGTCAGAACGACGCCGGAGGGCGTGCCGATCGGCGCGCCGGGCGTTCGAACCGCCGAGCGAGCTGCGAAGGGCGCCAGCTCCGCGGCCATGTGATCGGCCGAGCGAGGCCTGTCTTGCGGTCGTTTGGCGAGCGCACGCTTCACGATCGCTTCGACCTCGGGCGGCACGTCGGTGAGGCGCGACAACGGTCGCGCCGGTCGATGCAAATGCGCGAGCATCTGCTGGCTCGTGTCGCCGAGATCGTCGAAGGGACCTTCGCCGCCGATCATTTCGAAGAGCAGAAGCCCCGTCGCGTAGAGATCGGAACGCGCATCGGCGGTGTCGCCCGACGCCTGTTCGGGCGACATGTAACGAGGGGTGCCGATGGCGAGCCCTTGGGCGGTGATCTTCTGATCGCCTTCGGAGCGCGTCACTTGTGCCACGCCGAAGTCGAGCACCTTGACCGCGCCGTCGCGGGTGAGAAACACGTTGGCCGGCTTGATGTCGCGATGAACGATGCCGATGGCATGCGCGGCGGCGAGCCCAAAGAGGGTTCCGCGCGCGATCCGCGCCGCTTCGTCGACGGGCAGCTTTCCTTCGCGCTGCAGGCGGTCGCGCACGGTCTCACCGTCGAGCCGCTCCATCACGTAATAAGGGACGTCGCCGGTCGTGACGCCGGCATTGAGAATATCGACGATGTTGGGGTGCTGCAGCTTGCCGAGCGCGCGCCACTCGTTGCGCATGCGCGCGATGAGATCTTGGCGCGACGCCAGCGTGCACAGGAGCGACTTCAATACGTAGCGCCGCCCGAGCTCGATGTGCTCGACCTCGTAGACCGAGCCCATCCCGCCCGCGCCCAAGAGGCACACGACCCGGTACGGCGTACCAGGTACGATTTCGCCGTCTTGATATTCGCGAACCCAGGTGGGGTCGGCCATGAGGGTCCCATAGGCTCGCTGTTTGTGGGTCTGTGGGCAAGTAGGTTTTAGGGGGGGGCTTGCCCCCGTTCGTCCCAAGCGGCTGCGCAGCGATCGGCCATTTGCCCTAAGGCCCGCCAATGAGCAAAAGTATGGGTTTCCAGGAGCGAGGATGGAATCCTGGGAGACGCCGAATGTTCGACCATCGAGCCGCTCTTCTTCCGCACCGGTTTGGCCGCTATCTGCATTCGCTGGTTTCTGAATCGCGTCGCCTGTTTGCAGGGGGCCTCGTGCTGGCGGCTGCGGTTGCGTCATCCTGCGGGCGCCCCAAGGTGCCCCCGGACGAGGCGCGCATCGGTCCTCGGATGATGGCGCCGCTCACGCGCGCCCCGGTAGCAGGCGGGCTCGGGGATGAAGACGCGGCTGCGCGGGCCGCGTGGACCCTCGACACCGACGACGGGGGGACCGTCCGGATCAGTTACCGGGGGGTCAAGGTCATGACATTCCACTATCTTTTTTGGGGGAAGAACTACGCGTGGGCCGATCCCATCATCCGGAGCTCGCTCGCGCAGGGAGGCGTCACGCGATTCGAGCTCGGCGTCGAGGCGCTCGGTCTGCGCATGCTCGGTTCCGTTGCCAAGACTGCTCCCGGCGAAGTCACGTTCGAGTACGTCCTCGAGGCGTCGAGGGCACTCGATGGAATCGACGGTGGCGGCCTCGAATTCAACCTCAACCTCGACGCGGTGCCGGCAGGGCGTGTCGGGCCCGCGCTGCTCGCCGACCGCCGCGGCTTTCAGTGGGACGCTGCACCCGGCGGGATCACGGT
This sequence comes from Polyangiaceae bacterium, assembly GCA_035318505.1. GTDB lineage: Bacteria > Myxococcota_A > Polyangia > Polyangiales > Polyangiaceae > DASWDH01. The sequence goes on along the minus strand of DATHEQ010000040.1, from coordinate 25,949 downwards.
CGATTTCGATGGTCCTTTGCCAGCCACCTATTTCGACCAAGGGCAGACGAACACCGTGCGCTGCTTTCTGGTGGGCAATCAACTGCGCCCCGGGCAGCGCAAGGTGGTGATGAAAATACGGCTGCCCCAAGGCGGCGTGGTGCGGCGATCGGCCGACGATCGCTACGGGGTCGAGGATCGGTCGAGCTGGTACCCCGACACCCTTCCGTGGGACCGGTGGCCGGTCGATGTCAGCTTTCTCAACGACAAACCAGCCGGCAAACATGGACATGTGCGCGCCGACGGCGATCGCCTCGTCTTCGACGATGGCACGCCGATTCGCTTCTGGGGCGCTAATGTGCAGGCCAATGCGCTCTTTCAAGGTGCAAAGGAAGATGTCGCGCGGCAGGCCAAGCGCCTCGCCGCCTTGGGCTACAACTTGGTGCGTATCCACCACCACGATTCGCCTTGGGTGAAGCCGAACGTCTTCGATCCATTCACCTCGACGACCCAGAAGCTCGACGATCGCGCCCTCGACCGCATCGATTGGTGGGTGAAATGCCTGAAAGACGAGGGGATCTACGTGTGGATGGATCTGACCGTCGGGCGGCAATTCGCCAAGGGAGACAACATCGAGGGGTTTGCCGAGCTCGCGCGGCGGCAGGGCTCGGGCAAGGGATTCAGCTACGTGAATCCCAGCATCGAAAAGCTGATGCTCAAGTTCGCCGACCAGTATCTCTTCCGAACGAATCCTTACACCGGCAAGCGTTATCCGGACGAGCCCGCGCTCTTCGCCGTTCTCGTCACGAACGAGAACGACATCACGTTTCACCATGGCGCGGCCGCGTTCTCCGACGCCAATCCCGTGCACAGCAAGCTGTTTCAGACGCTGGCACGGCGGATTGCATCACATGGCGGAGCAGCGCTTCCGCCCGGTGCCGACCTATCGGCGCCAGGCGCCGCCAAGATCCTGCTTGGTGACGTCGAGTACCTCTTCGATCGCCGCGTGACCGACCATCTTCGCGCCGGAGGGCTCCGCGCGCTCGTCGCTCCGACGAGTTTTTGGGGCGCGGAGACGCTCTCGAGTCTCCCCCCGCTGGCGAGCGGGGACATCGTCGATGTGCACTCCTACGGAGCAGCGGAAAGCCTGGGGACCAACCCTCACTTCGAAGCGAACTTCGTGGCGTGGATCGGAGGGGCGCAGGTGGCCGGCAAGCCGCTCTCCGTCAGCGAGTGGAACGTGGAGTATCCGACGCGGGACCGCTTCGTGGCCCCGCTCTATGTGGCGGCCATCGCCTCTCTTCAAGGGTGGGACGCGCCCATGATCTACGGGTACACGGGCAGCGCCATCGCGCCGCCCGATCATCCGGACGCGCGCTCGACGTGGAACGACCCCGCGCTCAGCGCGCTCATGCCGGCCGCGGCGGTGCTATTTCGCGGCCGCCACGTGCGCGAAGCGGTGAAGACCTACCGGCTCGACCTCACGCGAGACAGCCTCTATTACGAGCGCACCAGCCCCGAAACGAGTGTCGCCATTCGCACGCTGGTCGAGCAAAGCAAGCTCACCTTGGGCCTGCCCGACATCCCCGAGCTCGCGTGGGACGACGCACTTTCCTCGCGGTCGGCGGACGCCATCGCGTTTGCCGACCCGGCACATGATTTTCTTGCGCCGGGCCAGACGTTCGTCGTCTCCGATACCGGCGAGCTTCGACGCGATTGGGCGGGCGGCATCGAAACCATCGACGCCCCCATGTCGCAGGCCGTGCTGGGCTGGGTCGGCGGTAAACACATCCAACTGCGCGACGTGGCGTTCGATGTGCAGACGCCGAAGGCAGCGTTGGCGGTGACGAGCCTCGATGGCCAACCCATCGCGACCTCTCGACAAATGCTTCTCACGGCGGTGGGCCAGGTCGCGGCGAGCCCGGGCGGTGGATTTCCCTTCGTGGCGCAGCCCCTCGAGGCCACGGTGACCTTGCGGGGATCGCTTCCGCTCCGGTTGGTCCCGCTCTCGCCGGGGCTCCACCCGACGACGGGCGGAGCGATGAAAGTGACCCTAATCGAGCCGGTGCGAAGAGGCGGCGAGCAGGTTTTCACGCTTCCGCGCGGGATTCCTACGCATTGGTTCATGTTGGTACCCTGACCCGCTCGGTCTTCGCGCCGAGCAGCCGACCCTGGTCATCCGTTCAAGACGTCGCGGTACAGCGAAGTCTCGGTGGCCGGACGCCCGAGTGTCGGTCGAGGTGGCGAGCCCGCGCAGTACTAGAAGGAGATGAACCAGCAGCCATCTCGCTACCGACGGGATCCTCGCGCGCCAAGATTCCGCAGGCGCACGATATTTCCCATTCCCATCGTGAGCGCGACCAGATGGTGCGCTAGCGTCGTCAGGTAGCGCCGAGAACGGCCTCGCGGGTGGCGTGCGCGAATGGACGCGTGCACACGGCCGTCGGCGTGAGACAATAGCGGGCTCGAAGGATGAGGAAACGGAGAAAAGCCTGACAATGAACGACGCTCGCGAGCGGACGATGTTGACCCGCGTCTCTTCCGATCGGCCCATCGAAAAGACGGATGACGCGCGGCTCGAGCCGTGGCGCCGCACCGATTGGCAAAGACTCTGGCTCGCCGCGAGAAATCAGCCGTGGCGTTCACTAGCGCTCGTTCCCGGCGGAGCAGGGGGACCCCGCGATTTCACCGTGCAGATCGCGGTGTCGCTGGCGCGCACGGGAATGATGCATCTCGGCGTACCTATCCACGTCGCCGACGGCACGCGCGTTCCGCTCGCTCAGCTCATGCAGTTCGTGCAGGAGATTCAATATCATTCGCGCTCGGGGGATCTGGTGCTCGTCGCGCTGGCGCCCGCTTCGGAAAATCCGACCGCTGTCTCGCTCGCCAAGACCACCGATCAAGCGATGCTCTGCGTTTTGTTGAATCGAATGAACACGGCGGACATCAAAAAGTCCGTGGATCAGATCGGTCAGCGCCAATTCATCGGTGCGGCGACCTTCCACCCTTAGAGCCCGAGACCGATGACCGCGCTCACAGTTGAGAAGATCGAGACGTTCGAGGGCTTGCTCGGCCTCGAGCGTGAGTGGCGCGCCCTCGAGAGCGCCAGCCGCTGCGGTTTGCCTTTCCTCACCTTCGATTGGTGTGCGGCATGGTGGAAACACCTTCGCGAAGACAAGCTCGCCATCCGAGACACGCTCTTCGTCCGGGCGCTGCGTTCACCGACCGGCGAGCTCGTGGCCGTCGCTCCGCTCATGGTAACGCGCCGTCCGGCGGTGGGGCCGTTCTGCATCCGCCACCTCCAGTTCTTCGGCGCCGATCCCAACATCACCGAGGTGCGCGGCGTTCTCGTGGCGCCTGACCGGCAAGCGGAGGTCCACCGTCTTCTCCTTTCGCACTTGCGCGAGGTGTCGGGTGATTGGGACACGCTCACGTTGAGCGGCGTGCCGAAAGAAGGGCAACTCAGCGACGTCGTGACGAGCGCCTTCGCCAACACGGAGTGGACGAAAGAGACCCCGGACTTCGTCCTCACGCTGGCTCCCACGTGGGAGGACTTCAAAGGGAAGCTTTCGCGCAACATCAAGGAGTCGCTGCGCAAGTGTTACAACTCGCTGAAGCGCGATGGGCACGACTTCAAACTGGAAGTGACGTCGACGCGCGGCGAAGTGGCCGCCGTGCTCAATCGTTTCTTTTTTCTGCACCAGGCGCGCGCCGAGCTCGCCGGCACCATCAACCACCGCAACGTGTTCGACGCCGCCATGGCGCGACGGTTTCTCACCGATGTCTGCGAGCGTTTCGCCGATCGGGGCACCCTGCGCATCTTCGCGCTCAACATCGGCGGTAGACTGGCGGCGATACGGGTCGGCTTCGTGCTAGGCGACTCGCTCTATCTTTATTATTCGGGCTACGACCCCGACTTCGCAAAGTACAGCGTCATGACGACCGCCGTCGCCGAGGCCATCAAATACGCCATCGAGCAGCAGTTCAAGACGGTGAATCTTTCGACCGGAAACGACGTTTCCAAGACGCGCTGGAATCCGGCCGAAGTCGTTTTTCGCCAAGCGTCCATCGTTTCTCCATCGCGTCGCGGTGAGCTGACGCACGAGGTCTACCGGCGCGCGCGCAAGGCCGTGTCCGAGAGTGCGCCGCTGCGCGACCTTGCGGCTCGTTTCCTCGCGCGCCGCTCGGATTGAGCCAATCCGAAGCGGCATCCGAGCCGCATGGATGGGGCCCCTGTTCTGGCCGAAAGTACCGGAAGAGAGCCGCGGAGGAATATGCTAGCTTAGGCGATCGATCGTCCCGAGAAGAGAAATGAGCTTCACGCCCACTGAACCGGAACAGGCCGACGAATCCGAGGGTCTCGGGGTTTCCCCCGGTGAATGGATGCGGTTCGTGCTGGCGGCGGCGCGCCGCCATTTGTTGCTCGGGATGGCGAGTCTCGTCGTGGTCGCATCGATCGGCGTCGCGGTCAGCATCGCCATTCCGTCGATCTACGAGGCGAGCTCCAAGATTCTCGTCAGTCAGAGCGCTCTTGCGACCGCAGCCCTCAGCAATCCCAATCGGCAGCTCCCCGTGGTCGATCCCATGAGGGGCATTTCCGACATCACGCTGACGAGGGACAACCTCGAGGCCGTCATTCGCGACACCGGTCTCATCCAGCATTGGTTTGCCACCCGTTCCCCGCTGCTCAAGGCCAAAGACTGGCTCTGGTCGGTGGTGATGGGCCCCATCCCCGAGAGCGACAAACTGCGCGCGCTCATCGGCGTGCTCGAGACCCGTCTCACCGTCAAGGCCGAAGACGCGACGTCGATTCGCATTCAAGTCTTCTGGGGCGACCGGGAAATGGTCGTCAAGCTCGCCAAGGCGATCCGCGATAAGTTCCTCCAGGCGCGCGTCGCGCAGGAGACCGCCGTCATCTCTGCGGCCATCGGCGTCATCGAAGACGAGGTGAAGCGCGCCGCCGAAGCGATCGAGCCCGCGCTCGGCGGCGTGGTGCGCGCCCGCGAAAAGTCGAAAGAAGTAAAGGGCGTTGCTTCCGCCGATGCCGGCGCGACCGCCGCCGGCGAACCGGCTGCCGCTCCCACCGCGACGTTCGTGCGCAGCGCGCCCCGCCCGCAAGGGCCCGACCCGGCGGTCAGCAGCAAGCTCGCCGAGATCCGGCAGGCCGAGCGCAACGTTCAAGAGCCATGGCAGCGCCGGCTCACCGAGCTTCGCCTGCAACTGGCCGATCTACGCAGCCAGTACGGCGCTGCTCATCCCCTCGTCGTTCAGCAAGAGGCCAAGATCAAAGACGCCAGCATCGAGCCGGCCGAGCTGGGAGCGTTGCGCCAGGAAGAGCGGGAGCTCATCGCACGCATCGAGACCGGACAAGTGACGGCGGCCGACGTCGCAAGTGGGCGCTGGGTTCCCAATCGCCCCCTGGGAGGCTCGGCCCCCGCGGCGCCGCTCATGCTCGAGGAGGATCCGGAAGTGTCGGCCGCGCGGGCCAAGCTCATGTCGGCCGTCAGCAAGTACGACGAGCTGAAGAACCGTCTCGACGCGGCGCGCATCGAGCTCACCACCACCGAGATAGCCTTCAAATATCGGTACGTCGTCGTGGCCGAGCCCGAGCTTCCGCGCAAACCCATCAAGCCGAATCGCCCCGGTCTCATCCTGGCCAGCATCGCGGCCGGAATCATGGCCGGCCTTCTGGCGGGGGCCATCCGCGAACTGACGTCAGGGCGAGTCGTCGAACCGTGGCAGGTCAAACAAATCGGGCTGCCGCTCCTTGCCGATGTCAGCCTCTCGGATCGACCCGACAGGTAGCTCCATGCTGCGCGCTTTCATCCGCGATGCCATCGAGATGAGTCGCGTCGCCACCGGGGAAGTAACGGCGCGCAGCATCGCGCGCACCGTTTTCTTGAGCGATTCGTACGCGGTCATGGCCACCAACCGCGTCCGTGAAGCATCGCGGCGGTGGCACATTCCCGGTGTGAACCGCCTGCTCCGTTTGACGCAGTCGGTGCTCTTCGGCATCGAGCTCGGCAAGGACATCGAGCTCGGCGAGGGCGTCTATTTGGTCCACACGCTCGGCACGGTGATCGGGGGGACGAGTCGCGTCGGCAAGCGCGTGCGCTTCATGGGCAACAACACCGTGGGCAGCGCCAAAGACAACGGTTGCCCCGTCATCGAGGACGACGTGCTCGTCGGGTGCGGGGCGCGCATTTTGGGCCCCATTCGCATCGGAGCCCGCGCTCAGATCGGCGCCAACGCGGTCGTCGTGACCGACGTTCCGGCCGATGCCGTCGCGGTGGGCGTTCCCGCCGTCATTCGGGTACGTGGGCAAGCGCGGTCGGCCGACCCGGCTACGCTTCCTGGCGACGCCAACGGAGTCTCGGGCGAGGCTACGGGCGAACCTCGGGTTCGATGACGGCGTCGGCTGCTCCGCGCGCTGCTGCGCGCCGCGGTGTCGAGGAGAGTGCCAAACACTTCGCCGACACGTTCTTCTGGCCGAGCGTGGCCATCGTCGTCGCCGTATTCATCGGGTCGTGGGTGGCCGACCAACTCGGCGGGGCGGCGTTTCTGCTCGTCTTGGTGTGGGGCCCATTTCTCTACCACTACATCCTGCGATCGCCGCCGCACATTGCCGCTCGCGTGCTCTTTCTGCTGGCTCTCGTTCTCGAAGCGCCCGACGAGAGGCCGGGCAACGGCTACTGGGTGCCCCCTTTTGCTCCCGCCAATCTCATCTTCTACGCCGGCATCAAAAAGTGGACCGACATCCCGGGTCTCTCCTTTTCGCTCTTCTCGCTGCTCTGCTTGTTGCTCTTTCTGCGTGCTAGGAAGAAAAGGCCGGGTGAAGTCCCGCCGCCGCCCGAAGCCGTCAAGATGCTGAAGGTCTTTGCCATCACGTTGGCGGTGATGGAGCTCTACGGCGTGTTTTTGCGCGGCGGGCAGGGACAGCCCTCTTACTGGCAACTGATCCACCCGGTCAGCATGGCTCTCGCGGCCGCCGCCTTTCTCTATTCGATTCGCGGCCCGCGCGACTTTCGCGCGATCGGGACCATCATCGTCGTCGCCGCGGTCACCAAGGGCCTGCTCGTGCTGTGGGTGTACGAAGTCGTGTGTCGCCCCATGAACATCCGTCCCTTTTACGCCACGACCCATTCCGACTCGGTCACCTTCGCCATGGGGATCATCGTGCTCGCCGCCAACGCCTTCGAGCACCGCGACAAGCGGAGCTTTGTCCGCGCCGCCCTTCTCATTCCCTTCATCATGATGGCCATCGTGATGAACAACCGCCGCCTCGCGTTCTTGGGCGTGGGAGCCGGCGTGATCACGACCTTCGCCGTGCTGCGCCCGTCGCGTTTCAAGCGCCTGGTCACGCGCAGTCTCATCCTATTTGCCCCCCTTTTCGCGATCTACGTCCAGGTGGGCGGCACATCGAACAGCGCCTTGTTCGCGCCTGCCGCGCTCATTCACTCGGTGATGAGCGGGGAGGACCGCTCCTCCATCACGCGCGACATCGAGAACTACAACCTCATCGTCACCTTGCGAGAGAACAAGATCGTCGGGCCCGGCTTCGGAGCGGAGTACGTCGAGGCCGTCAAAGCCGACGACATCTCCAGCGGCTTCTCGCTTTACAAGTTCATCGCGCACAACAGCGTGCTCTGGCTGTGGAGCTTGGGCGGTCTCGTCGGATTTACGCTGCTCTGGATGGTCTATCCCATCCAAGCCTTTTTCTCGGCGCGGGGTTACCGGCTGAGCCGTACGCACATCGAGCGCGCGGCGGGGCTGGCTACCTTGGCCGGCACGACGACGGCCTTGGCGCAGGACTGGGGCGACATGGGATTTAGCAGCTACACCACGCTCGTCATGTTCGCGATGTGCTACGCCGTGGCCGGCAAGCTGTGCGCCGCCGTGGAGATCGCACCGCAGCGCGCGCCACGTCCCGCATCCGTCGCTCCCCGCCCAGTGACGACCGAAGTGGTCGGCTAGCGGCTGCGCTCTACGGTCGGAGGATATTCCTCGAGGAAGGTGCGAGCGCGCTTCAGCTCTTGCGGTGTGAGCACGGGCGCGAGGTGCTGAACGGCTTCGTCGGGCGCATAGACGACCTTGCGCGCCGCGTACCCGGCGGCTCGTACGATGCGATCGAGTTGCATGGCGAAGGTGGCGTTGCTCGGCGCGGCGAGGATGGCGATGCGCTCGAGGTGCGCGTTCAGCGGCTTGAACATCTCGAGAAGGCGGTCCGCCACCTCTTGCGCGTAGATGGTCACCGGACGGTGATCGGCGATCAGAATGGCGCGCGTCCCTTGGGGAAGCCGCATCACGTACATTCCGAACGCTTCGCCATAATCGTCCACGTCCTTGCGTGTCCGGAGCGCGAAAATGCGAGCCTCCGCGAGCCGCCCCACCTTCGTGGCGAGAGAGAAATTTTCTGGCGGCGGCGGCTTACTGGGCATCCCTCCACGATATACCGGCCGCCCCTAAGCGGTCGAGAGTCGGCGGCTCGGCCAAGCGGACGACAGCCGAAAAAAAATGCTCGAGAGAACGCTGGATGGCCGTCAGTGCGCACCGACGAGATCGGCAGTGACGAGGACGCTCAGCGTGGTCATCTTCGCAAAATAGTCGAAGTTGACGAAGCTGACCGTGTCGCATTCCTTGTGGTAGCAAGGGTTCGCGTTGGCGCCCGAAAACGAGAATTCCTCGGAGAAGACGATGGCGGGCTTACCCGCCGTCCAGAAAGTCCCATGATCGCTCGAGCCGACGCAGGCGTCGTGCGGCTCGAGCGCCAGGTTGCCGCGCGCGATCGCGCTCAGCACGGCGTCATTGAGAAACTTGCTCTCCGGGCGATCGCCTTCCGACGAGCGGCAGTCGACGAGTAAAAATCCGCCGTCCTGCTTGGTGTGGTATCCGGCCATCTCGAACTGGACGTCGCCGATAAAGTCGTCGAGCTCTCCGCTCGATTGCAGCTGGCTCACGTACGCTTTCGATCCCAAAGCCCCCGACTCTTCTTGATCGAAGGCGAGGATTCGTATTCCGTGGTCGAGCTGGCATCCCTCTAGTGCTTTGGCGGTCGCAAGAGAGCCGATGATACCCGTGCCATCGTCGTCAGCGCCGGGAACGCTCTCCCGAACGGTGTCGTAGTGGCCGGACAAGACGAGAAACTTGCCATCGGCGCCAGTTCTCGTCGCGACGACGTTGGCGCCGCTCGCGTACGTATGCTCGGTCACCGCGAAACCGAGCGCCTGGTATTCGGCCATGAGAAATTGACGCGCGAGCGCTCGATTGGCGGCGGTGTATCGCTCGGGAATGGTCGCTTCCATGCCGCCGATTTGCACCGGCAGCTCACCCGAGAGCTTGGACAGTTTTTCGCGCAAGAACTCGGGATCGACGACCCCGGGACAGGATGGCGGGACTGCGTCCGACCGAGCGTCGGGCGCGCTGCCTGCTTCGCCGACGTCCGCGGCCGCGTCGATGCGCGAGCCGGCATCGCTCAGGGCATCGACGCGGTTGGTGGTATCCGCGCCGCTCGCGCCGTCGACACGGGGCGTGCCGTCATTGCGGCTCGCGCCGTCGATGCCTCTTGGCGCATCGAGAAAAGGCGCGTCGTCGGAGCCGTCCGCAGAACTGCCAGCGTCGTCGGCGCCATCCTCGGTGCTGCCGGCGTCGTCGGCGATCGCGGTGAGCTCGTTCTCGCCACACGCTGCGAGCGCAAGCATCAAGATGAACAGCGGCACTCGAGTCGATGTCATCATTGCAACTCCGCATCGGGGACGGCCGGGCGCTCGCGTGAAATCTCTCCATGACGCGCGCAACCGGCGCATGGAAAAAAATCAGGCGGACATCACGCGGATCGGACGCCGTGGAATGTTGAACTACGCATGCACTCGAACGAGTTGGTTCGTTATGCGAACGCGGGAAAGTTGCACACGGATGGGCGATGAGCCCTGCCTCGACCTACTTCCCGCGGCGGACACTAGCAAAGCGGATCGAGCTTGACCAGTCATCGTCGCGCACGACGGCGAGCATTCTCGGCGACGATTTTCGTCGCATGCAGCGGCGTGCTTCGCGCCGCTACACTGCCTTCGCCGCTTTGCGCTGCGAGCGCACCATCTTGATCACGGATAGGGCTTCGTTCCACCGCACCACTTTCACCGCCAGTGCAAGGACGGTGTAAGCGAGCATGTCGAGAATCAAGCGCGCCGGCCCCATGAACGCCAAAGCTTGGTGCAGCGCGATGACGACGAGCGCGACGGCGATGGACTTGAGGACGGCGAGCACGTTGCGTCGATCGAGTGCGCGACGCCCGACGGTCTGGAGAAACATGGCGGCGGTGATGAGCTCCATCGCCGTCACGCCGATCGCTGCCCCCGCTCCGGCGGCACCCGGGCCGAATGGTTTGGCGAGCGGCACCAGCACCAGGATGAAAAGCGGCAAAACGGCAAGTCCGATGAGTGAAAGAATCGTCAGCCGCCACGATCGCTCGAGCACCACCAGCGCCAGCGCCAGCATGATGGTGAGGTAGGTGGCGATGAACAGCGGCGCGAGACAGCGCAGAGAAAGCGCCGCCGGTCCGAACGATCGACCAAAGGCGAGCCGCACCCAAAAATCGGCGCCGATGCCGATGAGCAGCGTGACCGGAATGGCGAGCACCAGCAGCGCCTCGATGGCCCGGCGCAGCATTTCGTAAAACGTCTCTTCGGACCGGTGCTTCGAGCGCGCGAAGAGCGGCATCAAAACCCAGTTGACGACGGGCGAAAAAAGCATCGCCAATCCGGCAAAGTTGTTGGCGGCGCTGTACCAGCCGACTTCCTCCCCCGGGGCGAGGAATTCGAGCATGGAGACATCGAGTCGCGCCCCGAGGTTGATGGCGATGGCGTTCACGTAAAAGGGCAGGCTCGCCAAAAGCACGGTCTTCACCGGACCCAACGCGAAACTAAGCCGCAGTCCGATGGCGGCCCGCGCGGTCGGGTAAAGCACCATCGCTTTCAGCGATTCGGCGACGAGGTTCGGCAGGGCCAACACCGCCAGCGGTACGTCGAGCCAAATTCCAATCACGACGCCCAATCCCCAAAGAAGCTTGGACACGACGTTCATGGCGGCGAGTGGCCCGACGCGGGTCGAGGCTTGCAGCATCGCGGCGATGGATTGGTTGAACCCCATGACGGCCTGGGTGAGACCAAAGACGAGGACCGTAAGTTGCAGCTCGGTCGGGCGCCCCGTGACGGCGAGCACGGTGGCCATCACCCCCAGCACGACGATGCTGAGGCCCGCGCGCACGACCAGCACGCCGCCGAAAAAATCGGAAGCGTGCTTGGGCCGGACGGGAATTTCTTTCTGGATGTACGTCTCTATCCCGAGCCCCAGAAACACGAAAAAGGCGGCCGAGAAGCTGTCGCAAAAATTGAAATTTCCGAATTGAATCGGGCCCAAATGTCGCGGCAGCTGAAAACGCACCGCGAGGGCCACCGTCCAGGTCGCGAGCAATGACCCAGCGAGCTTCAACGCGTTGCGCGCGGCGGTCGCGACATCGGTCGCTTGCGGTTCCGCGCGCGTAGAGATCGGTTCCTCTGCCGAATGCGCGGCGTCTTTGGCCGGCATATCCGGCACCGGGGCGGTCATACGGGTCTTACCGTCTTAACGCGTTGCGCGGCGAGCAGCTAGTTCGCAGCGCTCGGCAAGCAAGGGCGAGCGCCCTTGAAAGACCGTGACGCCGCGCGGCTCGGGCTCGAGGGGCATTGACCACGTTGCACCATCCCCGTAAGGTTCGTGACTTACTGGGCCTTTTTGTAACAGCGAACGCGGGAGACATCATGAGAAGAGCTGGGCGGCGCGTGGGGGCGGTCATCCTTTCGTTGCTGGTGTCGCTCGCGGGGTGCTCCGACGATAGCGTCGAATTTCCGGCGATCGACGCGGGAAGCGACGTCGTCGCGGAGACAGGCTCCGACGTTTCCGCCGATGTTGCCGCAGAAGCGGGGCGAGCCGACGCGCGTGCCGATATTTCGAGCGATCCCAGCGTCGACACCGGGCGCGATACGGCGGATCGCGCCGAAGCGCGAGTCGACGTGCCGCCCGACACGACGCCCCCCGATGATGCTCCCGACGACCCGACGGTGGACGTGCCGGGCCCTGAGGACAGCACCCCCGACGCCGTGGCCGACACTGCCCTCGACGTCGACGACGGCAGCCGTGACGCGGTTTCCGAAGAACCGCCGACCTGCGCGGCGCGCTGCGCGAGCGGTGTGTGCGACATGAATGGCGACTGCACACCCTGCGTCAGGGACGACGAATGCACGGGTGCCCGCGTTTGCAACGCCGGCACTTGCGGTCCTCGCTGCGGCGATGGGGGCGTCGCCTGCTCGGGCAACCTCGTTTGCTGCACCGATCATTGCGTCGACATCACGCGCGATCCGCAGCATTGCGGCGCGTGCACCACGAATTGCGGCGCCACGCAGTTTTGCGGCAACGCGTCCACGCCGGTGTGCAAAGACAACCTGCTGCGCAACATCTGCAACATCAAAAAGGCGACCTTCCTTCTCAACGGGCTCAGCGCGGACGACACCTCGTCCAACATGTTGAAGACCGCCATCGCCGCCCTCTGCGTCCCCCTCCCGGTGCTGACGTCGGTCGACCAGACGATGTCGACCGCCATCAATACGACCACGGGTCAACCGCTCGCCGGAGGCGGCGAGTTGCTCGTCGCGGCCGGCGGCGACTCCACCCAGCGGCTCGTGAGGTACCTCGAGACTTCGCGCACGAGCAGCGTTTACAACGAGTCCGACGGCGCGACGGTGCTCGAATTCAAACGTCGCGGCGGCGCGCCCGACGGCGGCGATGCCGTCCTTCAGGCGGTCACGCTGTCGACCATCAGCGCGAGCCACGACTTCTTCTTGGTCTACGTCGTCAAAGAACCGATCAGCGGCACGCTTTCACTCGTCGTCTATGGGATCGACAGCCCCGGAACCCGAGCAGGAGCGTTCTACTTTGCCAACGTCATTCTCCCCAACGTCGTAGACGCCGACGTCGCGACGTTCACGCAAGCTTGGTACCTCTACGAATGGACGAGCGCCGATGCGGGCGCCGGTCCGAGCATGGCCGACACCTTCCGGGAGGTCGCCGCCGGTCTGTGATCGGTGCCTAAGGCTTCGCGCCCGCCAGCGTGAGATCGAACACCGTGATCGAATAGGGGGGGACCGACTCCTCGATCACGCCGCCTTCGCCGGTGGCCGTTTTCGGCTCGCCGAATCCACCGGGGTAGCCTGCGTAACCGAACGTGCGCCGCGACGCCACCGCGCCGCAGCTCGACAGATCGATCTTGGCCTTGAGCCCGCTCTCGTTACTGAAGTTGAGCAAGATGGCGACGATGCGCTGGCCCGCTTCGTCGCGCGAGACGAACATCGACGATCCCTCGGGCGCCGCGCTCTCCACGTAGCGATCGAGAAACTGCCCCCCGCGACCGTCGAAGTTACGGTAGGCGCGAAACGCCCAATAAGCGGGCGTGTTGGGCTTCGGCGCAGTCCAGTAGTAGGCCGAGGTGATGCCGCCTTGCGCAAATCGGCCGAGCGCCTCGGCCAGAGCGAGCGCGCCCGAGATGTGACCTTCCGCGCCGAAGTTCCATTCGCCGATGGAGATCCCGCGCCCCGGGTAATTCTCGGCGATGATCTCCTTCAACCTCGGAATGAGGCGGATCTTCTCTTTGATCCACGACTCGTCGACGTAGTCAGGGTCCCAAAGGGAACGGGTGGCACGAAAGCGGCGCTGCGCCGTATCGGTATCGGTGCCCCCGCCGCCGCCGTTTTCGAAGATGCCCTTGCCCTGCGGGTAAAAATGCAGATCGACGACATCGAGGATGCGCACGCCGGTCTTTTGCTCGTGCTCGCGCAGCTTGGCGAGGTACCAGTTGAGCAAGGGGACGTCGCCGTGGGCACGTCGATCGGGCTTCAGGTTGAAACCCGCAGCTTGGTCTTTGGCCGACCAGAAGTACGCCGACCATCCCCACTCCGCCGGGCCGGCGATGACGGCGTCGGGGTCGGCGGCGCGCACCGCGGCGCCGTAGCGAATCGTGCGATCGAGGAGCTCGTCGTAGCCGAGCGGTTCGGGGTGAATGTCGCGGTGGGTGGAATTCCAGAGCGCGGGTTCATTGTCGAGGATGTACGATTGGACGCCGCGCACACCTCGTTTGGCATCGTCGTCGCGAATCGACTTCACCCACTGACGCACCCATTCGGGCGGCGCCGGCATGCTCGTGCGCGAAGGGTCCCCCGCGCGAAGGTCTTTGCCGTTCGACCCCACGCCGTTGCCGATGTCGGGATGGTACGGGTCGACGTCTTTTTGCGCGCCGAAGGCGGCGACCGGATAGGAATACGACGAGCGATCCTTGGCCACCCATCCGATGATGGGAACGGTGAGAGCGACCGCTTGTTTTCGCGCGAGGCCGTTGTCGATGAAGGATTTGTAAGTGAAGTCGATCTTGACGTTCTGGAAGAAGTAGTCCGAACCGGTGCTCCACGCGTCGCCGAGCTGCCAGTTGTAGCGCGTGGTCGGATTGCCCCCCATGCGGCGGGCGCCGGCTCGCATGTCTTCGGCCTCTTTCTCGTTGGCGACGCCGTAGATGAGCGGACTGATCGAATGGGTCGGCGCTTTGCATCGCACGCTGAGCGCGGCGTCCTTGGTGGGGAACGTGCGCGCCGCGGGAGCGTCTTTGGACGGGGCGGTGAGCCCGATACCGTCCATGAGAACCCACTCGTTCGATAGGCGCTTTTTGCCGCGAAAACGCAGGCGATCGAAAGATTGTGCGTAGGGGTTCAGCTGCTGCATGGGAATGAGCACGCGCACCCACCCGTCAGGGAGAGCGGTTTGGTGCGCGCTCGTGATCTCGACCACCTCGAACGATCCGGCGTTGTCCGATTCGAGCCGCAGCTCGAGGAACTCGCCAAAGTCTTTGGGCGCTTTCATCTTGAAGACGATGGCGCCGAAGTTGCCGGGGATGTTCTTGTTGGCGATGATCCATCCGCCCCAGTTGGCGAAGCGGAGTCGCGCGGGGCCGGGGCCTTTGATCTCGCGGTCCGTCCAACCATAGTCTTGCCAATCGTTCTTCAGACCGCCGGCGTAGATTTCCTGGACGACGGCCGTGCTGGCCGGGGCCGCCGGCCTGTCGGACGCGACGGTTGCCGCCGGCGGGGGGGCCCCGTCATCGGCGGGTCGAGGCGCGGCACCCTGCTGGCGGTTGGAGACGCAGCGACAGCCGACGATCGCGCTGGCGGCGAGCACGATCGTCGCGCCGGCCCCCGCCATGCGCGAGCGCCGCGCGCGGGGGAAGATGCCGGAAAGGCCTAGCGCGCCGCGCAAATGGGGAACTTGGGCCATGGTCTTGCGGTACGGCGCAGACTCGTCGGACGACGCTAGCAGAGCGGTCCTTCGGTGTCGACGAACGTCCGAGCCCACGCCGGCGGCGTTTCGCGCACACGAAGCGTCACGACCAAAAGCCGCAAGGTGCCCAACGTATGGCTGGATCGCGGGCGCGAAGGGAGGCAAGATCAGCGCGCGCATCTTGGTCCTGACCCGTACCCAATGACCATGCCCCCCCGAAGCGTACCTGCACCACAGCCAGGGTGGATGACACGGTTTTTTCATGGCGCCGCGCGATTTTGGCGGGGAGGCGCACTCGTGACCGTGCTCGTGCTCGGCGGATTTCTGTACCAAGCGTACACGCTGCCGGAGATCTACGAATCCGACGCGCTCGTCGAGCTGGCGAACGAACGCGGTCCCGACGGCCCGGCCGTCGGGAGTGAGGCGCTGCGCGCCGCTGTGTTCGATCCGCGCACCCTCGAGCAGCTCGCGCTCGATACGGCATCGCACGTCCAACGTGAAGGCGACAAGGCCGCGACATCGGTGATCGATCGCGCTCGCCGGTCGATCGAGCTCCGGCCCGCAGGCGAGGCTCGCTTCACCGTCGCGTATCGTGCGGCGACCGCTGCTCTTGCCCGCCGCGGTTGCGATTCGCTCGTCACGACGGCGGCGCAGCGCTTGGTCGCGCTTCGTCCGACGTCGTCCCTCTCCCCCCAAGAGGAGGCGCGCCACCGCGGGCGCGTGGTCGAGGAACGTACGCGCGAGCTCGCGGGGTTCGTCGCGCAGCACCCCGAGCTGGCCGGCAAAAAGAATGAATCAGGCGAAGCGTTTCTGGGGGTGCCTGGGATGCGACCCCCCTCCACTCCGGCGCCCGCGCCGACCACCGACGCCGTGCTGCCGATCCTTCTCCAGCAAAAGACGCGCCTCGAAGAGCGCATCGCGTACGTCGAGAAAATCGAGCTTGGGGGAGGCGAGGACAACGACAAGCTTCCCGCCGGCGACTCGCTGGCTCGCATGGATCGCGCCTCTTTGCAGAAGATGTTGATGCAAGTCAAAGCGGCGATCGCGGCGCGCCAAGCTGCCGCCGACCGCGCCCGCGCCAATGCGCCGAGCGAGGGCGCGTCCGAGGGTGCGACGGCGACGGACCCGGCGCAGTCGAGTGCCGTGCAGGCCGAATGGCAACGTCTCGTGCAGGCCGTCGTCGACGCGCAGCAGCAGGCCGCGCAAGGTCGCGACGCCGCCGCCGGTCTCCACGTCGTGCGCGCGGCGAACACGCCGTCCTCGCCGGTGTTGCCGAACCGCCGCCTCTTGGCGCTGCTCGGCGTGACGGTCGGGCTCTGGGCCGGGCTTCTGTGGGCTTTTGCGAGAGTCGCGCTCGGACACGTGCCGGTCAAACCGACGCAGTACCTTCCCGAGGGTCTCCCTGCTTTTCCGCTCGAGGGGGAGCTGGCGGAAGCGGACCTCATCGTCGTCCCCGCCGAGACGGCATCGGCACCGCGCCTCGCGGATGCGGCGAAAGCGCTGCCACCGCCGAAACCGCTGGTTGCGACGACGCCCGCGCCGCCGAAAGCCGCAGTCTCCACGACGCCGGTGCCGCCGAAGGCAGTCGCCGCGGCCACGCCGAGTGCGGCGCCAACCGAATTGACCGACACTCCGATGCTGGACGAGACCGACGCGTTGCCGTCGTTTCCGATGGAGGCAGATTCGGCGGCGGCCGCCGAAGCAACCGCGGGGAGGATCGCCTCGGCAAAGCCGGTCGCAGCGGCACCTGGCATCGGCAAGTCGACGTCGACGCCCGCGCACCCGTCGCCCGCGCTCGCGGCCACGGTGCCTGCGCACGTCGTGGAGCCGCCTGCCGCCGCGGCCACGCGTGGCGCGCTTCCATCGTTCCCGATGGATGCAGAATTGGCCAAAGCGGTGGACGACGCGACATCGGCGACGCGCGCCGTACCGGCCAAACCAGCCGGCGATCCGACCGGCCTTCCCAAGGTGATCATCGCCCCCGAAGCGACGGTCCCTGCCGAACCGAGGAGCAGCTCCCTTCCGTCCTTTGCGATCGAAAGCGAAGCCGCATCGGGCGTCGCGGGGAGCGCTGCCGTCGCGAGCTCGGCCCCGGCTGCCGCGGCGACCAGTGCAACGTCCGTCGCGTCGGCGCCGAATGCCGGCGCCGCGCCGCCTGCCGTGCGTGTCGCGTCTTCTAACGCCCAAAAGGGCCTCCCCGTGCTCGCCGTCGATGGTGCGCGCAGTACGTCGGGCCCTCCCGCGGAACGGTCGCCCTACGCCGCCGTTGCCGAAGCAGCGAGGACGAGTTCCTTCCCGCCGCCCCCGGAACGGGTGCCCGCGCGCGAACCAGAGCCCACTGCGCAGCGCGAGAGTCGGGCGTCGTGGTCCCCGGAATCGACCTCGGCTTCGGCGAGGTCACCTTCCTTTCACGTGCCTCCGAGGCATGCACAGGCCGACGACGGGAGCATCAAGCCGCAGCCCATCGCAGCCGTGGACGGCGGGAGGATCGAAGCCAGCCCGATCATGGCCATCGAAGAGGGAATGTCGACGGCCGCGTCCGGCAAGCAGGGGATCTCCGTCTATCCGCCGCCGCCGGTCGCACCAGCTCCCGCGCCGTCGCCGGGCGGGACCATGCGCCTTGGCTCCGTCTCTCCGGTCGAACCGGGTTCCGGGCCGGGCATCGGATCGGGATATTCCGGTCGCCGCGTGACGCAGACGCTCGGGACGCCGCTCGGGATGAGTCCGTCGAATGCGCCCACGTTCGGCTGGACGCCGCACGCCGGGTTCGGGGCGCACCAGATGCCGCCGCGCGAATCGGATCCGCCTCCGGGGCTCGCGTCGATTCCGCCCGCGCCGAGGACCCCGTCGCAGATCGGGCTGGTGCCCGCCCCCACTTCGAATGTCGGCTCTTCGCGCGCTGCCGTGCAGTCGCTACCCCTCACGCCGGCGCGTCACGTGGCCGCCGTTCACGTTCCAGTCATCCCGGTCGAACCACCGTCCACCGCGCTCGCGCTGACCCGGCCGCGCGCGTCGAGGCGCAGCGAGCCTCCCGCGGCAAGCTCGGTGGTGTGCGACGTTCCCAAGGGGTGGGCGCCCCATCCGTCCCTCGTCGAGAGCGAGACATCGGAGGAGCTCGCCGCGCTCCGTGACCAGCTCTACCGCCTCGCCGGGCGCGAATGCTTCGTGGTGGGTGTGTCGAGCGGGCCGGAGATGGCCGCCTACAAATCGGGGGTCGCGGCGCGCCTGGCGTGGATGCTGGCCCAGCCGGGACACGCGCGCGTCCTGCTCATGGAGGGGGACTTCGATCATCCGGTCGTGCATCGGCTCATGCGCATCGACATGCCGCTCGCGGCCGGGTTTTCCGAACAGATGCGCCGTCGCATGAACGGCTCATCGTCCAGCCCGTGGACCATCGTGCGCTGCGCCCCCACGCTCTACGTCCTTGCCGAGGGGCTGGTCCGCTCGCCGGGGCTCTTGCCGACGGTGCATTTCGCGGATTCCGTGGGCGAGCTGCGCCGCGCCTACGATCTCATCGTTATCGATGGCCCAGCGGGCGGCATGAGCGTCGACACGCGCGCGCTCGACTCGGTGTCGGACGGCATCGTGCTCGCCGGTGAATCCGATCTGCTCGATCGTGCTGCGAGCTGGTTCGGAAAGAAGCAGCTCATGGCGGTCGTTTCAGCCGGGCAGACCGCGCCGAGCTCGCACTAGCACTACGTCGGATTGGCGACGCATTGACGGACGATCCGGCAGACCTCGCTCACCGTCGTCATCTCGGTGAGTTGGATCTCGGAGATGTTGATCTTGAACGTCTCCTCGATGCTGAACGTCAGCCGCAGCTGTCCGAGCGAATCCCACTTGGGAATTTCCTTCGGCCCCCACGATGATTGAAGCGGCCCTTCCACGCTGAACGTCGTGGCGATGAGGGACCTCACCCGTTCATCGATCGCATCGTCGGCTTGCGTCACCTGGCTGGCGACGGGGCCGTTGGCGTGAGGTGCGACGGTCGGATGATCGTGAGGCGCGCTCGTTGGCGGCGGAGCCACTGCCGTGCTCGTTGCCGCCGGCTCCGGCGCGGCGGGTGTCGACCAGTCGACGAAAGCGCGGTCGCGCCCTTCGATGCGCCGGATGACGCGCGCCGGCACGCCTCCCGCGATGACGCCTGCCGGAATTTCGCCGGAAACGACGCTCCCCGCGGTGATGACGGACCCCCGCCCGATGCGCGAACCGCGCAGCACCGAGACGCGGCCCGCCAGCCACACGTCATCCTCGATGATGATCGGTGACGTCGGCCGCTCGCCGCGATCGCGGGCGGCGTGGTAATCGGAGTCCATCACGATGGCATAAGGCCCCATGCGCACGCCGTCGCCGATTTTGATGTGCTCGTGCGCGGAGATGGCGGCGCCGAAGTTGATGTTGACCGAGTTGCCGATGGCGAGAACGCCATCGTGTCCGGTGACGAGGTGCGATCGAACGAAGAGGGAGACGAAGTTGAAATCGTCGCCGATCTCGATGCGCCCGAGGTTCTCGATGAAGGGCATGCCGCGCGTGCGTGCTCGCTTGCCGACGCGCGTGCAATGGCGGAGATAGAGCGGCGAGAACGCGAGCGCTTCGAGGTACGTCATTGCCTTGCGACGCATGACGTACGCGGGCATGTTTTGCCGGTCGCGCATCACCTTCTGGAAGAGCTGGCTGGCGAGCGTGCTCTTCTCGAGGAGTTTCTTCCAAGTGTCCGAAGATTCGGTCATGCGCGCTGCTCCCCAGCCGTCACGACGGCGAGTAGGCTTCCGCCATCGCTACGAGCGTCTTGCGCGCGCCCTTGAAGGGGCGCCGGCCGTGCGACACCAGCATGTTGTCGATCATGAGAACATCCCCGCGTTGCCAGGGGAAGGCTACTTCGGCTTTGGCGTAGGCGGCGCGGATTTCTTCGAGCACGGTCTCTTCGATGGCCGTCCCGTCGCCGTAGTAGGCGTTGCGGGGCAGTCCTTCTTCCTTGAACTTGGCGAGAAGGATTTTGCGGATGGCGGGATCCTGGCTGCTCACGTGGAACAAGTGCGCCTGGTTGAACCATGCCGTTTCGCCCGTTTCAGGGTGGCGCGCGGTCGCCTGCGCGACGGCGCGGGTTCGCAAGACGCCGCCCTCGCGCCACTCGAAACCGATCTCGTGCTTCTTGCAGTAGTCCTCGAGCTCGGCTTCGGTGGTGACGTCGTAGACCTCCTGCCACGGCAGGTCGATCCCCTTGCGGAAGTTGCGCACGTACATGACGCCCTTTTTGTCGGCGAAGCGCTGGCGCGTGGCGGGGGTGATGAGCTCGTGCACCTTGCGCGCGTCGCAGATGGGCGTCTCGCCGCCTTCTTCTGCAGCCACGTGCGAATACATCCAGAGAATGCGGGGCCATTTCGTGGTGTAGGCCATCTCGCAATGGAGCGGGATGTGCGCCGCCGGTGGATATTCGGTGGACGTGTAAACCTTGCCCTCGACCTGATTGCGCGGCGTCGAACGCTCCGTGTAGTCGAGGAGCTCGTTCGTCAGCGCGGCGCAGATTTCGCCGAACGCGGCCGGCGTTTGCACGTCGAAGCCACGAAAGAGCAGCGCGCCGTGCTCGCGCATCAAGCGACGCACGTTTTCGCGCTCTGCCCGCGCGACGCGCAAAAGGTCGCGCTCACCCTGAGGCGTTATCAGCGCGGGGAGCGGTTCATGGGCCGAAAGACGCGAGATCTCCATCGTTGTGTGGTTCCTTCCAGTGACTAGCTCGTGGTCGCGGTCGTAAGCTGCTCGCGGAGGACACGGCGCATCGGTTTGCCGTTGGCGGTGCGGGGGATGCTCTCGATTCTCGCGATCGCGCTCGGCAGCTTGCTGCGTTCGACCTTCTGCGCCAGCGCGGAAAGCACCTCGCCGAGCGCAAGCTCGCTCGCAGCTACGTAAGCCATGACCGGGACTTCGCCGGCGAGCCCCTCGGGATCGGGCACCCCTACCACGCAGAAATCGAGATCGGGATAGACTTCGCGGATTTTGTCCTCGAGCTCAAGGGGCGAAATTTTGATGCCGCCCTTGTTGATGAGCTCGTCTTTGCGGCCGAGGAGGTGGACGTATCCTTCTTCGTCCATGAACCCGAAGTCGCCCGTTCGGAACGCGCCGTCTTCGGTGAAGGCGGCGCGCGTTCGCTCCTCGTCGTGAAAATAGCCGTGCGTCACGTGACCGCCTCGCACCACGATCTCACCCTGCTCGCCGCGCGGGCAGGGCAGGAGCCCCTGGTCGCGAATCTCGACGGTGACATTGGGCGCCGCTCTGCCGACGGTGTCGAGCTTGTGCG
Organism: Polyangiaceae bacterium; assembly: GCA_035318505.1. Classification (GTDB taxonomy): domain Bacteria; phylum Myxococcota_A; class Polyangia; order Polyangiales; family Polyangiaceae; genus DASWDH01. Next base: position 4,327 of record DATHEQ010000040.1, on the reverse strand, counting down.
ACTCGCTGCGAAATTCCAAGAAGGTGCTGCGCGATGCCTCGGTCAGGCCGTAGTGCATGCACACGCGCGCGCGCGGGAAGATGTCGAGCAGCGCGGCCTTTTGCTGGGGGCTCATGAACGCGCTGCCGAGCTCCATCACTTCGATTTGCGGGCCAATGCGGCGCAACACCGATTCGAGCTTGCCCGAGAACATGGCCAGGCCGGCCGGCACCGTGGAAAGCGCGTTGCAGCGCTGGCGCTCGATGGTCTGAATCATTGCCGCCGGATTGAGCGGTCCGTCCGCGAGGACCAGCGTTCCTCCCGCGGTCAGTACGGCGCGCACGCGGCCAAGGCCGAAGGAGTGGTAGAGCGGAACGGCGACGTACTCCCGCGTCGCGTCGGAGATCTGGACGAACGCGTTGATGTTGCGCGTGGCTTCGACGATGTTGCCGTGCGAGAGAAGCACGGCTTTTTTTTTGGCGGTGGTGCCGGACGTAAAAAGGATCATCGCCGGAGACGACGCGGTTAGCGCCGGGCCCCTCGGGGCGACGGGGGCGGCGGGTCCGCGGAGATCTTCCGTTTCGATGATGCGAAAGCGCGCGCCATCGAGCGGCGGCGAGAAGCCCTGCAAAATGGCGCGATCGGTGACGATGGTGCGCGCGCCGCTCGCGTCGGCCAGGTCGATGACCGTCGCGCGCGCGGCCCCGTCCGGCACCGGGACGGCCACTGCGCCCGTCGCGAGACATGCGTAAAAAGCGGCGATGAAGTCGGCTTTCGCGCTAGAAAGGACGAGAACGGGTTCACCAGGTAGCGTGCGCGCGGCGCCGCTCGTGAGCGCGCCCGCGATGGCGCGCATTCGTGTAGAGAGGCCCTCGTAGGAGAGCTCGCGCCCCGACGAAACGACGGCGGGCTTGTCGGGATGCATCGACGCCGCCGCGAGCAGCATTTCGTGTGCGAGCGTCGGCCGCGACGGGCGCACCACTTGACCGGGATTTCCGCTGATGACGGCGCCGGGCGCCACGACGCCGCTGACGACCGCACCGGGCGCCACGACGGCCCCCCGCCCGATGCGCGAGCCTTTGAGAACGACCGAGCGCGCGCCGAGCATCACGTCGTCCCCGATGTGGATGGCGACCGCGTCGGAAAGGTCGGCGCCCATGTCGGGGTCTCCCATATTGGCGTCGACCACGAAGACATAGGGCTCGAGACGGACGCGCTCGCCGATGGTGATCTCGCGCGACGCGGAGAGCACGGCGCCGAAGCCGATGCTCGCGTCGTCACCGATGGTGAGCGATGCTCCCTCGCCGACCCGCAGCCGTGTCGGCGCAAACCGCGAAGAAACCGTGACGCGCCGGCCGAGCACGAGGTGGCCTTCGTTCTCGATGAACGGCGCGCCGTCGACGCTGAGCCCGTCCCCGACGTCGGTGCAGGCTGCCTGAACTTGCCGCGCGCGCGCCTCGGGCGAACGCCCTAATAGCTGGCCCAGCTTTCCCAGCATTCCCATCGACGGCTCGATCTCTTTCTCGAAAAACGCGTAATCCGTAAGGGTACTTGCGCTTTCTATTTTTGTCCATCGCCTCTCCCGCACTCGATAGTAGAATGGGAGAGGGTGTCAGCTTTCGTTCGCGTGGCCGCTTCGGCGCGCGCGCGAGCCGCCTTCGCGAGCCGACCAGGACATGCAGAAACTTCTCCTCGTTTCCATTCTCATCGCGACGGTGGCCATCCCCGTGCTGATGTCCCGTGAGAAGACGCGCGCCGAAGGCGTGAAGCGCACCGTCAAATGGATGGTGGGCATCTGCGTGCTCTATCTGCTCGGGCTCCTCTATCTCTATCCTCGTCTCGAGGGGCTCTAGTCCGCCGCATGCTGAAAGAGCTCGGCTTCAAGGCCCTCGAAAAGCATCATTCGATCCCGGTACCGGTCATGCGGGTGCTTCTCGGGCGCGTGCTCGAGGGGACGCACGTGGCGGTGTGCTTGCACCGAGTCGACGACGGATCGCGCGGCGCATCGACGGCAATGGAAACCGTGATCCATCCGAACGAGCTCGATCAGCTTCTCGGTATTCTCGTGGCATCGCGTCCCTCGGCGGCGAAGCCGTGGCTGATGGTGTGCTTCGACGACGGCTATGCCGACGCGGCCGAATACGTCGAGTCGCGGCACTCCCGCTTTCCCGCCGTGAAATGGATGTTTTTCGTCTGCCCCGAAAAGCTGAAGAAGCGGGCAGGGTTTCGCTGGGATTTGGCTCCGACGGTCAGCGGGTCGGACGCGATGGCTCCGCCCTTCGACGTGCGCACCGAGAATGACCGTGCCGATCTGCGCGCGCTCGGCGACAGGGCCGATTGTCGTCTCATGACCATCGAGGAGTGCCGCAAGCTTTCGCTTTACCCCAACGTGACGCTCGGCAACCACACCAATTGCCATTTCAAACAGACGCAGATCCCGCTCGATGACGCACGCTATGACATCGAGACGTCGCGGCGCGAGTTCGAGGAGCTCTTCGGGCAGACCGACCACTTCGCGTTTCCTTTCGGCACGCCGCAGAAGGAGTTTGCCGACGAGCACGTGCGGCTCGCCAAGGGGCTCGGGTACAAATACGTGTGGAGCGTCGATCGGCGCCCGTATTTTCCGGAAGAGCAGGGGGTTTTGCCGCGCTACCCGATCTTCGGCACCTGGCCGGCGACCAAATCGGCCCTCGCCATTTTGCTGCAGGCCGCCAAATGGAGATGGCGCTCGCGCGGCGCGGAGACGCCGCCCGATGTGGAGGGCTTGAGCTCGTTGGCTGGCAGTGACGTGGACACCGAAGGCAGCAACATGGAGGGGCGCTGATGCGACTCGGTCCTCTCGCCGCGGTACGTACCTTGGCGAGCTCGGTGCTCGCCGACTACGACTCGACGCGACGCTACCGCGCGAAATACCACGACGACCAGATTCCCACGCATCGATTGCCCTTCGATCTCGTGCGGAAGATTGGTCTTCAGACGCTCGCTTGGGTGCGCGTCATGCAGGCCGCCGATCGCGCAGGCGTGCCACTTTTGCCGCAAGTCGTGTCACGACTCATTCGTCACGCGTACGGCGCCGAGATTCACTGGAAGGCGGGCATCGAACCGGGGATCTCCATCGTGCACGGCACGGGCGTGGTGGTAGGGCACGAGGTCAAGGTCGGTCCGGGCTGCATTCTCTTTCAGCACTGCACGCTCGGCGAGGGGATCGACCCTGTCACGCGCGAGATCGGGTCGCCCACCTTGGGGCGCGATGTGCACGTCGGTCCGGGGGCCACGTTGCTGGGGCCGATTCACGTCGGGGATCGAACCAAGATCATGGCGGGCGCCGTCTTGACCAAATCGGTGCCGGCCGATTCGCTCGTGCGGCCCGCGGATTCGATCGTCACGACGCGAGCTGTGCGCGGCAAGAACGACGCTGTTGACGACGCTACTTCGCGCGACGGACGCTGACGGCTCGATAACGGCTCGCCCCGCGGGGAAGGCCTTGCGCGGACCGGCGGACGCGCGTTCGGGCGGCCGGCGTTGGGCGGCGGGGTAACGCGCGCAGTTTGTGGCTACGGTTTTCATAGCGAGCAGACTCGCGATGAGCGCGCGACGGAACCGGGGCGGGTGGGGCGGGTGGGCGGTGCCGCCCTCTCTGCGCCGCCGGTCCGCGCAAGGCCTTCCCCTACTGGGGCTTGGAGCGATCTCGTGGCGGGGTTTCGGGGGGGAGTAGTTCGGCCGGAAGGGGGTGCTCTTTGTCTTCGCCTTGCCACATCGCGCTCGCAATCCACCAGCGATGGCCGTCGAAATAGAGGTCGAGGCTATTCAATCCGCGGGAGCGGCGGTGCTCGGGGCCGGTCTCGGTCTCGTAGGTGGAGTCGACATGCGCCATGGCGCCGTAGCGCCTCATGCTGCGATGGATTTCGCGCTCGCGAAAACCCTTTTCGATCAGCGGCTCGGTTGCGGCGACGAGCTCGTCGTGGGTCCAGACTTGCACTTTGGCGCGGTCACTCGGCGATTCGCCTAGAGCAACGAAACGAATCCATGGACTGTAGAGCGTGCGGTCGCGGCCCCATTGGCGGGGCTCCCGGGGAGCGACGTTGACCACTTCGTAGTAAGCGCGCACCAAGCCATCGATCGTCGACGCGTCTTCCTGAATCGGTGCCTGGACGGGGATTTTCGGCCCAGGTGGCGGCGTGCGAGCGCACGCCGAGAGAGCCAACGCTAAGGTGACGAGAGGCATTCGCATGCCCTTTACTTGAACCTTGCGACCTTCCACGCTGTCAGAATCTTGCTCGCATGAACTGGAAGCTCGATTTTCCCATTCGCACGCTGCTGGAGGGCCCTCAGCTCTTCGTCGGCGATT
>DATHEQ010000039.1:0-9303 GCA_035318505.1 Polyangiaceae bacterium | reverse complement strand
ATCGAGACCACCGACGAAAAAGCGAAGGAGCTCCGGCGCGTGGCGGAACGGCTCATCACCAAGGCCGTTCGGCTCGGTGAAGGCGCCTATACGCCCCACGCCGATCTGCAACCCGCCGCGCGCGCCAAGCGTCTGCACGCACAGCGCCTGGTGGGTGCGTTCCTCCCTCGCTTCGGCACGCGAACCGTCGACGGCGCGTTGAAGAAGGTCGACCTGGTCGAGAAGATTTTCCTCGATCTCGCCAAGCGTTTCCAAGGGCGCCCCGGTGGCTACACCCGCATCGTCAAACTCGGGCTCCGTCGTGGCGACGGCGCGTCCATGTCGATCATCGAGTTCGTCGGTCAGACCAAGGCGTCGGGCGACGAGCCGGTGGCCAAGGAAGAGAAGAAGATCAAAAAGAAGGCCGCCGGCAAGAAGGCGACTGTCGCGGCCCCCGCCAGCGGCGGCGCCAAAGTCGGTTAGTCGCAGCCGGCCAACTCCCCTCAATCGGTAGAATCCGCCGACCTCCCCCACGGGACCGTCGGCGGATTCGTTTGGGGGCCGACGATCACGCTTTTTGGGGACGGGCGACGTTCCGGGCTATCTCTTCCGCGGGGATCGTTCATGCAGTTCGACGGGCAAACCAGTCGAAGGCGCAAGCCGCGTGGTTATCTCGGCAAGGGACACGAGACCATCGGGTCCGACATCCTTGCCGTCCTGCAGATCCTGAAGATGCCGGACCAGGTGCTGGGCGCCGACGAGGTTCGCCATCTGTCACAGGTCCAGATGGATGGCTGGTACCCCATCGAGTGGCTCCTGCAGCTCATGGACAAGGTCGACAAAGAGCTCGGACACTACGGCCTCTTGCAGATGGGGCGCAGGCTCTTTGCGCTGTCGCACGAAGAGCGCCTCGTCCAAGTCGCGCGATCGGCAGCCGATGTCGTTTACGGCATCGACGGGATGTACCACCACGCCAACCGCGGCACCGCGATCGGCGGGTGGAAGGTGATCTGCTTTCACCCGGTCATGCCGAGCTCGAAAAGACGACGCCGCACCACTGCGTGAAGATGGAGAGCGCGCCGCGCGCTCCCTCGGGAGCGCCCAAGACCGCCGAGCCCACCAAAGACGGCCCGAGCACCGCCGATTTCGTCAATCGCCTGCGCAGCCCGAGCAAGCGTCCGTCTCGAGATCCCAAGCGCTAGTGAAGCGCGCCCTCGCGCTCGTGTGCGAAAAGCCAATCGAGCGCTTCGCTCATCGTCTTTTCGGGTGTCGGCCCCATCGCCCCGTGCGTGGCCTCGGGAATGACCATGAAGATCGAAGGAATGCCGGCCTTGGCGAGCACACGCGCGCTTTGCTTCATGAGGTCTTGCCGGTCCCGTTCTCCGGCCATCATCACGGTGGAGCGCACCCGATCAAAACCGCGAGGGGACGCGACGCGCGGCGAGGCCATGAGCACGACGCGCGTGTACCGCTCCGGCCAGCGACGCACGAGCTCTTCGGCCCTCATCGCGCCCTGGGAGTAGCCGAGAACCACGATGTCATCGATGGGATCGGCCTGCCCCATGCGACGAAACGTGCCCGTGATGCGAGCGTCGAGCGCGTCGAGATCATTCGACCAAGATGCCCAGGGACCTGGTTGGCAAGGCTTGTCGCCCTGCGGCGCAATGAGCTTTCCCCTGCGCGCGGCAGTGAACTGGAAGGCTTGCGCGTATCCGAGCGCATGTCCGCACATGCCGTGAAGAAACACCAATCGGGCGGGTCCCGTCGGCCCGCCGCGCAAGACGAAAGTGGGAGGATTCTCTTCGGGTGACAGGGGCTCCATATGCACCGGGCCGTCCCGCGCGCCGTCGTTCGATGTACCGGCCGAAGCCGCCGCCGGACCGGGTGAAAGGCCGTCGCCACGCGCCGTGGAGAACGGCAGCGTCACCCACATCATGCGCGCGAGAAGATGCGCTCCCTTCCGGTTCGGCCCCACGGGTTCGTCCGATCTCGAGTTTGACGCTCCTCGATCGGGGCGCCAAGGGCCCTTGGGACGAGCGGCGCGGCGCCGATCGGCGTCCGTTGTCGCGATCTAGGCTGCGCGCCAGCGCGTGCGAGCGTCGATCGGTGCCGCTGCTGCAAACGATCACTACCTAAGCTAACGTCAGCTTCGCCGACGCATGAGCGCACTCCTCATCGTCATCTTCGTTGCCACGGGAGAAGCGAATCATGCGGCGACCCTCGGCGCCGCCGGTGCAACGCGCGAGGCGCTCGGGCCCGATCTCGCGGTCGAGATACGTGAGATGGAAGTCGTGCCGAACGATGAGCGGGCGCTGTCGCTAGGCAAATCGCTGCACGCGGCGGCAGTCGTGGAGCTCGCGTGGGATTTCCCCCATCACCGGCGCGTACAGATTCACTTTCATCTCGATCGACGTCCGGGCGTGAGCGACCGTGTCATCCTGTTCGAAGAGGGCGACGATGTCGCCGAACGAGGGCGGACGGTTGGCTATGCCATCGCGTCGATGATGACGGCGCCCGCCGCCGAACCGAACAGGCCCCCGCCCCCCTCCCCGCCCCCGCCCGAGTCCAATCCTTCCCCCTTTCGCCTCCCAGCTCGTGCGGAACCCGCCGCAAAAACGCGGGCCCACGGAGCCGTCGACGTGGTGGCCGCCGGCGCCTTGGGAATCGATGGTCACGCCGGGGGATGGGGAGGATCGCTGAGTGGACGGTGGTACTTCGTCGCTCCGCTGGCGGCTCGATTGGGCGCCTCCGCGCGTGGGGGGCAAGTGACGCCCGCGCAATCCACCTCGCTCCTGATTCACGCAGCGGCGGGGCTCGCCTGGGTGCCGTGGGTTGCGACCCGCACGACGCCTCTCGAGCTCGGTTTCCGGCTCGATGCCCTACTGATGCGCGAGCAATTGACCCATTTTGATTCGGACGACGTCGAAGCGGTAACCGCCATGCGCTGGCTTCCAGGAGCCGACGCGGCCCTCGAGGCGATCTGGCTTTTTAGTCCAAGCGCCGGTTTCCTTGGGTCTTTTGGGGCCGAGGTCGCGTTTGGCCGAACGGATGTCACCCTCCATCAAGAGAGGGTAACTTCTATCCCTCCCGTTCGACTCATCCTGCAGGCAGGCGTAAGAGCAACGTTTTGAATTGAAGCTGCCTGCTCACGCGCCCCTCGGGGTACTGCTTCTTGGGTTAGAGCAATGAGCCCAGTCCGAAAAAACGAACCTCCCCGACTGCGGCTCGTTTCCACTACCGCGTCGGATCATGGCGAACCTGCGGCACTCGCGCCGTCGGTCGACGACAGCCAACTCTTGGCCGCCATGCGATCGGGAGACAAGAGCGTAGCTTCGGCTTTCCACGATCGGGTGAGGCCACAGGTCGACCGCACGCTGCTTCGGCTCTTTCGACGCTACGACGTCGACCACGAAGACTTGCGGCAGCTGGCGCTCATCGAGCTCGTCATGACGATCGCCCGGTTTCGCGGTGAATGTTCGCTCGATTCGTGGGTGGGTGCGCTGACGACACGCATTGTCTTCAAGCATCTGCGCCGGCGGCAGGCCGAGCGCCGGCTGTTCGGCGTTCTCGAGCGGGAGGACGCTGCACCGCAGTCTGGCGTGGGGTCCGATCCCTTGGTGCGAAACTTGATGCAGCATGCGTCGCAGCATCTGCATTCGATGGATCCCAATCGCGCTTGGGCATTCTTCCTCCACGACGTGCTCGGGTACGAGCTGCGCGAGCTCGCGCAGATCATGGGCATCAGCGTATCCGCGGCGCAGAGCCGTCTCGTGCGCGGCCGTCGCGAGCTGCACGGGCGCTTCGCGAGCGACCCGGAGCTGGCCGATCTTTTGGAGAACTTGGGGCGATGAACTCACCTCGGTACGCTCGACTGATCGCGGAAGTCTTCAAGCGCGCCGAACCGCGCGCGAGTGATGTTTCACCTCGCTCCAATCGTGACGAGGAAATCGCGCTCATCGAGCGGGCCATGGACAACGTGCGACGACGCGGTCGTCGCTCGCGCGTGGCGGCGGCGTGGTCGGTTGCAGCCGCGCTCATCCTCGCCGGCCTCGGCGTAGGCCGCGCCATTCGCGAAAACCGATCGCCGGCCAAGGTCGCAACCGCATCCGGCGAATCGAACGAAGTCCCGGCCGTCGCTTCCCCCGTCGCCATCGCCATCGCCAGCGGCGGCGGCGCGATTGTCGCGGCACCCGGATCCTCGGCGCCCGCCGTGGCAGGGCGCGCCCTCCAAGCCGGCAGTCGTCTGCTCGTCGACCCCAACGCAGGTGCAACGCTTTCTTTGTCGACCGGAACGCATCTCGAGGTGGGGCCGGGCAGTCAGCTCTCGGTCGTCGAGGACAGCCGTGCGCAGATCTTCGCGCTGAATGCCGGCTCGTTGCGCGCCGATGTCGCCAAGCTCGCCAAAGACGCGCGCTTCATCGTTCGCACGCCGGACGCCGAGGTCGAGGTGCGAGGAACGTCTTTCCTCGTCGACGTCGTGGCGCCCGATGCAACCTGCGGCGCCGGTACGACCACGCGGGTGGCCGTCTACGAAGGCGTGGTTACGGTGCGCGCGGGCGGCCAAGAGGATTTCATCGCCCGCGGCGAGCAGTGGCCGCGCGGTTGTCGCCCCGTGCCGGCGCTCCCCGCTTCGGCACACGTCGCTATCAAGCGCGCCGCCAAAATCGATGCCCCGCCCGCGGGCACCCCTGTCGCGACGACTACGATGGCCGGCAATTCCGCTGCCGATTCCCAGGCTGTCGGTGCGCTGCCTGCCCCTCGCTTGCCGATGCAGCGAGTCCCGCCGTCCAGTCTCGCGGAAGAGAACAATCTGTTCGCGGAAGGAATGCTCGCTCGGCGCACCGGCAACGTGCCGCTCGCCGTCGACAAGATGGATCGCTTTCTCGAACGGTACCCCTCGAGTCATCTCGCGGAGAACGCAGCCGCTGAGCGCATGCGGCTTCTGCGTGCGCTCGATGCGACGAGGGCGACCTCGGCCGCACGGCAGTACCTACAACGGTATCCCAGCGGATTCGCGCGCGGTGAAGCCGAAGCGATCGTCGCCGGAATGCGGTGATGATCGCCGGCGGCGCCAGCACGCGCGCGGCGTTGTTGCTCGTGGTCGCTGGCCCCGCGTGCAATGGGCAATTCGATTTCGACACGGCGCCGATTGACTCGGGAGTGCCGCCCATCATCGTCATCGAAGGCGGGCCCGACGACGCTTCGTTGACGAGCGACACGCCGATCGACGCACCACGCACCGGTGTTCACATCTCCTGCGGCGCGTCCGATTGTCTAACGTCGGGATGCTGCAGCACGAGCTCCGGTGTCAGCTGCGTCGACATCGGCGACGCTGAAACGTGCGGGGGCCTCTTGATTCAATGCGACGACAGCGACGATTGCCCGGCAGGGCTCGTGTGCTGCGCGGAGGGCGACGACCTCAATCATCCTCCCTGCACCAGCGACGTATGCGACGGCGATCAGCGCCTCCTGCGCGTGCACTGCGAGCCCGAGGCGCGCTGCCGAGGAGAGTTCGTCATGCTGTGCAATCCCGATCGCCCGGGTCCTTGCACGCAATGCATCGCCTCTTCGCTCGTCGGGCTCCCGCCCGGCTATCATCAATGCGCGACAACACCGTAATTATCTGTTCGTGCTTGTTTGGTGAATGTTCGAGCGCACGACACGATGACGCTCTTTCGAAATGTGGCTCACCCACGACGACCACGGCGAGAAGGTTTGTGGGTTGCACTCCATGGGGAAGCGGCGCACAACAACCGAGCCGGTCAGGAAGTCCTCGCGCGTGTCGGTTCATCAGTTTCGCGCGGTCTGATTTGAATAATCCGTCGACAGCGTTTCATGTCGACTCTTTTTATGGCGTCTGCCTGATCTGGCTCCGCTGACGGTACTTCAACGATATGAGCCGCGTTCTTGACATTCGGTTGCCATCGAAAAAGGACAGCATGAGTGATTGTCAACGGGCAACGACGGGGCGCGACAAGCGCACAATCTCGTCGAGGATCGCCACGCTGCTGCTTGGGTTGCTCGCATGCAGCTGTTACGGCGTGGTGGGCGACGAAGGTCTTGCGGCCCCGAACGACGATGCGGGAACGCCGACCGGCGGTAGCTCAGGACCGGCCACGGGGGGAAACCCGACGGGGACCGGCGGCGCTTCGACGGGCGCAGGCGGCGCCACGGGAAGCGGCGGCACGGGCACTGGCACCGGCGGCGCGACGGGCACGGGCGGCGCGACCGGAACCGGCGGCGCGACGGGCACGGGCGGCGCGACCGGAACCGGCGGCGCAACGGGCACGGGCGGCGCGACCGGAACCGGCGGCGCAACGGGCACCGGCGGCGCGGCGGGTACCGGCGGCGCGAGCGGCGCCGGCGGAGCAGCAACGGGCGGGGCCGCGGGCACGGCAACTGGCGGCGCCGCAGGAGCAACGGGCGGCACCGGCGGCATCGTCGATGCGGGCACCGGCAAAGGCGGAACGGCGGGAGCTTCGGGCGCGGGCGGCGCCTCGGGAGCGGGCGGAAGCGGTACGATCGACGCGGCCGTACCACCGGTTTGCACGAGCATGACCAACTGGACGGTGGGCAACAACGCCATGATGCGGCCCGGCGACGCTTGCCGCGCATGCCACTCCAACTTCACCATCGCCGGCACGGTCTACCCGACCTTGCATGAGCCGCTCAACTGCAACGGCAAGAACGGCGTAACCGTCGTGATCACGCCGGCGAGCGGCACGGCGCTGATGCTGCCCACCAACACGGCGGGCAACTTCTACTCCACCGCCAAGATCACGATGCCTTACAGCGCCAAGGTCATGGTAGGCACCGCCGAGCGCGCCATGACGGCGAAGCAAACGAGTGGCGATTGCAACTCATGCCATACGCAGAACGGGGCGCAGTCGGCGCCGGGTCGTATCATCGCCCCCTGAAACGGATCTCCGACTCCTCTCCACGTTCCGTCTGCCGATGAAGGTGCGCGATCTACGATGGCGGTACGCCCGCATGGGCGGCCTTGTCCTGGTCGCGCTGCTTTTGTCGGTCACGCTCTGGGAGCGCCCAGCCCAAGCGTACGCGTGGATGATCAAACACGACTACGCGGGCTGCAACCAGTGCCACGCCGATCCATCGGGCGGGAGCGTGCTCACCGAGTACGGCCGCGCGCAGAGCGACTTTTTGCTGCGCATGCGTTACGGCGCCAAAGACTCGTGGGAGGCTCCGCCCTCGGCCGGCTTTCTCTTCGGTGCATTCAAGCTGCCGCCCAGCGTGCTGCTCGGCGGTGACGTTCGCTATGCGACGATCACCAAGAGCACCAACGGCAATCCCACGCCCACGCGCGCGTTTTTCATGCAGGCCGATTTCACGGGCCAGATCTCGACCGATCGCTTCCGCGTGGCCGGCAGTATCGGGTACGCAGACGAAGGTGCGTTGCTGGCCAGCCTGACGCACCAACCGGACGGCAACGTGGTGTCGCGCGCTCACTGGGTGGGGCTCGACATCGGTGAAGACAAGAACTGGCTCTTGCGCGCAGGGCGCATGAATCTGCCCTTCGGCATTCGCACGGCCGAGCATACGATGTGGGCGCGTACGGCCACGCGAAGCGACATCAACGTTGGCCAACAGCACGGCGTTGCGCTGGCGTACAACGGCACCACCTGGCGCGGCGAGCTCATGGCCATCGCCGGCAATTTCCAAGTTTCTCCCGCCGAGTACCGCGAGCGTGGCTACAGCGGCATGTTGGAATTCGCGGTGGCGACGAACCTCGGCATGGGCGTGTCGAGCCTCGTCACGGTTGCCGGGCGCAATCTTTACGATCCGCAGGTGCCCTTGACGCGCCATGCGCACGGCGGGTTCATTCGCTACGCGCCGTCCAAACTCTTCGTCCTGATGGCGGAGCTCGACCTTCTCGCGTATGCGCCGAGCGGTTCCGCCCAGGCCGGGGGGACGGTGGGGATGTTCCAAGTCGACTTCGAGCCGACCCAGGGCCTGCATCTCATCGCCACGGGCGAGACGTTCACCGAACCCTTGAGGCCAGGTTCGGCCAGCGATATCTGGGGCTCGGCCGCCTGGTTTCTGGGGCCCCATTTCGACATTCGCGTCGACGCCATACGCCAGAGCTTCCCGAACTTCGCCACCACCACCGTGCTCGCGCAGATTCATGCATTTTTGTAAGAGAGGTACCCCATGAGCCGTTGGTCTGTTTGGCTCCTGTCATCGATGTTCGTATTGCTGTCGACAAGCTCCGCGCACGCAAGCGCCATTTTTCCGCCCACGATCCAGTCGACCCTCGAGCTAGGCTACGCCCTGGACTGCGTCCTGTGTCACGACGACGAGAACGGCGGTAAGACCACCGTCAACCGGCCGGTCGGCAGAACAATGATTAGGTACGGCCTCATGGCGGGCGATACGCAGTCGCTCATCGTCATCCTCGGCAAGATGCGCGACGCGCGTGACGACAGCGACAAGGATGGAATCAGCGACATCGACGAGCTCAAAGCCAAAACCAATCCCAACGTCAACAACGACACCGGTGAGGAGCCCGAGGACTACCCGCCACCGACCTACGGCTGCCAAGCGAGCGGCGCGCCGGGGACGCCGCGTACCGGCGGTTGGGCCGCGATGGCGGCCGCTGGTATGGCGCTTCTCGGGCTGCGCGCACGCACGCCGCAGCGACGCGCGGCCCGCGCGCGCAGAAAAGGACGTGGGACGTGAGGCAACGCTTCTTTCGATTCGCAGCGTGGTTCGCCGGCGAGCTCGCCCGACGCGGGCGGTCGTGCTCCCAGCATGTGGCCATCGTGCTGTGGGCCGCGGCGATGACGGCTTGCCAGAACGCGCCGCTCGACGTGGTAGAAGGCGTCGACCTCGGTCGCTTTCAAGGACGTTGGTACGAGATCGCACGCCTCCCGCGCGCAACGCAGATCGATTGCGCGGGCACGACGGCGTTTTACAGGCTCAAATCCGAGCGTGAGCTCGTCGTCAGCAACGAGTGCAACGTCGGCGGTCTCGGCGGCATGCACCGGCAAGTGAACGCATCGGCCAAGGTCACGAACGGCGCCGTACCGGCGAAACTCTCCGTCGATTTCGGCGGCTTTTATGGCGATTATTGGATCATCGATCTCGACCGCGACACCTACCAATACGCCGTCGTGGGGCATCCGACGCGCCAGTACTTGTGGATCTTGAGCCGCGAGCGGACGCTGGACGCCGCGACGCTCGCACCCATTCTCGAGCGCGCCTCGCAAAAAGGCTTCGACACGTCGCGTCTCGAGTACACGAAGCAGTTGCCCTGAGGTAGCGGCTAGGCCGCGCCGATCACTTGACGACGGCGCTCTCGAGCTC
>DATHEQ010000038.1:0-7467 GCA_035318505.1 Polyangiaceae bacterium | reverse complement strand
GCGTCTCGGCGCGTGAATGCGACGAAAGCAGCGCTCGAAATCGCGGCAGGCGCCGTGGTCACGGTCCTGCGCGTCCCTCCCGAATCGGCGGGGATGCGGCTCGATCGGTTCGTCCAGAGCCAGCTGAAGCGTACGAGCCGGACGCGCGCGCAGTTCATCGTGCGGCGCAGCGCCTTCGACGCCGCCGGCCGCCGGCTCGCGGTCAACGATCGCGTCGTCGCCGAGCAGCGCGTTCTACTTTGGCGCGAGCCGTGGGACGAGATCGCCGTGCCCACCGAGCTGCCGGTGCTCTACGAGGACGACTACCTCTTCGCCATCGCCAAACCGGCAGGCGTACCCGTTCACCCCACCGCGCGCTATCACCGCAACACCGTGGTGAAACTACTCGCGCTCGCTCGCGGTCACGAGCGCTTCACGCTCGCGCACCGGCTCGATCGCGAAACGAGCGGCGTTCTTCTGCTCGCCAAAACACGGGAAGCGGACAGCGGCATCAAGCGCCAGCTCGAGGCGCGCGTCACCGTCGAAAAGCGCTACCTTGCCCTCACCTGGGGCGCCCCGCCGGCGACGCAGCTGCGTGTCGATCTCCCGCTCGAGCTCGACCCGGACTCGCGCCTGCGTGTCCGGATGCGCGTGGCCAAGCGGGGTGTCGGTCTCACCGCGGCGACGCGCTTCGCCGTTCTCGATCGAGCCGAGCACCTCGGTCGCCTTTACGCGCGCGTGGCGTGCGATCTCGAAACCGGGCGACAGCATCAGATCCGCGTTCATCTCGCAGCCGTCGGATGCCCTGTGGTCGGCGACAAGCTGTACGGCCCTGACCCGGAGCTCTTCGCCCGCGGGGCCGATCAGACGCTGACCGATGACGATCGCGCGGTGCTCGAGCTGGATCGGCACGCGCTGCACGCTCAAAGCATCGCTCTCGACCATCCCATCACCGGCGCGCGTTTGTCGATCGAAGCGCCGGTGCCGGCCGATCTCACCGTGTTTTGGAAGCGCGTCTCGGCGCGTGAATGCGACGAAAGCAGCGCTCGAAATCGCGGCGACGATCCCGGCTAACGATGCTGAAGGGGGCCCCCGAGGCCCGGCCACGGATCACCGACCTGAGCGCGCTGGCAGAGCCACGCGTCGATCAAGACCAGCGCCGTCATCGCTTCGACGATGGGAACCGCGCGCGGCAAAACACACGGATCGTGGCGGCCCTTGGCGCGAAGCTCCACGTTTTGCCCGGCGTCATCGGCGCTCGGCTGCGGCTTCAGCACTGTCGCCGTCGGCTTGAACGCGAGCCGCACATCGATCGGCATCCCGTTGGAGATCCCCCCCTGCACGCCTCCCGAACGGTTGGTCCGCGTAGCCATGACGGGTGGGCTACCTTCGATGCCCGGCTGCCATTCGAAGACGTCGTTGTGCAAAAGCCCCGTGGCCTCGACGCTGCTGAATCCGGAACCTATCTCCACCGCTTTGCACGCCGGCAAGCTCATGAAGGCCTGTGCCAAAAGCGCGTCGAGCTTGTCGAATACGGGTTGTCCGAGCCCCGCCGGCACGCCGCTGGCAACGACGCGCAACCACCCGCCCAAGCTGTCGCCGTTCTTCTTGGCGTCGAGGATCGCGGCCTCCATATCGCGCGCCGATGGTTCGTGCGGACAGCGGGTAGGATGTCCCTCCACCCGATCGCGGGTCACCTCGGCTGGGTCGATGTGCGTGCGCGCGTCGATGTCGTGCACCCGCTCGACCCAAGCGACGATGCGAAGGTCGGCAAATCGAGCGCGGAGCACCTGCTCGGCGAGGGCCCCCGCCGCGACCCGACCTACCGTTTCGCGCGCGGACGCGCGACCGCCTCCTTGCCAAGCACGAATGCCGTACTTGGCGTCGTAGGCGAAGTCGGCGTGGCTCGGGCGGTAAACGTGCCGCATGTCGTCGTACGCCGCGGAGCGCGCGTCTTCGTTGCGAACGACCATGCAGAGCGGCGTTCCTAGTGTTCGGCCGGTCTCGCCGTCGACGCCGGAAAGAACCTCGACGACGTCGTCTTCTTTGCGGGGCGTGGTGAGCTTGCTCTGTCCCGGCCTGCGCCGCGCCAGCGCGGCCTGCACGCCACCAAGGTCGAGCACATGACCCGGCGGGCAACCGTCCACCACGCACCCCACCGCCGGGCCATGACTTTCGCCGAACGTCGTCACCCGGAAAAGGTGCCCAAAAGTGTTGCCTGCCATCGAGTCCGTATCTTTGACACTGAGAGCACCGAACGGCTACGCCGTCGGTGCTCTCAGTCGACGCTTTGCGGGGGCTTCGCCCCCGCCCTGCCGGAGTAAATCCGGAACAGGGGCCCACCCCCACCGTGCCTCCGGCACGGTGGCGATCGTTAGTCGTTACGGTGAGTGCGGCGCGTTAGAGGCCGCGTGGCACGGTTTCGAGGTCGACTTGCCCGAGCGCGAATCGGATGAGCGCGCTGCGGTTGGCCTTGGTGAGCCCGCGCGCCTTGAGCTCCTCGACCATGGAGTCGAGCTGCTCGAGATCGCGCGTGTACATGGAGATGCAGATCACCTTGTAGTGCGCCGGCTTCTCCGTTGCGCCGGCGACGAGTTTCGGTCGCCGGCCCGTGTCGTTGGGCGGCGAATAGAACTCCCCGGAAAGAACGCTTTCTACTTCGTCACGATCGAGAACTGCTCTGGCTCGTCGCGCCCCGTCCATCGGCAGCATGGTGTTCTCCTCTCTTGTCGGCTTACGCCGAAAGGGCAGCATCGAAATCTCCGTGAGTGGGCTTTTCGCGACCGATCATGCGCCCTACGACGCTCAAGTAATCGTCGCTCGCGTGCGAGCTCGGCGCATATTCGAAGATCGTTTTCCCGACCGAAGGTGCCTCTTTTACCTTCATGGTGGCGCGGATCGGAGGAAGGCAGCGATCGCCGAAGTGATCGCGCAAGGTCGAGAGAGCCTCGCGGCAGATGCGCGCGCGCGGATCGTAGAAAGTCGGCAGAACGCCCCAGATCTGAACGGGATGATAAAGAAGTTGGTTCACGTTCTTCACCGTCCGCAATACTTGCCGCACGCCGACGAGCGACAAGTAGTCGCACGCCACCGGCACGAGCACGCTGTCCGCGAAAACCAGGGCATTTTGGTTCATCAGCGAAAGGCTGGGCGAGCAGTCGAGGACCACGAAATCGTACGCCGACTTTGCCGCTTCGAGCCTGCGTGCGAGCACGCGATCGCGGTTCTGCCTTCCGGCCAGGTAAAGCTCCGCCGCGGCGAGGGACTCGTTCGACGCGATGACGTCGAGGCCGTCGCGCACCGGAATGGCTGCGTCGGGCACGGCGAGACCCATCACGACCACGTGATAGAGCGAACGCTCCACCTTGAGGTTCAGGGAGAACCCGACGTTGCCCTGTGAATCGGTATCGACCAAGAGCACCCGCTTACCGACCTTGGCCATTCCCGCCGCGAGGTTCACCGCGGTGGTCGTCTTGCCGGTTCCGCCCTTGTGATTGAACACGGCGATGACGCGCGGCAATACGGCCGCGGTCGGTGGTCGACCGCTCTCCGGCACAGATACGTCGCTCGCCGGCGGCGCGCCCGATCCGCTTCGCTTCACGCTTCCGGCTTCGGCGCGCAGTTGCGCTCGACACGTCATGGAACAGGCATAGCGGCGCTGACCGTCCACATAAAAAACGCTCGACACGAGCTCCACCTGGAACTTCTGTGCACACGCGTCGCACGATACGAACCCGTCGCCGGCCGATCGCTGGCTTTTTTTCAGGCAATCCTGTGAGCAATAAAATGCGACGCCCCCTTGGCTCTCCTCCATTTGATAGCGAAACTGCTGCTCGAACGGCGACCCACAGACGCTGCAGCACTCCGTCATCCCTGCCATCCACGAGCTCCCCGCCTCGCCTTTCGCGAAGCAATTATTGATTCACGCATGTCATGCTTCGGGGCGGCGGGGCAAGTTTTCGTTGGTGGAATCGCATCACAGTCCCGAGTTGGGCGCGATCAAGAGCCCCCCACTTGTTGTAGAGTAGCGCCGGGGAGGCTCCGCATTCACGCAGTGCCGTACCTCACGCATTGCTCACCTTGCCGGGCGGATGACATGACCGAGGACAGACGAGCGAAGCTCTCGCTCTTGCAGCAGTCCACTTTCGGAACGGGCGTCCAGGCCCATCACGGCGGAACGTCGCGGACTGGGCAGCGCAAGACGACGCGGCCCATCGAACCTACGCTCCCGCTTTACGTGGTGCTCCGTTCCTCGCGAGCGCGCGGGAAGTGGTCACTCTCACGCGCGCCTACGCGTACCGCCGTCAAAGAGACGCTCCGCGTCCTTTCGCAACGTCACGGCATCAAGATCTTCGAATTCTCCAACGGCGGGGACCAAGTGCACCTCTTGCTGCGGGCCGAGTCGCGCGCGAGCTTTCAGGCTTTCCTCCGTGCCTTCGCCGGTCTCGTCGCGCGACAAGTCACCGGCGCCCGCAAGGGCAAACCCTCCGGCCGATTCTGGGACGCGCTCACCTTTTCGCGCGTGCTCAACTGGGGCGAGGAATTCGATCTCGTGCGCGGCCTCCTCGCCGGGGGCGATCTCGAAGCGCTCGCCAACATTCACCAGCCGCCGAAACCTTCACGAACCTCCTTGAAACGCGCTTCTGCGCGTTAATTTCGATCTTCAGATTCACGGGGAGGCGGGGAGATTTTCTAAATTGAGCTGTCGCGCCCTGTTCGTCGCGGTCGCAAATTTGCCGGACATGATCGTCAGCACGGATCGCAGCGCTGCCCCAGCCAAGTCTTTTTTTTCTCTTTCTCCCCGCCTCCCCGCCTCCCTGTGAATCCGATATCGCCGAACGCCGCTCTCTCGCGTCGCCGCGCGATTTAGGCACCAAGGGCGCTCAGTGACGGAAGTGCCGCACACCGGTGAGAACCATGGCCACGCCGGCCTTGTCGGCGGCGGCGATCACCTCGGGATCCTTCACGCTGCCGCCCGGTTGCGCGATGGCCGTCACGCCGCGGGCGATGGCAGCCTCGACGCCGTCGGGGAACGGAAAGAATGCGTCGGACGCGAGGACGCTCCCCTTGGCTTGGTCGCCCGCTTTCTCGCAGGCGATCTGCACGCTGACCACGCGCGACATCTGCCCGGCGCCGATGCCAACCGTGCAAAGCCCCTTGGCGAGCACGATGGCATTCGACTTGACGTGCTTGGCGACGCGCCACGCAAACTCCAAGCTCGCAAGCTCTTCGGCTGTCGGCGCTCGCTTGGAAACGACTTTGGCGGCGCGCACTTCCCCCGCTCCCGTCGCGTCGCGCGTCTGCACCACGACTCCGCCGCTCACGCGCTTGTACTCGAGCGTGGCCTCTGCCGCGGAAAGCCAGGTGCCCGTCGCCAAGAGGCGAAGGTTCTTCTTGGCGTGCAGCACCTCCAGCGCCTCGCGCGAGAAAGACGGGGCCACCACGCATTCCACGAAGGTTTCGGCGATGACCTTGGCGGTGCCGACTTCGACGGCGCGGTTCAGAGCGACCACGCACCCAAAGGCCGACACGGGATCCGCTTCGCGGGCTGCTCGGTAAGCGCTCGCTAGATCCGCCGCCGTCGCGACCCCGCACGGGTTCGTGTGCTTGACGACCACCGCCGCCGGCTCGTCGAATTCGCGCGCCGCTTGAAAAGCGGCATCGGCGTCGACCAGATTGTTGAAGCTCAGCTCTTTGCCGCCCGCTCCGACGCTCTCCGCCAGCGACAACGCGCCGGGGGGCGCGCTTCGGTCGCGATAAAACGCACCGCTCTGGTGAGGGTTCTCGCCGTAGCGAAGACCGTACACGCGCTGAAACGGCAACGTGAGAAACTGTGGGTACGCTGCGCCCGGGCCACCCTCGGGCGAAGCAGAAAGGTAACCCGAGATGGCGGCATCGTAGGCCGCGGTGTGAGCAAACGCTTTGGCAGCGAGCCGCCGGCGCGTCTCCTCCCCCACTTCGCCGCGCGCCGCGATCTCGCCGAGGACGGCCTCGTAATCGGCGGGGTCCGAGACGACCGCCACGCGGGCGTGGTTCTTGGCGGCGCTGCGGACCATCGACGGCCCGCCGATATCGATGTTCTCGATGATCTCGTCGCGGGTGGCTCCGCTCCGGGCAAGGGTATGCTCGAACGGATAGAGATTCACGACCACGAGGTCGATAGGACGCCCGCCGAGACGCTCGAGGTCGGCGAGATCGCGCTCACCACGCATCAAGATTCCCCCGTGCACGCGCGGATGGAGGGTTTTGACGCGACCGTCCATCACCTCGGGCGAACCGGTGTAGCTCTCGACGCTGGTCACGTCGATGCCGGCGTCCTTGATGGTCTTGTAGGTCCCCCCCGTGGACAGGATCGTCACCCCCCGCTCGCCGAGGGCACGGGCCAAGGGTAAAAGACCTGTCTTGTCGGAAACCGAAACGAGGGCACAGCGAATGGGCATGGCGCGCCGGTAACGCCGACGCGCGCGGCCGTCAATTCCCGTTCGCTCGGGTCAGTCGTCGACCAGCTCGAATTCGGGCGGCGCCGTGGGGCGGGGCGTCGCCGCAAACAGCTCGTCCTCGTCTTCTTCGTCGTCGCTCGGGGGCGGCACGTCCTCGTCGTCGACCAAGTCCTTCTTGGACAGGAGCGGAAGCCGCCGCTTGCCGACGGGTCCCTCGTCGATGTAATCGCGCAGCGCCATCATCTCTTTTAGCGCGTCGAGCTTGGCGAGCGCCTTCACTTCCACCTGGCGAATGCGCTCGCGCGTGAGGTTCATGATCGCGCCCACTTCTTCGAGCGTGGTCCCGCCGCGATCGGCGATGTCGAGCGCGCACGTTTCGTTCATTTCCCACACCTCGAGATCGGGGAAATTCAACTTGATGGCGCCGGTGCGACTGGACACGTCGAGAAACAGATGGTGCTTGCAAGAGACAAAAGGGCACGGCCTGATTCCCTCGACGCACTCCGCGCGCGTGTTCGGCTTCTCGTAGTCGTGCTCGGGGTAGAGCAGCCGGCCGATCTCCAGCTCGCGCTTGGTCATGCGCTTGACGCTGATGGTCCGCGCGCGAATCTCGCGCTTGCGTCGCGATCGGCGTTGTTCCCGCGTAACGGGGGGATCTTCGTCGGGGGAGGCCACGGCGACGGCCAATGCTCCCTCCGCGACGGGAGCCATGTCGCCTCCCGTGCCTTCCTCCATTTCGGAAGGCTCGCTTTGGATGCTGGAGACATTTTTCACGTCGCGTTTGCTTTTGATATCCATCACGCCGTTTCCTCTCTCGCCTGCCGACTTCTCTCGCATTCGTCCATCAACCCACCGCCGAGCGAGAATGCTCGGCCCGCGCCGTGAGGCGCGCCTCGATGGCTTCCAGCTTCTGCACCAGCTCCTTGGCCAAGCTGCGCGCGCCGGCCAGCTCTTGCGTCACTGCGCGCCCGGACACGCCGGCGCACGCCTGCGTCTTCATCGCCTCGGCCAAACTGTCGAAGATGCGCCCGAGCACCCGGGTCAATTC
>DATHEQ010000037.1:0-2665 GCA_035318505.1 Polyangiaceae bacterium | reverse complement strand
ACCCTGTGCCGAGCGTACGAAGTATTCGGCGACGAGCGTTACCGCGATGCCGCGCGGCGCGCCGCCGACGCCGTGTGGTCGTTCGGGCTCTTGCGCAAGGGTCACGGCGTATGCCACGGCATCGCCGGCTCGGCGCTGAGTCTTCTCGCGATGTACCGCACCACGGGCAACGAGCGCTATCGCTACCGTGCCCTCCGCATGTGCGAAGCGACCTGGTCAGAGCGCTGCTTGGCAGTCATCGGCCAATCGCACGACCCCCAACGTTATCGCCCCGGCGTGCC
Source organism: Polyangiaceae bacterium (assembly GCA_035318505.1). Classification (GTDB taxonomy): domain Bacteria; phylum Myxococcota_A; class Polyangia; order Polyangiales; family Polyangiaceae; genus DASWDH01. The sequence goes on along the minus strand of DATHEQ010000037.1, from coordinate 2,384 downwards.
CGACCTTCCGTACAGTCTGATGGAGGGAAAGGCAGGACTGCTCTACGCATACATTGCGATGCAGTGTCCCCAGCAGGGCACTTTTCCGGGCTACGAGAGCGCAATCTGAGACGACCCCAAGCGGCCGGTTTCCGCCCGCGAGGCCGAATCGCTACCGTCGCTGCCCGTTCGGTACTGGCGGCGCCGCGACGGGACCCACTCCATCGCACGCGTGTGCAAAACAAAACCCGCCCCATTTTCCGATGCGGGCAGACGTTCGTGATCGCGTTCGGCGATCGTAAAGTTTGCTGCACGCGAACGAACGTGAGCTCGAACATGTGAAGAGTGAACGCTCGAGGCGCAATGTTAACTGAAATAAAGGATTCCACGCCCAATGTTAATTGAAACAAATTGACGATCGATCAGCCCAGTGCGAAAAACAGCGAAAGGTGGCGACTACTGGGTTGCGTGATGCGTGCCGCCCGCAAGAGAAGCAGCCCGCACTTTGGCGGCGGTAGGCTGCGCGATGTCTTTCTTTTCGAGAAAATCGGCTGAATTGCGGCGGACAGCGGGGACTAAGCCATTGGGATAGAGAGGAGTAGACGGAGCGCGCGCCGAGCACGAGTCGCCCTTTCCCGCGCGATTCGGCCTTTCGTTGTACGCAATCTGTCTGGTCATAGGTCATTCGATTGTTCATGCGTGACAGTTAAGCTTATCGCGATTGTGATGTGTTCTCGGTAAATTTATCACGTTGTGATGTGTTCTTACTAAAACCAATGGCGTCGTCGCGTCGCTCTGCGCCGCGAACGACCAACCTCCATGCAAAAATAGGAGACAGCAATGAAGACTCGTATACTGGGCGCCGCGCTCGCGGCTACACTCGTGGGGTGCAGTGGTGGCTATGACGGCGCGGGCTCGAGCGCGATCGCACCTGCCGAAAAGAATGAAATCACCGAGACTACCTCCGCCATCGGTCCCCCGGCGGGAATCGAATTGCCTGAACCCGTCGCCGCGTTCTACTCCTGGGCACAGACTGCCTATTCCATTATGAATTTTCTCATCGAAAACGGCGACGGTGCCGTTGCGCCTCCCGACATCTGGGCCATTCAAAGCAATCTGCAGCGAATGAACGACCATTTGGTGGCACTCACCGCGGAAGTTACCGAGATTCGAAAACGAGGCGACGACCAGAACGCGGAGCTCCACGAACAATTCATCAACGACAAATACGCGGCTATTCAGTCGGCGTTGGGGTGGGTGGCTGAATTCCCCGATGACTACAAAATAGCGCTAAACCAAGTCCAAACGACCGCGGACGCCCTGAAAAACAACTTCTGGAGCCTGGGCGGTTATTTCATCTTCTCCGACTATCCGTCTCCGGACCGCTTCGATCCTCGACTCGCGACACCCACCTTCGTCTCGGCGGTGAGCGCATGGATCACGATTCGCGCGGTCGGTGGCGAATGGAAGAACCCACCGCTGCTGCACGAATATGCCGATGTCTTGGACTGGGTGGTGTCGACCACGAACGCCAGCGTGACATGCAACGATTTGCAGGACATTAACGAGAAGACGGGCTGCCAGGGGAGATGCGAGGAGTACTGGTGCAAGACCTCGTCGCAGTGCTACGACGCCATCGCTAAAACCACGTATTACGCGAAGGGGACTGAGACGAGGCTGCCCACCCCCCCACCGCCGAACGTGTGTCCGTATTACGAAACACCGAATTGGGGTTTGGCAGGCCAATACGCGGGCACCTATGCGCCAGCGTCGTATGCACAAGTCGCAGCCGCTTGGCGCGCCTATGCGGACATGTGACTGTTGCGCGAAAGCGTAGGCATGCGTCGCGTGCTCGCTCGAGAACACCAAGCGATGCCGTAGCATAGAGGTGCCTTTACTGAGGGCGGGCGGCCGGTCGAGATGATCGCGACCAACCGCTCGCCCTCGCTCTCCTAATTGGACGGCGAGCTCGTGCGCGCGGCTCGACAACAAGAAGCTGGCGGCGCAATGGCGGGTCGACCTCGGCGCCGTGGGGGCTAAACGGGCCGAGCTGTTCGACGATGGCGCGACCACGCGGCGGGCTTCGCGCTCACGACCTGCGCGGCACGTTCGTCACCCTATCTTTGGCCAACGGGAAGACCGAGACGTGGTTGATGGATCGCACCGAGCATACGACATCCGCGATGCTGAATCGCTACCGGCCCGCCGCGCGTTCTGCTAGTGAGCTCGGCCTCGGTCCTCTTCTCCCTCTCTCCGCCGCGATCCCCGAGATCGCGGAGCTCGTATCGAAGGGTGGGCCAAGGGGCGGCCCAAAAAAGGAATCGCCGTCGGCATCGAGCCAAGGTAAAGAGCCGCAACCAAAGACAAAAGCCGAAGTGGCGGAATGGCAGACGCGGCGGATTCAA
>DATHEQ010000036.1:0-19010 GCA_035318505.1 Polyangiaceae bacterium | reverse complement strand
CTCGATCGCGACAAGATCGATTCCGCGCTGATGAGCGAGTACATCGTGAAGAGCTGACGTTCCGCGTCGCGCGATCATAGGCCGAGCGAGCTCACCCCCGCTGGTGGAATGTGGTGTGAGCGGGACTACATTGCAGCGTCGCAGATCGTTCCGCCCAGGCGCCCGCCGCAGCGAATGAGTTGCTGGCAGTTTCGCAGCAACTCGCGGCGGCACTAGCCGATACATCGATCGGCGAGGGCGTTGGTCCCTCGAGTCACGCACGTAGCGTTTCCAAGCGCCCTGCACCTTCCATCCGCGGGGCCGGCGATGTTCACTCGCACAGAGAGATGGATGTTATAGCGCCCGCCAGTTGGATTCGACCGACTGATGTGGCGCCCAATTGCCGCGCAAGGCGCGCGACAGAGAGCGTACCGATGAAAAGCATTTCGTTGACGACCACCGCGAAGACTTGGCGGGAGATTCGCAGTCGCAACATCATCCGGCTGCTTTCCGTTGTCTTGCTCGGGCTGGGCGTCGCTTCACTAACGACGGCGTGTGGCCCCGATGCGTCGTGCGCGGAGACCGCGACGTGCCCGCACACCGGAAACGATCACGACTCGGGCGTCGATGGCGAGGGACGCGATGCGTCCGTCGATCGTCAAAATGCGGCCGACGCATCCGGATCGGATAGCGACCGGGATGGGTCAATGGCCGTCGATGCGAGGCCTGCGGACGAGGCGCGGATTGACGCGCCGACAGACGGGACAGCCCGTGATTCTTCCCAACGAGACTCCTCCGAGGCGGGCCGCGCAGATATTGGAGGGGACGCCAGAACTTCCGACGCGCCGCCGGCGGACGCGTCCCTCGACGGAGCAACCGCGACGGACGCTGGCGAGGATACGTTCGACGGCGGAAGTGGCACCGATGCGGGCAACCATAGCGACGCCGAACGCGACGCCGCTAACCCCGATATAGCGGACGATGGCGGCACGGCTGATGTCACCGGCTGCAATGCCACCACCTGTCCGACTGGATGCTGCGATTCGAGTAACAAATGCGTGACCACGCCGACCACTGCCGCCTGCGGCAGCGGCGGCATGGCGTGCCAAACGTGCAGCGTAGGCCACGAGTGCAATGGCACGTCGTGCGTCTGCACGGAGAATTCTTGCACGTCGGGCTGCTGCAGCGGGACGAAGTGCGTGCTTTTCGCAGAGCAAACCGACACACAATGTGGAGCAGCCAAAACGTGCGCGTCGTGCGCTGCGGCGATGCAAAAATGTGACAAGACGAACGGTCAATGCGTCTGCAATGCCGATTCGTGTCCGAATGGTTGCTGCGACAGCCTGCAGCACTGCATTTCGTACGGGGGACAGAACGACACGATCTGCGGAACCGCTGGCGCTGCGTGCGGCCCGTGCGGGAGTGACAAATACTGCAACGGCAGTGGGGGCTGCAGCACTTCCAATTGGTGTCGGATGCAGACCGTCCCGAGTGGGGTCGATCTCAGTGATTATCAATGCGTCGACTTCGACAACGGCGTTCTTCCACCAGCGTGGACCCTCACCGAAGCGGCGGGTGGGACAGGTCAGATCTCGACGACGCAAGCATCGTCGGCACCGAGTTCTTTTTATTCAAGGAGTTGGGTTGACGCAGAAACCATCGGGACGCTCAGTTGGTCGCATGTCGGCGCTACGCCGGTTACCACCGTCGACTTGGTCGGCGACGTGTTTCGCGTAAGTCCCGGTGACCCAGGAGCATGGACGGGCTACAACGATTTGCTGTGCACTGCTGTTGGCAACGTAAGAGCTTGTCTGTATTATCAAGGCACTGACGGCTTCCGCGTCGCTGTTTGGAACGGGGCAAACCGCGTGGATTGCGGACGCATTTCGGATCTGGGGAAGGGGGTTTGGACCCGCATCCACCTTCAGATCTCGAGCAATGGTGCAGTCGAGATGTGGGCGGATGGCGCCCTGGTGATTGATTGCAACAGCGGCGGCTCGGGCTTTCCGTCGAGTAGTACTGCGTCAGCAGCCGTTGGTATCGCCCGAACAGGTATGACGGTCGGCCAAGAAATGTACTTCGACAATGTCGTCTTGAGCGTGCATCGATAGGATCGGTGCGATCGCGCCTCTCTGGTGATCGTCGAGGAACGATTCCGCGAGATCGAGGACGCGCTCGACATGGAGCGCCTCTTCCGCGGCAAGGCCGCCAACATGAAACGCGGGATGAAGGACGTCGATCAGTTTCTCGATCGCGACAAGATCGATTCCGCGCTGATGAGCGAGTACATCGTGAAGAGCTGACGCTGACGCTGAGCGTCGCGATGTTGCGCGCGGTGACGCGTCGCGTTGTTAAACACGAGCGGCGAAAACAGGCTTCTTGCTGTAAGGTACCGCCGTCCTTACCTGAGGAGTCGTCCATGAAGCGTCGCTCAATTTGCAATGTCGTTCGTGCACAATCGTTCAACGTCGGTCTGCTTGTTGGGCTCGGCATCGTCGGATGCGGCGAGGCGCACCAGAGCACCATCGAGCCCGAGCCGAATGGCACGGTTGGGACGCTCAAGGTGCTGCTCGCGAGCTACGCCGATCACTCCGAAACGTTGTACCGGCTCATCAAAGATGATGGCGAAGACATTGGGCTGAACTTCGGCAGCGAAGCGCCGCGTCTCCGTGTAGGTGAGCGCATTGCCGTCCGCGGTGAGCGCCAAGGCGACCGAATTCAAGTGAACGGCTACGAGCTGGTTCAACGCCGCGTGGGGGACACTCAGCAGCGACTTCTCACGGGATCTCACGACCCGCAGACAATGAGGGTTGCTGCGATCAGTTTGACGACTGTAACGACCAAAGCGACGCTGACCAAACGCGTGTTTCAAGACGTCGATTCTCCGACGGCCTTTTATAGGGACAACTCCTACGGAACGTGGAACTTCACAGGCGAGTCGTATGGGCCGTACACCCTGACGACGACCAGCTGCGCCGATAGCAATCTCTATGTCATCGCAGCGCAAGCCGCCGCAGCCGCCAAAGCGGACGGTTTCGACCCGGACAACTACGAGAACGTGATGTACTTCGTGCCCTCCTCGCTTGGTTGTTCGTGGGGCGGCGTCGCCGAGGTCGGCACCAACCCAGCACGCGGATTCTGGAACGCGAAGCACAGCTGGTACGCCGGGACAGGCTGCGTAGTGCTCGCGCAGGAGCTCGGCCACAACTACGGGCTGTTGCATTCTCACAGGTGCACGGCCCCGCCCTACAACAATGGCGCGTCGTACGGCGGTGCGAGTTGCACGGCGTATGACGAATACGGAGATAAGTATTCACCGATGGGTGGTGGATGCGGGCACTTCAACTCCCCCGAAATGGGAGCGATGAAGTACATCAGCGGCTGCAACACGATCGATGTGACGAGCAGCGGCACGTTCGAGATCGGGCCCATCGAGCAAAAGTGCGCGGGACCGCAGGTCATTCGCGTGGTGGGGGCGCCCAATATGAACAGGGGCCAGCAATACATCTACGCCGAATATCGATTGGGCAAGGGCACTGTCGGATCGGATCGAACCTCACCGAAGGGTCTGCACATGTACGCTTCCGCCGAGTACGGCGGTAATGCAACCGGCATCGTTTCAGATATGCATGACTTGGATTACGCGGTGGACCCGTTTTCCATCAAAGACCCGCCTATCGCCGAAGGTGGCTCCTGGACCGAGCCGGACAGCATGGCGACGTTCACGCTGATGACAGCCGGCCAAACGGCCACCGTTCAAGTCACGATCCCCAACGGTAACGGCAGTGCACCGCAATGTGTTGGCGGCGGCGCGCCGCCCGTTTTGCCGATGTGTGGCGCCGTCACCGACGCGGGCACGCCTGACAGCGGAACCGGCGGGACCGGTGGCGGCAGTGCCGACGCATCGACCGACGTAGGCAAAGACGGAACGGCCGGCACTGCTGGAAGCGGAGGCACGGCCGGCACAGCTGGTGCTGCAGGCACGGGTGGTGGAGCAGGTTCGGCTGGCACCGCGGGTACGGCTGGCGCCGCAGGCACGGGCGGCGCGGCTGGCAAAGGTGGCACCGGGGGAACTGCCGGTTCCGCTGCAACGGGCGGATCGGCTGGAACCACAGGCGGATCGGCTGGATCGGGAACCGGTGGATCCGCTGGCGCAGCGGGTGGCGCGTCCGGCGCTGGAGGGTCCGCGGGTGCAGGCACTGCAGGCAAGGGAGGAACGGGAGGAAGCGGCACTGGCGGGAGCGGCACTGGAGGCTCGACGACCGGTGGCAGCACGCCTCCGCCCGAAGAAGGTTGCAGTTGCAGCATCCCCGGCGGAAACGGATCGACGCGCACGCCGGCGTTGTTGCTCGGACTTGCAGCGCTAGTTCCTGCACTGCGTCGTAAACGACGCGCGCGCGCAACACGGTAACGTTCGCCCATCACGCATCGAGAGAGGGCGGTTCCTAAGGCTACGCCGCCCTCTTTACGCAACGCGTTTGACGCAACAAAGACTGCACCCAAGCGACGCGCGCTGCTGTAAGTTACCGGCGCCTTCGACATAAGGAGTCGCTCATGAATCGCCGTTTCTCTCGCAGTCGCTTTCTCGTGTTGTCCCTCAACGTCGGTCTCGTCGCCGGCATTGGCGTGCTCGGTTGCGGCGAGGCTCGCCAAAGCGACGCTGCGCAGAACGGCGAAGTGCCCAGCGGGATCGTGGGGACGCTGCACGCGCGGCTCGCGTCGTACGACGATCACGCCGAGACCTACTATCGGCTCGTGCGGGACGACGGCGAAGAGATCTCGCTCGATTTTGGAGCCAACGCACCGCGCGCGCGCCCGGGGGAACGAATTGCAGTGCGCGGCCCGCGCGATGGGAACCGCATCGAGGTCGACGGCTATCAAGTGGTTCGCCGCGGGCGCGACCTGAACGAATCGCAACAAGCTCTCACCGCGCCCGCCAAACGCAATTTCAAGATCGCCGCCATCAGCCTCGATACGACGGTCACCGCCGCGAAAATGAAAACGCGGATCTTCAGCGACGTCGATTCTCCCGCGGCCTTCTACAGGGACAATTCGTACGGAGACTGGAACATGGAAGGGGACGTGTTCGGTCCCTACACCGTTCCTATCGCGAACTGCCAAGAGGCCAATCTCTGGAACATCGCCGCCGATGCCAAAGCCGCGGCCGCGGCGGATGGTCTCGATCCGACCAAATACGACAACTTCATGTACTTCGTACCTGCCAGCGCAGGCTGCTCATGGGGCGGCATCGCCGAGGTCGGCGTCAACGAGGTTCGCGGCTTCATCAATGCCGTGAACAGCTGGTACCGCGGCACCGGATGCGTGGTGCTCGCGCAGGAGCTCGGGCACAACTACGGCCTGCTTCACTCTCACAAATGTTCGGCTCCCCCGTATGTCGCCAAATCGTACGGCGGCACGGCTTGCGCGATGTTCAGCGAGTACGGTGACCCGTATACGCCCATGGGCGGCGGGTGCGGCCACCTCAACGCGCCCGAGTCCGCAGCGCAGGGTTTCATCAGCGGCTGCAATACGCTCGACGTGACGACGAGCGGCACGTTCGAGGTCGGCCCTATCGAAGCGAAATGCGCCGGTCCGCAGGTCATCCGCATCGCCAACAACGTCACCGCCAACCAAGGCCCGCAGTACGTGTACGTCGAGTATCGGAAGGGTATGGGGAGCGTGGGGTCCGACAGCAAATCCCCGCCCGGCCTCTACTTCCACGCGTCGGCTGAGTATGGCGGCAATCACACGGATATCTTTTTCGATGGCGGCCACGATTTCGACTACGCGCTCGATCCGTTTTATATCCACGACCCGATCGCGACGGTCGACTCGACCTGGACCGAGCCGTCGAGCGGCGCGACGTTCAAGCTTACGGCCATCGGCCCTACCGCGACCGTCGAGGTGACTCTCCCCGGCACGACGCCTGGGGCGGCCAAATGCATGGACGGAGCGACACCCCCTGCAGCCCCGATGTGCGCCATGATCACGACGCCCGATGGCGGCATGGATGGCGGGACGCCTGACGCAGGCCAATCCGACGCGTCGGACGGTGGGGGCATGGCCGGAAGCGGGGCAGCGGGCATGGCCGGCGCTGCTCCCGAGGCCGGCGGCGGCGGTGCCACCGCGGGGTCGGGTGGCTCGGGCGGCGTGACGGGTGGTAGCGGCGGCAGCGGAGGCTCCGACGATGGAGGTTGCAATTGCAGCATTCCCGGCGGAAATGCGTCGAACCGCGCTCCCTTGCTGCTCCTTGGCGTCGCCGCGTTGCTGCCGGCGCTTCGCCGCCGTCGCGCACGCCGGCCGAACTGAGGCAAGTGGGATGCGGTGGGTTTCGCCGCGCATGGGGGCGCGCGGCGACGACCTGCGCGAAATATTCGTGTCTAGCGCAAAACCGGGATAAAATCGGACACCTGCGTCCCGGGAGCGCCCCATTTCATGTCCACCAAAGTCCTGGTTTTCGAGAGTGACGCCGCCTTTGCCGGAGAGCTCCGGAACGAGCTTGGGCGCCTCGGCATGGTCGCGCAGGTCGTCGACGACGGTTACGCGGGGCTCATGGCCGCGGCGTCCGAGCGTCCCGACCTCATCCTCCTTTCCATCGAGCTGCCGCGCATGAATGGGTTTTCGGTCTGCAACAAGCTCAAAAAAGACCCGGCGCTCAAAGACGTTCCGCTCATCATCATGTCCAGTGACTCGAGCGAGGAGACGTTCGATCAGCATCGCAAGCTGCGGACGCGCGCCGAGGACTACGTGCGAAAGCCCATCGCATTCGGCGAGCTGCTCGAGCACATGCGCCCCTTCGTAAAGGTCGAAAATGGGCGGCCTTCCTCGGGCATCGATGACGATGCCATCATCATCGATGACGAGATCGAGCTCGACGGCGTCGAGACGGTGAGCGCCGTCGAAGCCGCGCCCGAGGACACGACGGACGTATCGGGTCCCTCCAACGTGGAGGCCGAGGTCGAGGCATTTGCCAACACCGCCTTCGATCGCCTCATGGATAGCGAGCCCCCGACGAGCACCCGGAGCAGTCGCGCGCCGAAGGCGGAAGAGCCGTCTCACGAGCTCGAGCTGGTCGGCATGGAGCGCGCCCCGAGCGCACTTCCCGTGGTGCCGAAGAAAACATCGTCGGCGCCGCCGCGTCCCCAGTTCGACGCCGAAGTCGAGCGGCTGCGCGGCGAAACCGAACGACAGAAGGCGGAGCTGGCGCGCATGGAACGTGAGCTCCAGGCGGCTCGCGGCGAGGTCACCCGGCTCGAAGAGGCAACGCGACGCGGCGCCGAGTCGGACGAGCGTGTCACGAAGCTGCAGCGTGAGCTCGACGAGCTCAAGCTGAAGGCGGCATCGGGCGGAAAGGTGGCCGGCGTTTCCAGCCGCGAGTTTCTCGATCTGCGCGAGGGGCTGAACAAGAAAGAAAAAGAGATCCTCAGCCTGCGCGATCAAGTCACGCGCAAGGAGAAGGAGCTGCTCGACACGAGCGACACCACGCTCGCCCTCGAGCGTGACAAGGCGGATCTCGAGGACAAGATCACCGGCCTCGAGCGCGACATCGCTGCCGCCAAGACGCTCGCCGACACCGCCAAAGCCGACAAAGATCAGGCCTCCAAGCGCGCCGACGATTTCAAGACGCGCGGCGAAAAGGTCAAGGCCGAGCTCGACGTCAAGCTGGCCGAGCTTGCCACCATCGGCAAAAAGAACGAAGAGGAGCTGGCCGAGCGAGAGCGGGCCTTCACGGCGCAAAAAGAGCAAGCCCAGAAGGACACGGAAAGCGCAGCGGAAGCTGCTCGCCTCGCCCTCGACGCCGCCGAAAAAGCAGCCGAGCAGAAGCTGCAAACCTCGCTCGAGGAAATGCGGGAGGAGCTACGGCGCGAGCGCGAAGAAGCGCTGGCCAAGGCCACGCAAGAGGCGGAGGCGCAAAAGGCGGCGGCGCTGGAAACGCAGAAGTCGGATTACGAATCGCGCATCGCCGCTCTCGTGCAGTCACACGAAGAAGATCAGAATCGTCTGAAGGAGCGCGTTGCCGAGCTGTCGACCGAGCTTTCGGCGCGCATCGAAGAGCGCGAAGAGCTGTCGCGCGAGCTGCCCAAGACGCGGGACAAGCTGAGCACGGCCGAAACGCAGCTCGCCGCCACGAGGGCGGAGCTCGCCGAGATCCGGGACAGGCTCAACCTGCACACCCAGCGGCTCGACACCGCCACGACCAAGTGGGACCAGAATCGCAAGACGCTCGATCAGGCAAAGGATGCTCTCGCCGCGGCGCTGGCGCAGATCGAAGAAGCCGAGTCGCGCGGCCTCGAGTAAAGCTCAGACCTTCTTCACCAGATCGCCGCGGAAGGGATGGGCGAAAATGTCCCCCAGGCGATCGATGGCGCGGGGAAGGGTGTCGCCCGGGATGGCGAGACCGATGGGAAGATCGTCGTCGGCAAACTCGCTCAGCGTCTGACGGCAGAGGCCGCAGGGTCGTCCCGGTTCCGGCCCGGCGGTGACGATCGCGACGGCCGCGACACGGCGATGGCCCGCGGCGATGAGGTGCGCGACTGCGCTTCTTTCCGCGCAGAGCGCCAGGCCGTAGCTCGCGTTCTCGACATTGCATCCGGCGAAAATGGAGCCGTCGGGCGCGAGCACGGCGGCGCCCACGCGGTAGTCGGAATAGGGCGCATAAGCGCGATCGCGCACATGATTCGCGGCTTCGAGGAGCGTGCGCCAGGTATCGCTGGTCAGGGATTTTGCCGGCCCCGCGCTCATGCGCCGAGCTCGTTTCCCGCGAGCGCCACGAGTCGCGCCAAAAGAGCGACGAACGGCGCCGCGGTGCGATTGGAGACCGCCTGCACGTCGGCGTGATGAAGCGGCATCTCGGAAATCCCCGCGGCAAGATTGGTGATGCAGGAGATGGCGGCAACGCGAACGCCCAGCTGACGAAGCGCGATCACTTCGAGCACGGTGCTCATGCCGACGGCGTCGGCCCCGAGAACGCGTAGCATGCGAATTTCTGCAGGCGTTTCGTAGGTCGGACCGAGGAGGCCCGCGTACACGCCCTCGCGCAGCACCGAGCCCGTCTCTCGCGCCGCCTGGTGCGCGAGCTTGGCGAGGCCGCCATCGTAAGCGCGTGCCATGTCGATGAAACGAAGGGACGAAGTGTCTCCCGCGAGGGCGGACCCTTGCGCGCCGCCGAGTGGACCGGCGAGCGGGTTACGCCCGGTCAGGTTGAGATGATCGGTAACCAGCATGCGGTCTCCCGGGCGAAGCCCCGGTGCGATCCCACCGGCGGCGTTGGTGAGCACGACCGCGCGGCAGCCGAGGCGCGCCAAGAGGCGCACGCCGAAGACCACGTCCGGCGGCTCGTACCCCTCATAGAGGTGAACCCTTCCTTGGAGACACGCGACGCCGACCGCGGCCACCGTGCCGAGGCGTAAATTGCCCGCGTGCCCTGCGACGCTCGAGGTCGGCATCCCGGCAAGCTCGCGGTAGGGTATTGCTTCTTGCAAAACGTCGCCAAACGCGCCGAGCCCTGATCCCAGTACGACACCCACGGCCGGCCGAATCGAAGTGCGCGAGGCGATCGCTGCCGCAAGTCCATCGAGCGCCTGCGTCGCGGCGAGCATTCTCTCGACGTTAGCCGATGGCTCCAGGGCTGTGCAGATGATCCCTGGTCGAGAGCCGCCTCGCGCTTTTCAGGTCACGCATCGCCTCAACGAAAAAGACTATGATTGCGAAACGTTGCGCGCGCGCTACGGCTTTGAATGGAGCGCCGGCTCCTCGCATCACATTCAAAGGTGGACGCAGCGATCTCCGGCAATTTGCTCGGGCATAGGCCGGGCGCTCGGGTTAGCCTCTATGCTGTGCTCGAACCAGACGATATGGTCGCGCGCTGCCAGCGAGGGGATGGCGAGGCTTTCCGACAGCTCTTCCTTCGACACCGCGCCGAGGTGGCGCGCCTCGTGTTTCGGATGGTCGGTCCGCGCGCCGAGCTCGAAGACATCATCCAAGAAGTCTTTCTCCAGGTTCATCGCAGCCTGAAAGACTTTCGCGGCCAGTCGAAGTTCACCACCTGGCTCCATCGCGTCACCGTCAACGTCGTGCTCATGCATCGACGGGCGGCGAAAAGCCGGCCTCAGCTCGTGCCACCGCATGCCGATGAAGTGCACGTCGACTCGCGGCTTTCACCGGACGAAGACGTGGCCCGGCTCGAGCGCATGCGTGCCTTTCGTCGGGTGATCGACCAGCTCGCGGAAAAGAAGCGCACTGTTTTTCTGTTGCACGAGTTGGAAGGGCTCTCGCCCGCCGAGATCGCGAACATCGTCGGCGCACCGGTTCTCACGGTCCGCACGCGGCTCTTCTACGCCCGGCGTGAGCTCGCCGAGATGCTCCGCCACGAACCGACGCTGGCCGCGTTTGCGCAGGCGTTCGAGCGCAGCGGAAGCGAGGAGCGCGTCGAGCTGAGCAAAACCATCGGAGGCGCGCGATGAGGCCGCGAGCATCCGAGCTGGCCCGCGAAAGGGCGCTCGCCGTGCTGACGCGCGAGGCGGCCGAGGTGCCCGTCCCCGAGCTCGATTGGGCACGTATCGAAGAAAAGGTGCTGGCCGTTCGCACGAGCGCCGCTCTGTCACAGATTTCCGCGGTGCCCCGCCGCTCTGGCGTTCGCTGGGTGCCTTCGCCGGCCACTTGGGCGTCGTCGCCGTGGCCTATCGCCATCGCCGCGGCGGCAGCGGCTGCACTCGTGTTCGGCGGATCTTCCGGCGCCATGCGTACGCCTACGCAATCGAACGAACCGCGCGCCGCCGTTGCGCAGCCGCGTTTTCCAGTGGCCAATCTGTCGGCGCTCGACGTGGGTGAGGTCGCCGAGACGGACGTGCGCGGCGCGGTCTACGATCGTCCTGGCGTCGTGCGCTTCGCGCTCGCGCCGAATTCACGTATCGAGGTCGTGGCCAACGACATCGAAGAGGATCGCAGGGGCGGGATCACCGTTGCGCTGTCGCGCGGTTCGATCCATGCCGACGTGACCCCCCGAGCGGAAGGCGAGATCTTCGCGATCGAAGTCGAGCACACGCGCATCGCCGTGCACGGGACGTCATTCACCGTGTCGCGCGATGGCGATCGCGTTACCGTCGACGTTGCACACGGATCGGTCGCCGTGGGTCCTGTCGGGCATCGCGGGTCGACCCACGGTTGGCTGGTGGTGGGTCCGGATCGCGCCTCCTTTTCCCTCGATGGCGCACGGCGAGCCACCTGGCTCGTCGCTCCTCCGGACACTGCCATCGCCACCGTCGAACCGGTCGTCGAAACGCCCGCCGCAGCCGTGGCTGATGCGCGAGCGTCGCACACGAAGCGCGCCGCCTCGCAACTGACGGCGACGACCTCGCCGCGCGTCGATCTCAGCGCAGCTGCGAGCAAGGGCGACGTCAATGCGGCAAGCGGCGCCGCGCCGAAGGGCACCGCGTGGGGCGAAGGATCGACGGCGGTCGGGCGCAACGCGAGCGAACAGGAAGCCCACGCCGTCGCCGGTATCCTGCGCCAGCTCGAGACTTGCTACGAAAAGCAGGCCAGCGCCTTCGGCGTACGTTTTACCGTCGAAAGCTCGCTCGCCCTCACGCTTTTGCCGAGCGGCGCCATTCGCGAAGGAGTCTTTACGCCTCCGCTCTCGCCGACGCTGATGAGCTGTGCCGACAAGGCCATCGGAGCCGCGCATTTCAGTGCAAGCGACGCGCCTCGGCTCATCCGGATTCCCGTGCAGCTCTCGCGCGCCGCGCGCTGAAACGTCATGCAACGGGTGGAAGCGACTCGGCCAGCATCTCCGTGATGGCGTAGGTTTCGCGCGCTCCCAAGAGGCCGAACTGGACGCCCATCGAGCCGGCCTTCACCCACCGCACGATGCCGGGCAACGCGCTCACCGCCGAGGCGCCCTTGAGCCGCAAATAGACGGTCACATTGGCGCCGAAAGGGGCGGGGCTCGTCGTGTCGATGTGCACACCGCCGAGGCTGAAATCGCGGCATAAACCGGCTTGCCGAGGCCCTTCGGCGACGTTGAATTCGACGTCGAGGCTGACCTGTTTACGGAAATGGCGTCGTTTCTCTTGCACTTGATTTGCCTCTTACCCAAGAGAAAATCGTATTACAGACATGATGAGAAAAAAAGGGGGCCCGCTCCGACACTTCGACGGGTGGGAGGTGGGCGTGGTCGCCGTAGCCATCGCGCTGATCGGCACTTTGTTGGCGGTTCCCCTGCCGGTGTCGCCCCGAGACGTGCCCCTTCCGCTCGCCGATGGCAAGGCTCTTTCTGCGACGCTCGATCGCGAGACCGCGCTGGCGGCGACGATCGCGCGAGCCCTCGAAGAGGAGCGTGAGCGTACGTCGGGAACGACCGAGCTCTACGATCTTCGCGCCTTCGGGCAGGAATTTCGTGTCTATGGTGCAGCGGAAGCCTCAGGCGACACGTATGCCGTTGTGCGTGCGCGGCAAAAACTGCTGGAATCGGCGACCCGCGCGCGTGGCGTCGGCGACGACAAGTTCGTCGCATTGCGCGCCTACCAACAGCAGCTCTTTTTGGCCGAGCTCCGCAAATGGGAAAATAGCGGCGTCGCGTCGGAGGAGCTCACCGGTCTCGGCGGCGGCTTTCTCGAGTTGGTGCGGCAGAGCGGATGGGCTACGCGCACCACGATCGTCATGGACGATCTGGTTCGCGGAGTCTTCTTCAAACGCCGCTGGAACCAGGTGACCGGGATTGCCGGATCCCCGTACGCGATTTCGATCGACGAGCACCGCGCGTTTTACGCGTTTCTTCTCACCCATCCTTACATCGAAGGGCGCGCGGGTCTCGACGCCAAGGGCGCTTGCCGCGCCGCCGACCGCTGGCGTCTGCGCAAAATCGAGGAGCTCGCGCAGCTCGATCCCGCGTACCCCTACGTGCTCGCGCGCGGCGTGCTCTTTTATCGGTTGGCGCGCTATCCCGAAGCCGTCCAGGCGTTCCGCGATTACCTCGGCGCGGCGGAAGATGGCCGCTACGTGCTGCGGGCGCGCAACTACCTCGCGACCGCTGCCGCGCGCGCGGTCGAGGAGCCGTAGGCCGAGGTTCGTCGCACACCCTCTGGCCCGCGCGCATGCTCGTGGTTCAAGAGCCAGCGTTTGCAATCGAGCCCGCCGCCGTAACCGACGAGCGCTCCGTCGGCGCCGATGACGCGATGGCAAGGAACGATGATGGAGACTGGGTTGCGACCGTTGGCTGCGCCGACGGCGCGCACCGCCCGCGGGTTTCCGATGCGCGCTGCGAGCTCGCGGTACGAGATTGTCGTGCCGTAGGGGATGGCGACGAGCGCTGCCCATACCGCGCGCTGAAAGGGTGTTCCGGCGAGCCGAAGAGGTACGTCGAATTGGGTGAGCACGCCGGCGAAGTAACGGTCGAGCTTTTCCGACACGTCACGGAAGGGCGCAAAATCGAGGATCGCCCCGCGCGGCGCGGCGCGTGACGCGCTGATCCCCGGTGTGTAAAGGCCGACCAGCGCGTCGCCGTCGGACAAGAGGAGCAAGGGTCCAACGGGCGACGTACGAAGGTGGAGGAAAATACGATTCGACATGCAGGCCTCACGTTTGACTCATCCAGAGGTGGACCGCGGCGTAGGCGCGAAACGGGCGCCAACGTTCCGCTTCGGTGCGGCAGGCGCGCGCGGTGGCGCCGCCGAGCGCCTTGCGGAGAACGATATCCCCTTCGGGGAACGCGTCCGACCAGGCCAGTGCGCGCATGGCGATGTAGTTCGCCGTCCACGGGCCGATGCCGGGCATCTCGACCAGCTTCGCCAGCGTGCCCTCGACGATCGTAGCTTGTGCGCCTGCGTCGGCGGCGTCGAGCGAGAGCGTTCCCTGGGCGAGGGCCGACATGAGATGGCCGAGCGCGCCAGCGCGTGCACGCGTGAGCGGGATGGCGAGCAGGGCCTCCTGCGATGAGCGCGCAATTTGCCGAGCTGTTGGCCACAACCGATCGAGCGAGACGAATGGTGTTTCGATCGCATCCCCGAAGGCACGAGCGAGACGGCCGGCCAGGGTACGTGCCGCGGCGACGGTCACCTGCTGGCCGAGGACGGCACGCGCGGCGAGCTCGGCGGAATCGAAGGCGCGGGGAACACGCAAGCCGGGTCGACCTTTCACGAGCGCGGCCAGCCGTGGATCCTCGCTCAACCGTGCGCTGATCAGCGCCGGGTCAGCGTCGAGATCGAACATGCGCCGAACACGGTCGACGATGTTCGACTGGCACCCGCGGAGCGAGGGGGACATCTCGAGTCGAAGCGCGCTAGGAAGGGTGCCGGGCGAGACGCGAATCCAGCCCGTGTGTTCGCCCGAACGGACCGTGCGCTGGTAAACGCCGTCTTCCACCTGTTCGACACCGGACACCGCGCGCAAGCGCAGAAATTCGCGAATCGCCTCCCAGTCCAAAGGGGGGCGATATCGAAGCGTGCAGCGGAGCGGTTCGAGTTGTGGCGGCACACGCATGACTTAGCGTATGGCATCGAGCGGCACTCGCTGTTTTCGGACAACGATCAACCGCTATCGCGTGCTATCCGAGGGCAGCGGCGTTGCCCTCACGTCGTAACCGGAAAAGCGGTTGCAAGGTGGAACGCCGGCGGGGTGGCTGCGGTATTCATGAGCCTTCCCAACCGCCCTACTCGACTAGTCATCCCGATGATGTTCAGTCGGAAAGACGCCGCGATCACCGCCCTGGCATTCGGCGCAATGGTCTCCTGTTCGAGTGCCGACGACACGCCCGACGCAACGGACAGCGGCGCGATGGATTCCCGATCGACGGGTACCGGCGGCGCGACGGCGACCGGAGGCAGTGCGGGCACGGGCGGTTCAACCGGCGGTATGGCGGGCAGCGCGGGCGGGGGCGCATCGGGTAAAGGTGGCGGCGACAGCGGAGCCGGCGCCGGCGGGGCAGCTGGTTCCGCCGGTCGTGCGGACGCATCTGGCTCGGGAGGATCGTCAGGCGTGGGCGGCGCGGGATCAGGAGGCACGTCGGGGGCTGGCTCGGGCGGAACCGGCGTGGACGCTGCCGTCGGAGGCCGGGACGGCAATGCAGACGTTGGCCTGAGCGATGGCCGCGACAGCGGCGGATCGACGGGCGCCGCGGATAGCAGCTCCGACGGTAACGAGGGCGGCTCTCAACCGCCGGTCTGCGCCTTTGCCAGCGGCCTCAATGTGGCGTGGGTCAAGTTTGCCAACGACGTGCCCAACCCCGACATCAGCGCATTCAACGTGATTTTCCAAAACACGTACAACGCCGGGGGGCGCGCGATTCGCTGGTGGTTTCATACCAACGGATCCGTCACACCGGGGTACGACGCGAGCGGCAATGCCATGCAGGTTGCGCCGAGTCATATCGACGGCATCAAGAGCATCCTCAACGCGGCGAATGCCAACAAGGTCAAGTTGATCATCACGCTGTGGTCATTCGACATGTTGCAGGCCAATGCCGGCGACGCCCACACCAACAATTCACTTTTGTTGGAGAACGACGCACACCGCCAAGCGTACATCGACAATTACCTCCTACCGCTCGTCCAAGCGGTCAAGGGTACTCCCGGGCTTTATGCGTGGGATATCTTCAATGAGCCGGAGGGCATGGGGCCGACCGGTTGGGCGATGTACCGCACCACCCAAGCCGCTATCCAGAGAACGGTGAACTGGCTCGCCGCGGCCATTCACACCGCCGACCCCACCGCCCTCGTCACGAATAGCGCCCAGACCTTCGATTATTGCTCGAACGTCGCGGGCAAGACCAACTACTACTCGGACAGCGCGCTAATTGCAGCGGGCGGAAAACAGAACGGAACGCTCGATTTCTACCAGGTCCACTACTACGCGGTGAACGGCACCTCGAACTCCGCTTTTCTGCGTCCCGCGTCGTATTGGGCGCTCGACAAGAAACTCACCATCGGCGAGTTCGCTGCCATCGACAATGACGGGATGCAAGCGTCGTCACTTTACACCTACCTCTACGAGAACGGTTACGCCGGCGCGTGGGCTTGGGCCTACAACTCCGATTGGCCCTGGCCGTCGATGCAGCAGCCGATGCAGAGCCTGTACAATGCGCATCCCAACGAGGTGGGCGGTTGCCCCTGAGTCGTGGAGCTCGGCGCGAACATAGCCCTTTGTGGCGCCTCCGCAGTCCTCGTCGTGGCCCTGGCCTGGGGCGTTGGAAGCGCACCGCCAGCGCCGCGTTCATCACCCCTGAATGCGCTTGTGGCGACGAGCGTTGGCCCCCCGCTCGAGACGACGGAAGTCGATCGCCTGCCGGCGGGCGGCGAGATCCCACCGGCCATCTCCACCAACGAGGCTCTGCTGATGGCGACACTGCGAGGTGTGAAGGACAGCGCTCCGGAGCAAGCCGTTCGCTTGGCGCGGGAAGGAAACCGGCGCTTCACCGACTCGTCGAGCGCGCCCGAACGCACATCGATCCTCATTCACGCGCTCGCCGCGCAAGGCGCGTCTTCCGAGGCGCGCGGCGAGGCAGAGCAGATGGTCAACCACTTCTCCGACTCCTTGTGGGTACAAGAGATCGAGCGATTCACCGGCGCACACCGGCACCGGAACGTTCGCGTCAACGATGCGGGCGGGCTCGAATTCTATTGAGGGCCCGAGGTAACCGCCGAGCGGTAGCCGTGCGCCGAGCTATCCGCCTATTTGGCGCTCGATGGCGGCCATTCGATCGCTGATGTGTGCGAGCGCGAGCCCGTCGATGGCTTTTCCGTCGCCGTAGTCCTCCACGCACCGCCCGGCGAACGGCGCGTCGCGGAGCGCGTCGAACCAAGGCACGGGAGCAAGTCCACGCGCCTCGAGCGCGTGCACGAACTTGAGCGTGCGGAACGCGTCGAACCAAACAGCGACGTGCTGCCGGAACTTGGCGGCGTTTTTCGAGTGCTTGCGCGCAGCGGCGAGCGCTGCTTCGAGCGAAGGATGCGCGGCCATCTCCACGAGAAGCGTCGGATCAAGATGAGCTTTGCGGCACCGTTCGACGAGTCGCGCGGAGAGCGCGCCAGGCGGCGAGAGATGGGTGAGGTCCGACATTGCCGCCAGCCAAACGCCGAGTTTGGCGAAGATGCGCGGATGGTAGAGCGTGAAATTCCCCTTGCGCGCAATGCGCTCTACCGCCGGCCCAGTGCCAAAAGGAACGCGTCTCGAAACGCGCCCGCTCACGGAAATGGCCGCCCCGCCGAGGCGGACGATGGCGCCGATCTTGGCGAGCTTGCCAAGGAGATAGAAGTCCTCGGCGGCGGTGCGTTTCGGTGCGCCGCGGACCTTGGCGTAGGCGATCGCATCGACGGCGAGCGTGCTGCCAATGGTGTGATGCGCATAGGGCGACCCGGCCGATGCGAGGCCGAGCACGTAATAGCGCAACGAAATTTCATAGAGTTGAACGGCGCGGGCGAGCGCGACGTCCTCTTCGCCCCGATGCGTGAACGGGTACACGAGCGCTGCCGCACTCGGCGGAGCCGGTGCCGAGGCCCTTTCGAAGTAATCACGCGGCAGGATCACGTCGGCGTCCGTAGAGTGGACCCATCGCGACGACAGCCGGCGCGACTGGTGCAGTCGCAAAGCGACGTCGAAACCGATTTTGCGCGCGAGGCCGACACCTTGCCCGCTCGGCAAGAGGTGCCGAGGGCCCGCGCGATCGATATGGAGAATGCGACCGGCGCGGAAGCGAAAAACGTGCGCCGGTGCGGAAGCATCGAGGTAAGCCGCTACTTCGGCGCCGAACTTCCACCGAAGCCGCTTCAGAACATCGCGATTACGCTCGTGCACCCATTCCGGTGCTTCGGGCGGTGCATTGACGACGAGAACGATGAGCACATCGCCTTCGGGCCCGGCTGGTACGGACTGCAGCGCTCGAATGAGGTCGTCACTTTCGTCGTAGGCCGGAATCACGAGCGCATGGCCAAATGTGCCCGTCAAACGATCGGCGATCGTCGCCTCCGGCTCCGCGTAGTGCGCGAGGTACTGTTGCTGCGCCTTGCCCGTCGTGCCTTTGGCGGGCAGGAGGGAAATGTTCAGATCGGACATGGCTAGTGCAGCGCCGCGCGAAGCGGCAAAGATTGCACGATCGGCGCCTCGGCGGCGAAAAGCTCGGCGAGGCGCGCATCGACCTGCGGCTCGTCATAGTAGCGTTTGGCGAGGCGCACGAAGAGCCCCGCGTGTCGCCCTTCGCTGCGCGCGAATTCGCCGTAAAACGCGGCGAGCTCCGGTTCGAGCGACGCGGCCAGCAAGCCAAAGCGCTCGCACCCGCGCGCTTCGATGACGCCCGCCACCAGCAGTCGATCGAGCAGATACACCTCCGGCGCGCGTCGCGCGAGACCGAGCAGCTCCCGCACGTAACGGTCTTTGGTATCCTCGCCGAGCTGCCCGCCGCGCGTCACGATGAACGCGTAAACCTTGCGGAAATGATGGAGCTCTTCACACGCGAGATCGACCATCTCCGTCACGAGCTCTTCCTTGTCGCGATAATGCGACGCCAGCGTCATCGCGGTCGCCGATGCCTTGCGCTCGCATGCGGCGTGGTCACGCAAAAAAGCATCGAAGTCGGAGCGGACCGCATCGATCCAAGCCGCCGACGTGGGTGCGAGCACGGTGAATGCGTGAAGGGTCGAAGGCGGTTTTTCGCGCGGCATTGCCGCAAAATTCGGCGACTGCGGGGGCGGCGTCAATAGCATCGTCACCCGGGCGCGCGCGCAGCGCGTACAAGTCGCACCTTCTGCTACGCCGTCAAGCGTTTGCCGTCGCGTACGCACGGTTCACTTCTGCGAGACGCGATTGTTTGCTGGTCACCAGGGCCGCCTTCGACCGCCCGACCGTGATAAAATAGCCGCTTCCCGAGAGCTTTGCGCCCGGCGCGCCATTCACGGAGCCACCATGAGAAAGATTGCAGGTTCGGTGCAACGACTCGGCGCAATTGTACTTTGCCCGTTGCTCGCGATGTCGTGTGGTTCGGATACGACGAACACCGGAAGAGACGCCGGCGTGGGCGGATCGTCGGGTGGGCAGGGAGGCTCGGG
>DATHEQ010000035.1:0-49426 GCA_035318505.1 Polyangiaceae bacterium | reverse complement strand
CGAAGAGCCGATCGAGCACGAAGGTCAACTCTCTCGCCTCGAGATCAAACCCTACAACGAGCAGCTCTCGGTCGTCGTCCCTCGCATTCCGCGCGGGTGCTCTCCCGAGAGCGCGCGCCGCGTGCAGACCGAGCTCCTGGAGACACTCGTCGAAACGGAAGGCCTGCGTGATTACGTGCTCTGGTACTACACACCCATGGCGCTGCCGATCGCACGCGGTCTTTCGCCTTGCGCGGTCGTTTACGATTGCATGGATCAGCTCTCCGCCTTTCACGGCGCGCCCCCCGAGTTGACGCTCCTCGAGCGACAGCTGTTCGACCAAGCCGACGTCGTGATGGCCGGCGGGTACAGTCTCTGTCGCGCCAAACAGAAGATTCGCAGCGACGTGCACCTGTTTCCGAGCAGCGTCGACCTTCCGCATTTCAGCTCGGCTCGCGTGCCGCAGCCCGACCCCGTCGACCAAAAAGACATTCCTCATCCGCGTCTCGGTTTCTTCGGCGTCATCGACGAGCGCATGGATGTTTCCCTGCTCGCCGCGGTGGCGGCGCTGCGCCCCGATTGGCACATCGTGGTGCTCGGTCCCGTGGTGAAGATCGATCCCGCCGCCTTGCCTCGCGCCGCCAACATTCATTACCTGGGGCAGAAGAGCTACGCCGAGCTCCCGCAATACATTGCCGGGTGGGACGTGGCCATTTTGCCCTTCGCGCGCAACGAATCGACTCGCTTCATCAGTCCCACCAAGACGCCGGAATACCTGGCCGCAGGATGTCCCGTCGTCTCGACGTCCATCGCCGATGTCGTCGAGCCGTACGCGCGACTCAAGCTCGTCCATATCGCCGACAGCCCCGCCGACTTCGTGCTGCAAGTCGAGCGCGCGCTGGCGCAAGACCCCGTGCAGCGGCGCGCCGAGGCCGACGTCTTCCTCGCCGGCAACTCGTGGGACGCGACCTTCTCGAAAATGGCTGGTTTGGTGGACGTGGCGACGCGCTCTACGCGAAGGCCGCGCTCCATTCGTCCCGAAATGCCGAGCGCTGACAGGAAGGCACTCGCCGTCCGGCAAGCACGCTGATGTTCGACTATCTCATCGTCGGAGCTGGATTTGCCGGGTGCACCCTGGCCGAGCGCCTCGCCGAAGCCGCCGGCAAGCGCGTGCTCCTCATCGACAGACGGCGCCACATCGGTGGCAACGCGTATGACTGCCACGATGACGCGGGGATCTTGATTCATCTCTACGGCCCGCACATCTTCCACACCAATTCCGCGGAGGTGTTCGAATACTTGGGCCGCTTCACGTCCTGGCGCCCCTATCAACATCGGGTCATCGCGTCCGTCGACGGTCAACTGGTCCCGATCCCCATCAACCTCGATACGGTGAATCGCATCTACGGGCTCAATTTGACGGCGATGCAGCTACAGCCGTTCTTCGACGAGCTGGCCGAGCGCGTGGACCCGGTGCTCACGTCCGAAGACGTGATCGTCAGCAAAGTGGGCCGCGAGCTCTACGAGAAGTTTTTTCGCAACTATACCCGCAAGCAATGGGGTCTCGACCCTTCGGAGCTGGACGCTTCGGTGACGGCCCGGGTGCCGGTGCGAACCAACCGCGACGACCGCTACTTTTCCGACACGTACCAGGCCATGCCCCTCCATGGCTATGCGCGCATGTTCGAACGGATGGTCGCCCATCCCAACATCAAGGTGATGCTCAATACGAGCTACCGCGAGATCGCCGGCATGATCAACTACCGGGAAATGATCTTCACCGGCCCCGTCGACGAGTACTTCGACTACCGCTACGGCAAGCTCGAATACCGCTCCATCGAATTCGACTTCGTGACCCACGACAAACCCGTTTTTCAATCGGCCCCCGTCGTGAATTTTCCCAACGACTATGCCTACACACGCTGCACCGAATTCAAATACCTGACCGGTCAAGAGCACAGGAAGACGACCGTCGTTTACGAATATCCGAAAGCAGCGGGCGACCCGTACTACCCCGTGCCGCGGCGTGAGAACGCCGAGCTTTATCGCAAGTACCAGATGCTGGCTTCGGCCACTCCCCACGTTCACTTTGCGGGGCGTCTTGGCACTTACAAATATTACAACATGGACCAAGTGGTCGCTCAGGCATTGAAACTCTACTCCAAGCTCGTGGATCATGATCAATCGCGACTCGTCGCCGGGTGAATTCACGGGTTCGGTGAACTTCGACCGAGAGATCGAGCTCTGGGGCGGCGTCGAGTGCACGCGCAACCGCGTGGGCGACCGCTACTTCGATCAAATCGAGTCGACCGGTCACGCGGCACGCTCGAGCGACCTCGAGCTCTTCGCTCGACTCGGATTGCGCACCATGCGCTATCCCGTGTTGTGGGAGAGCGTCGCACCCCATGGGCTCGATTCTGCCGACTGGCGTCGCACCGATGAGCGGCTCGGGCAAATGCGCGCGCTCGGTATCGACCCCATCGTAGGCTTCATTCATCACGGCAGCGGGCCGCCGCACACGTCACTGCTCGATCCCACTTTTCCCGATCAGCTGGCCGAATTCGCGGGCGCGTTCGCGGCGCGATACCCCTGGGTGCGGCGGTTCACGCCGGTCAACGAACCGGTCACCACCGCTCGTTTCAGCGGCCTCTATTCCCATTGGTATCCTCATTGTCGCGACGACGCGTCGTTCACGCGTATGGTCATCAACCAGTGCCGCGCCGTCGCGCTGGCGATGCGCGCCATCCGCGAATTGGTCCCCGAAGCCGTTTTGGTTCACATCGACGACGGGGGTCACACCTACGGAACCCCCGCAGTCCACTACCAAGTCGAATTCGAAAACCACCGCCGCTGGCTCGGCTTCGACCTCCTCGACGGTCGGGTGGCACCTGGCCATGCGCTCTGGAACTACTTGCTGTCGAGCGGCGCCGATCCGGTCGCGCTCGAGGCGTTTTGTTGGAGACCCTGCCGCCCCGACGTCGTGGGGCTCAATTATTACGCGACGAGCGATCGTTACCTCGACCACCGCGTCGATCTCTATCCGTTATCGACGTGGGGCGGAAATGGGCGCATCCGCTATGCCGATCTCGAAGCCGTGCGCGTGCTCCGCCAAGGCATCTATGGCCACCGCGCGCTCCTCCTCGAAGCGTTTCACCGTTATCGAATACCGGTCGCGCTGACGGAGGTACACCTCGGATGCACGCGCGAAGAACAGCTTCGCTGGTTGATAGAGGCGTGGAACTCTGCGGTCACGGCGCGCAGGCTTGGCGCCGACGTCCGGGCCGTCACGGCATGGGCGCTGCTTGGATCGATGGATTGGGACAGCCTGGTGACGCGCGAAGCGGGTCACTACGAGCCGGGGGTGTTCGACGTTCGCGCGCCGTCGCCCCGGATGACCGCCCTTGGGGCCGCGCTCACGGACATCGCAGCGCGCCGGCCTTACCACCACCCCGTCCTCGCAACGCCGGGCTGGTGGCGGCGATCGACGCGTCTTCTGCGGCGCGCACCGGCCCCCGACGAGAGCGCTCCCCCCGGCGCCCATTTGCGGGCCGCGCCGATTCTCATCTGCGGAGCCACCGGGACGCTCGGCCGCGCCATCGCGCGCGCCTGTGCCGACCGTGGGCTTGCTTACCGGCTTCTCCGCCGGTCAGAATTGGACATCGCTCGCCCGGCCTCCGTCAAATCCGCGCTGGCGCGCTTTCGGCCGTGGGCCGTCATCAACGCCGCGGGGTACGTTCGGGTCGACGACGCTGAGGCGGACGTCGGGAAATGTTTTCGTGAAAACACGAGCGGACCGCTCGTCCTCGCCACTTTTTGCCGGCGTCAGGGCGTCGGCCTTTTGACATTCTCGAGCGATCTCGTCTTCGACGGCAGCAAGGGCTCGCCCTACCTCGAGACCGACGCCACGGGGCCACGGTCGGTTTACGGGCGTTCGAAAGCGGAAGCCGAACGGCGCGTCCTGTCGACGATGCCTCAAGCACTCGTGGTGCGGACCAGCGCTTTCTTCGGACCGTGGGACGAGCACAATTTCGTGACGTTGGCGCTGGCGGCGCTGCAGTCGGGCCGCGGCTTGGAAGCCGCCGACGATTGCCGCGTGTCACCGACTTACGTGCCCGATCTCGTGGGCGCCGCTCTCGATCTGTTGCTCGACGGCGAGTCCGGCATTTGGCACCTCGCCAACCGCGGCGAAGTGACGTGGGCCGAGCTCGCGCGCAAGGCCGCAGCCCTGGCGGGACTCGACGGCGATGGGGTAAGGCCCTGCTCGGTGACCGATTTGAAATTGCGCGCGCGCCGCCCTGCTTATACCGTGCTCGGCAGCGAGCGGGCGTCGCTCATGCCGACGTTGGACGACGCGCTTTCGCGCTATTTCACGGCGCGAAACGCATTCTTGTCGCAATCACCCCAACGCTCACGCGCGGCCTCGCAAGTGCGCTAGCCGTTCAATGCTCTCGCATACCGTCGGACGCACGGACCGAGAAAATGTGCGGGCGCGTTCGAAAGCGTTGCTCGAAGGTGCGGTCGAGCGTCTTGGCCAGCTCGTCGGCCGCTTCATCGGCGACGAGGTTCACGGTGCATCCCCCAAAGCCGCCCCCCGTCATGCGCGCGCCGTACACGCCGCGCGCCCCCGTAGCCACCTCGACGGCGAGGTCGAGCTCGGCGCAGCTGACCTCGTAGTCGGACCGCAGCGACGCGTGCGATGCGAACATCAGCCGACCAAACTCCACGAGATCGTCACGCGACAGTGCGCGCACCGCGTCGAGTGTTCGGGCATTTTCGGTCACCACGTGGCGACATCGGCGCCGGAGCGTCTCGGAAAGAAGCTCGCCATGGGCCTCCAGCTCCGTCACGGAAAGATCGCGAAGCGCGCGAAGGTGGGGGAGCTTGGTCCGCAAAATGGAGACGCTCGTCTCGCACTCACGCCGTCGCTCGTTGTAAGCGGATGATGCGAGCTCGTGTTTGACCTTGGTGTCGCAAAGCAGGATGGTCGCGCCGCGCAGGGTGCACGGTACATCGGTCGTGCCGAGCGATCGGCTGTCGATGAGCAAGGCGTGGTCCCGCCGCCCCAAGGCGGCAACGAGTTGGTCCATGATCCCGACCTCTGCGCCGACATAGGTATGCTCGGCCGATTGGGCCGCCTGCGCGAGATCGCGCGGCGAGAGCCGCTGGTCGCCGGCAAGCGCGAGGAGTGCCAGCCCGACGGACATCTCGAGGGCCGCCGAGGAAGACAGGCCCGCGCCGAGGGGTACATCGCTCTTGACGAGGAGGTCGGCACCGGACGTCTTCACGCCCCGACTCTCGAGCGAGCGCGCCACTCCTTCGATGTAATCCACCCAGGTCCGGCGCCGCGCGAACTCGGGACGCGTGAGGTCGACTTGCGCGGTCTCGGCAACGAGCAATGAGCGCACGCGGATTTTACGGTCCTCTCGCTTGGCGGCAGCGACGACCGTGCGCTGACCGATGGCGATGGGGAGCGCGAAACCGTCGTTGTAATCCGTATGGTCGCCGATCAAATTCACCCGTCCAGGCGCGGAGAAGATGCGCGGCGTCGTTCCGTACTCCGTAACAAATTGTTCTATCAACGTTGCGTCGTCATCCATGAAAGCGGCCTCCGAGTCGACCCGCTGAGCGTTCGTTGCGAGAAGCGGAGCTTAGCGTGTGATGAAAGACTCGGTGTCGATTGACGTAGCGGCCGCACGCAAGCGTCAAATTTCCCGTCTAGCCGGCGTCATTGCACATGCTACGAAGTACCCCCGGTCCAACGAACGATTTGGAATAGACGAGGGGCGATGGACATGTCACGGGCCGCGGAGCTCGACCGGTTGACGACGGATCTCGAAGAAGACGGGATCTGTGTGCTGCGCAGCGTTTTCGACGCGGAGCTCATGTACGCGTGGCGCAACGCCTACGATCGACTCGTCGATTCGCGGCAGCAAAAGGTGGGAGCGGTGGCGGGGCGGGGGACGAACCGCTTTTATGTCACGTTGCCTTGGACCAAACCGTTCGCGGACGAGCTCGTCTTTCGCAACGAGCTCATCCTAGCCGTCGTCGAGCGCGCGCTCGGTCCCGAATACGCGATGGTGCAGCATGCTGTCGATACGGCCATGCCCGGCTCCGAGTACCAGGAGCTTCATCGCGATCACGGGCCGCTTTTCTCCGATGAGTTTTTGACGCCGCTCTATGCGTTGGCGGTGAATTTCCCGCTTTGCACGGTGACCGTCGACAATGGTCCCCTCGAGGTCGTGCGCGGAACGCATCGGGTGCCTCGAGGTGAAGGGCTGTCGAGTGCCGGATCGCGCCGACCCATCGAGCCCGTGACCCTCGAGCTCGGTGACGTCGTCATCCGCACGCCGCTCGCGATTCACCGCGGTTCGCCCAACCGAACGCACGAGCCTCGTCCGATGGTGGCGATGGGCTACGTACGGCAGTGGCTGCACACGCCGAACGTCGAGCTCACGGTGCCGCGCAACATTCACGATTCGCTGTCCGATGAAGCGAGGCGATTGCTTCGCTGCCGCATCGTCGACGATCTGCCGAACCACGTCACGGAGTCCTATTTGAGGTTTGCTTACTGATGAACACGGTCCGCCATCGATATTGCAACCCCGTGCATCAGGGGTACTTTGCCGATCCCTTCGTCTTCCGTCACGACGGCTCGTACTACGCCATCGGAACGACGCCCGCCGAAGCCGCGTCGAGTCACGTATTCTCGCTGCTCGAGTCGGAAGACTTGATCACCTGGCGCCCGAGCAGTCCGGTGTTGGAGCGCCTTCCCGCGTCGCTCGGCAACACCTACTGGGCGCCCGAAGTCGCGTGCCGCGACGGCATTTTCTATCTCTATTACTCGGTGGGGCACGCCGATCGCGCCCACCAGCTCCGCGTCGCGACGAGCCGCCGCCCGGACGGTCCCTACCGCGACGCCGGCGTCCGTCTCGTTTCCGCCGAGGATTCGCCCTTCACCATCGATCCGCATCCGTTCCGCGACGACGACGGTCGCTGGTACCTTTTTTATGCACGCGATTTTCTGGACTTCGAGCCCGAGGAGCGAGGGCCAACCCGCGTTCGCGCGGGCACCGCGCTGGTCGTGCAAGAGCTCGTCGAAATGACGCGCCTGGGGGTGCGCACGGCGGTCGTCCTTCGCTCGAAGTACGATTGGCAGCGGTTTCAGGCGGCGCGTGCCATGTACGGCGCGGTCTTCGACTGGCACACGCTCGAAGGCCCCTTCGTCCAAAAATACCAAGGCCGTTATTACTGCTTTTACAGCGGAGGCTGCTGGTTGACCGCAAACTACGGTGTCGACTTCGCCGTGGCGGACGACATCTGGGGCCCCTACACCGACGACGGCGCGGCCTATGGCCCGCGCGTTCTGCGCGGCGTCGCCGAGACCGTGATCGGGCCTGGTCACAATTCGATCGTGGCGGGCCCAGCCGGTTCGGGAGCGTACGTCGTGTACCACGCCTGGGATCGTGAGATGCGCGAACGCCGAATGTGCATCGACCCGCTGCGCTGGTCGAACGCGGGGCCGTATTGCGACGGTCCGAGCTGGGAGCCGAGGGACGTGGTCTGATCGCCGATGTCGCTTTGCTCCGCGCCCCTTCGAATCGCCGTCGCGCTGCTTGCGTGCGCGCTGGGGTGCGGCTCGCCGCAGAGCGCGCCCATGACTTTCGGTATTACACCGCCGGCCGACCCGGCACCGGTACGCACCGTAGCTCGGAGCGAACCGGAGAACGGAATGTCCGGTGACTTCGCCGACCCTTTCGTCCTTCGCAGTGCAGGTGCCTATTACGCGTTCGCGACGGGTGCGCAGCGTTTGCATCTGCAGGTCGCGAGCTCACCGGACCTGACGACGTGGACCCTTCTTGGCGAGGCACTTCCCGAGCTCCCCTCGTGGGCATCGAAGGGGCCTGGTCTCACGTGGGCCCCCTCGGTACTCGCTCGTCGTGACCGTTACGTGCTCTACTACACGACCAACGACTCTCGTACCCGATTTCAATGCATCTCGCGCGCTATCGCGTCTAGCCCCGAGGGCCCTTACTTCGACGACTCGTCGCAGGCCATGGTGTGTCAGGTGCGGGGGAGCGCGCCATTTTGCGGGTCCATCGACCCGAGTCCATTTTTGGACTCCGATGGCAAGCTATACCTTTTGTGGAAAAGCGACGAAAACAGCGCTCGTTGCCGAACCAGCCCGCGCATCTGGGCGCAGGCGCTGACCGACGATGGCTTGGGCCTGGTGGGCCCGGCCGAGATGCTGCTCGCGGTCGACCAGCACTGGGAGGACACCATCGTCGAAGCGCCGTCCATGATGCGCTATGGTGGCCGCTATCTGCTTTTCTACTCCGGCAACGATTTCGACAGCGCCAACTACGCGATTGGCTATGCGACCTGTCCGAGCTTGTTCGGGCTCTGCACCAAAGCAACGCTCGGCACGCCCTACTTGATGACCGGGGGCGCCGTCAGCGGTCCGGGCGGGGGAGAGCTGTTTCAGGACGCGGAGGGCGCCTTTTGGATGGCGTACCACGCGTGGACCTCGCCCCACTTGACGACGTATGGAGCGGGCGGCGCGCGGTCGCTACGGCTCGCGCGGATGGCCTTTGGTCCGCAAGGGGAGCCTCGACCGCTGATCACCCCTTAGTCATGAGCGCGCGTCACGCGACCTGATTGCGCACGAGGCGCGCGTACTCGCCGTTCTGATCCATGAGCTCGCGGTAACTCCCATGCTCCGCGATGCGGCCGTTCTTCAGGACGAAGATGCGATTGGCGTTTCGAATGGTGCTGAGGCGATGCGCAATGACGAGGCACGTCCGGTCGCGCATCACCCGTTCGAGCGCACGCTGAACGATGGCCTCGCTTTCCGCGTCGAGCGAGCTCGTCGCTTCGTCGAGGATGAGGATGCGGGGATTCTTGAGGACGGCTCGCGCAATCGAGATGCGCTGCCGCTGGCCGCCGGAGAGGTTCACGCCTCGTTCGCCGAGGCGCGTCTCGTAGCCGTCGGGCAAGAGCTCGATGAACTCCCGCGCATGCGCGGCGGTAGCGGCGCGCACGATTTCATCATGCGTCGCGTCGGGCCTTCCGTAGGCGATGTTCTCGCGAACCGTTCCGCTGAAAATGAACGTGTCCTGCTGCACGATGCCAATCGACGATCGCAGGGACTTCAGCGAGTAGTTGCGAACATCGATGCCGTCGACGGTGACGCGCCCCTCGGAGACGTCGAAAAGTCGTGGCAGGAGCGACAAGAGCGTCGTTTTTCCGGCCCCGGAGGGCCCCACGATGGCGACGAGCTCGCCTGGCCGTGCCTCGAGCGAGACTCCCGTCAGAATCCAATCCGACTCGCCCGAAATCGTGGGGCCGTCGAATGATTCGTCGGCCTCGAGTCGCACCCGCTCCTCGTCGCCATTGGTACCATAGCGAAATCGCACCTGCTCGAAGCGCACATGGCCACGGGAGGGCGGAACAGGGTGCGGCTGCAACGGCTCCCTGACGGCCGGGCGGATGGCGAGCAAACGAAACACACGGCGTAGTGCGGACACGCTGGACTGGTAAACGATGTTGAGCTCGGCGAAGCGCCGCGCCGGGCCGAACATCAAGAGGAGGTAACCAAGATATCGGGTCATCGTTCCTGGCGTGATTTCACCGCGCAACGCAAGCCAGCCGCCGTACCCGATCACGACCGTGGTGCCGACGTGCACCAAAACCTCACCCGTCGATGCGACGAGGTGACCTTCGTGGCTCTGCGCCACCACGAGCCGATGATGCTGCAAAACATCACCGCGAAACCGCGCTGCCTCGCGCTCTTCGGCCGTGCACGTCTTGATGAGCGCCTGTCCGCCCAGTTGTTCGGTCACATTCCCGAGAATACGCGACAGCTGGGCGTGCATTCGTTCACTCGCCTGGCGCACGCGCGGGTTGAAACGACGAAAGACGAGCGCGTAGAGTGGGAAGAGCGCCGCGCACGCGATGGTGAGTTTCCAGCTGATTGAGAGCAGTAGCACCGCGGCAATGACGAGCTGGGCGGCGTCGAGCGCAGCCACCATGACGCCCATGTAGATGAGCGAGGTGGCTTCGTGGGCATCTTGCAAAAGACGCGACAAGATCGATCCCGTGCGCTCTTTGGTGAAGAAGAGCACGGAGAGCTTCTGCAAATGGCGGAACACCTCCTGTCGAAGGTCGACCACCACGGAATGTCCGAGTTTCACGTTGAAGTGACCTCGGCCGTAGACGACGATCGCCTGTAAGACGGCGGTGACAGCGGCCGCTGCAGTGAGCCAGAAAATGCGCGACTGTCGCTCGCCAATCGTCGGCCCGTCGGCAGGGGACGCCACGATGTCGACGACGCTACCGATGATCCACGGGTACGCGAAGGAGAGAACGAACCCGAGTACGCCGAAGACCAGCGTCACCACCGCGAAGTTGCGGTGCGGCCGGACGTAGCGCAAGAGCTGGAGCAACGTTGCGCCCGCCCCTCGCGGCACCGGTGGCAATAGGGATTCGCGCGCCCTCTCGCCGCCTTCTCGCTTCGCGCCTTGGGGGGCACGGACGAGCTCATTTGCAAACACCCCGCTCACGACGTCTCCTTCATGGCTCTAAGCAAAGGGCTATACGGCCACCGTCCCGGATTGGTCGGTGCTCGCTCGCTGCAACATTTCGGCGCGAGCGACGAGGAGAGGCCCACGTTGGCGCACGAGCTCGCGCGCGAGCGGCTCGTAGACCGGGCGATGGCCCGTATCGTCTGCGTAATCCCAGAGCCCATTGTCACAATGCCTCTCATCGAGCCAGCCGGGATGGCTCACGACCGGGTAGAGTGTAATGCCGTGCAATTCGCAGCCGCGGCGAATGGCCGCCACACATTGCCCCGAGACGTAACGCAGCCACGGTGCGCGATGCTCGCCCTCGCTGCCCGTTTCCGAGACGATCATGGGCCGGCGAAACCGCTCGTACACATCGAGCAGCATCTTGGAAAAGGGTTTGTAACGCACGTCGTCGTGTTGAATCGTCGTCCCATCGGACATGAATTGGTTGTCCGGATAGAAGTTGACGCCCAGCACGTCGAGGTATTTGGGATGGCCGCCTAGCGACGGCCATTGCTCGCCGACGAGCATGGCCCAGGCTTGGTATTGAAGGAGATTGTCCGATTCGACGCGTCGCCATGTTTTCGGCTTTTCTAGGTCGGGAACGATTTGGATGACCGGCTCCGGATGCAAAAATCGCGCGCTCGGCGACACCGAGCGAATGCTTTCGATGGCTTCGATCGAGGCGCGCACCAATTGGGCCTTGAGCTCGACCCCGCGCGCCGCTTGGAAGGGATTCATGCATTGCACGTCTCCCCCGGCCCACGCCAGAAACGACATCTCGTTGACTGGCACGACGAACGGCACCTGATCGGTTTCGCCCGACAGCCATTGGGCGAATGCACGCGCATAACGCGCGAACCGGGGCGGAAAGGACGGCGAGAAAACATCGACGTCGTCCGGCCAACCAAAATGCATCAGATCCCAAGTCACATGAACAGAATGCCGCTGCGCTGCCCGGACGATGGGCAGCGCGTGACTAAAGTCATAGTCGGCGGAGCGCGCTGAGTGAATCCACGACACGCCGTCGCGGCTTGCCGTCATCCCCACATTGCGCAAGCGTGCGTAGTCGGCGTCCGCGAATTCCACATGGCGCGTGCTCGCCGCCAGATCGAGACGCCTTCCATCTTCGAGCCTGTGACACGAACACTCGAAACCTCCGAGGAAGACGTCTTCGAACAGTTCTTGTCCGCCCGCCGGCGCAGCTACGTCAAACGTCATCGTCATCCTTGCTGCACGGATTCCCTGCAAGTCGCATTCTCGAGCCGCCGTGCCGTCACGTTACTGTTGTGCTGCGTCGCCCTGCTGGCATCGGGAGCGGGTCTTCGTGCCTAGGGCGATTTCCGTAGGGTGAGCCCATCTCGCGGCGAGCCGTTGCACATCGTGGGTCAGGCGTCTGCCTCGGCAAGGAGCTCGTCATCACGAACGCGCGATTCTTGCTCGTTCAGCCACTCCAGGTGACGCTGTTCGTCCGTTAGGTGTTCCTCCAGGATACGCGCCACGTCTTCCTCGAACGGAAGCTCGGTCGTGGCTTGGTACGTTGCGTTCGTAAGTTGCTCACTGGCGATCATGGCCAAGAGCGCCGCGCGCACGCCCATGGTTCCCATCGACGCGGCCAGCATCGTCAGGGCCGAGCTCTCTTCGTCGAGCTCGATCGAAACCTCGGGTGCCCCTGCTTCGGAGAGCAGCCGGTTGAAGGTCTCGACGTGGCGAATGTGGTCGGCCCGAAACTCCTCGAGCTTCGTCCGGAAGTGCACTTGGTCGGTGTACTCGGCGGCGATTCTGTAGGCTTCCGCCGCCTCGGCATCGAGCTCGGCCAGGGCAATCAGCAAATTCAAATCGGAGTCGTCGGACTCGTCATCGGCGACGTCTTCTTCCTCGAGCTCGCCCTCGCTTTCCGAATCCAGATCTCGAATATCCAGTTCTTCCTCGGCAGGGCTGCCGGCCTTCATCGTCTCGTCGTCCTCGCGCTGAGAGTGCCCGGATGATTGCATGATGGTCCTCCTTTTGGATCGTCGGTTCGGCGGACGTGCCGACGCGTCATCGGCCCGTCGCGTCTGTTTTCGTTCAAGAACTATTCCAGTGTTTCTCGGCACGCTTTTCAGATCTGCGGCCCGACCGCGCGCGAGCCAAAGACGGATGCGCACGCATCGAAGCGCGCACTAATCAGGGGAGGAGAACGCTATGTTCTGTCCATTTTGCTCGAGCGATAGCGGGCGTGCGTTGCGCGAAGCGCTAGGGGATGCACCGATCGCCATCTCGCTGTTCGCAACGTTGCTACCGTTCCTGATCCTGGCCGTACTGGTGGCTTGGACGCGGTGGCTAGTTTCCACAGCGATGCAGGGCCGCCCCATCGAGCCAAACGGGGCGCCCGCGAGGAAGCGATGAACCAGCTACCTGATACGTCCGACGTTGCCACCGTTCGTCGCGTCGTCGCGGCGGGAGCCACGCTGGGGATGGGGATGGGCGGCTTCGTGGACGGCATTCTCTTTCATCAGATTCTGCAAACGCACAGCATGCTATCTGCGCGAATCGGCCGCGACAGCGTGGTGGGCCTCGAAGTAAATATGTTTTGGGATGGTCTTTTTCACGCGCTCACATGGACCGTCACTTCGCTCGGCATCGCGATGCTCTGGCGTGCGGCATCGCGCGCGCGCGTGCTCCCACCCTTAGGTACGTTCGCGGGTCCGCTGCTGCTCGGCTGGGGCGCGTTCAATCTCGTCGAGGGCACCATCGATCACCAGCTCCTCGGCGTGCACCACGTCATCGAGAATGCTCCCCACCTCGTTCCCGACCTCGCATTTCTGGCCTCGGGCGTGGTCCTCGGCCTTGCCGGATGGTTCATTTTGCGGCCGACGCTTTCCGTCGAAGCGCCGGCCCGCATCGCTTCCGCGGCGACGTCCCATCGCGGCGTTTAGGCTCCTCGTCCGATCGGCGCAGCTCGCCCGGACGGCGGCGACGATCATCTTGCTTCGTGCTAAGGATGTCGCCCAACTTCGACCCTCGGGAGACGACCTATGATCCGCAAGAGCACGGCAGAATGGCAGGGGGATGGACTTCACGGCAAAGGTACGCTGGCGACGCAGAGCGGCGTTTTTAAATCACAGCCCTATTCGTTTCAGACACGCTTCCAGAACGAAGACGGAAAAGCGGGGACGAACCCAGAAGAGCTTCTCGCCGCGGCGCACGCGGGGTGCTTTGCGATGGCGCTCTCCTTCGCACTGACGGAAGCGGGACACGCCCCGGAAGAACTGCGCGTCACGGCAGCGGTCGACATCCAGAAAGCCGAGGGCGGTTTCGCCATCAAAACGATCAACCTCGATCTCGAAGCGAGGGTGGGCGGCATGGACGCAGCGACGTTCGAGAAGATCGCAGAAGGCGCGAAGAAGGGATGCCCGATATCGAGGGCCCTGTCGGCGACGCCGATCACACTTTCCGCGAGGCTGCTCGACCGCGGACACTCTCCGATGCCGCTGCAGTAAAAAGGGCTAGAGTCCCGCGAGCCACACACGCGCGCGCAGGCCGAGCTCGGTGGTGTAGCCCACCTCGACGTGGCGAATCCGGCCGTTGCCGTCGATCACAAAAGTCGCGGGAAAGGCGTGCACGCCAAAGCGTCTCGCGAGCAAACTTTGATCGTCGACGACGACGCGCGGCCCGATGCCGTGCGCGCGTACATACGCTGCAACTTCCGTCGCATCGCCTGATTGGCTCGCCACGCTGAGCACGGGAAGGTCGCGCGCGACGGCGTCGATGTTGTGCTGTTCGGCTTTGCAGACGCCGCACCAAGTCGCCCAGAAATGCAGAAGTACGGGCCTGCCCCGGTAGTCGTCGAGCGACACCGGCGCGCCTTGCAAGTCGGTTGCGGCGAGTGGCGGCGCATCGCCCTTGGGCATGGCGCGCTGCTGGTAAGCGCGAATGCCGAACAGAACCAGCAGCGCGATACCCGCGTCACGGATCCACCGCCAGCGCGGCCATGCTCGCAAGCGTTGCATCGCCCTGGAAGGTAGCGCGCCGCCCGAGAGGTCGACAGGTGCCTGTCAACTGCTTCAGCTTGCTGCGACGAGCGACCCTTCGGTATGAGTAGATCGAACCCATGGGCCGAGTCCGGCTGAAGACCGTCGTATTGGCCGTGGTCCTCGGGGCTCCTCACACGGCGCGAGCGTCTGCAGCCAGTCGGCTCGTTTATTCGCGAACACCCGGCGCGGCCCGGTGTCCCGATGAGCGCGGCTTTCGCGCCGCGGTGGCCGAAAGGCTCGGTTATGACCCTTTCTTTCCCTGGGCGGAGCAGACGGTCTCCGTCGATCTTTTCGAAGAAAAGGGGTCACTGAGAGCCAAGCTTGCGCTCATCGATCGCGATGGCATCGTGCGAGGTACGCGCGAGCTCAAAGGAGCCACGCGCGATTGCGAGGAGCTACTCGCTTCGCTCGCATTGGCAACGAGCATCACGCTCGACCCGATGGCGGTGCAAAGCGGCGGCGCGGCCCCTACGGCGGTCCATCGGGCGTCGGACGACTCGGCAGCGTCGGTACCGCCGCCGTCGTCGTCGTCGCCGTTAGCGGCGCCTGCGGTCGTTAACGAGCAGGCCCCGACGGTCGATCGAGCGCCCGCGGAGCAGGCGCGCACCGACGGCCCGGGGCAAACCATCGCCTCGCTGCACGGTGGACCGGTGCTCGCCTTTGGCGAGACGCCTAATGCTTCGGTGGGCGGTCGCATTGGAGGTCAGCTTCGCCGCGGTCCTTGGGCGCTCGCTGGCGAGCTGCGCGGCGATTTACCCACGAGCACCAGCTCCGGCCCCGGTGGGAACGCCCATGTCGGCGTGCTCGGGGCCGCTGTTCTGCCCTGTATCATCGAAGGTGTTTGGGCGGCGTGCGGTATCGTCTATGTCGGCAGCATGCAGACCCGCGGCAGTGGGGTCGAGGTGCCCTTGGCGACTTCGCTTTTCTTCGCGGCTGCCGGCGCGCGCGCTGAGCTGTCGATCCCCGTCGTTCGTTCTGTCGACTTGCGCGTACATGTGGACGGCATGAAAACGCTGACGCTCTCCCATTTGTACTTGCGGGAGCGCGAGGTTTGGCAAACTCCGCCATTTTGGGCAGCATTCGGGATCTCGGCGGCTATCTCATTTCCGTGACGGAACATGCCGTTCGCCCCAATTCACTAAGATGCGCCCCCGCGCGGTGTCCCCCCCTCCCACGGCGACGGCCGCTGCCGCTGTGCCGCCCCAATTCGGGCACGTTTTTCGTTCAGAGTTTTCGTACGTGTGGAACACGCTGGCGCGACTTGGGATAGGCCCCGCCGACCTCGAGGACATCGCACACGACGTCTTCTGCCAGGTCTATCGTCAGTTACCCACCTACGACCCGACGCGCCCGCTTCGGCCCTGGCTCTTCGGATTCGCTTTTCGCGTCGCCTCCGATTACCGGCGGCTGGCGCGACATCGCGTGGAGCTCGTCGGAATCGAAGTGGAGCGCGCGGACAGCGTTGCCGCAGCCGACGATCAAATGATCTCCACCGAAGAGCGGGCGCTCGTTGAGCTGGCGTTGCGCTCGGTGCCGCTCGAGCGCCGCGCGCTTCTCCTGCTCCACGAGATCGACGGCCAATCGATACCGCACATCGCCACCGCGCTCGACATTCCTTTGAACACTGCCTATTCACGCTTGCGGCTAGCAAGGGCCGACCTCGCCGCCGCCGTACGCAAGCTCGAATCGGAAGGGGGTCGTCATGCCCGGCGATGAAGGTGATTATGGCCGTCGTGATCCGTTGGTGGTGTTGCGAGGGCTACGCTCGGACGGACCGGTCGCTGGGGAAGCATTCGCCAAGGTGTCGGCTCGACTAGCCGCGACGCTTCCCGCTGGCGCTATGAGGGCGATGCGGTTGGACGCGACGCGCGAGCCGGCGTTGCTCGAACGGAGCAACGCCGCCACCCGCCCATTACCATCCCCTGACGCGGCGCTGCGCGCTGGAGGGTACGCCTTGGGTGCCACCCTGAAGGCGTTGGCGAGGCCATGGAGATTCGCGGTCGGCCTCACCTTGGTGGGAGGCATAACGGGTGGCGTCCTCCATGCGGTTTTTGCTCCGGAGAAGGTGCGCATCGTGTACGTCGATCGGCCGGCCGGTGAGGGATCGACCAAAACAATCGCCGCAGCCGCCTCCGGCGATCGCGAAGCAGCGACACTCTCGCCGTCTACCGCTGCGCGCGCAGCGACGGTATCGTCATCGGTCGAAACCTCGCGCACGCCGATGCCGCCGGTTCCGGAGGACGCGCCGGCGAACGTTTCGAGCTGGTCCAAAGAACGTGCGCTCCTCGAGAATGCGCGGCGAGCGCTGGGCGCGGGCGAGCCCGAGGTCTGCCTTTTCGAGCTGGGCAAGCATGCGCGCGCGTTTCCCACGGGCAGGCTCGCCGAAGAGCGAGAAGCCTTGGCCATCAACGCGCTGGTCGGTGTCGGCCGCTATACGGAAGCGCGGCAGAAGGCCGATCTTTTCGCGCGCCGTTATCGGCATAGCTTTCTCGCGCCGTCCGTCGAAGCAGCGATTTCCGCCATTCCCTGAGCAGCAAACGATTCGAAGGACGACGAGCCTTCACGCGATGGCTCTACGACGCATCGCAGGATTGGGAGAACAGCATGCGAAGTTCAAAAGTACGATGTCAGCCTGACTGCGGTGCGTTGGGAGCAAGCACGGACCCTCAGATGACGCAACGTTTCTTGAGCGTAGCGGGCGTGGGGCTCGGGCTGGCGACTTTTCTGCTGGCGAGCTGTGGCGCGCGAACGGTGCAGCTCGACGGCACCCCGTCCGACGCCGGCTTCTCCAATCCAAACTCCACCCCCGACGCCATCGGGCCTGGCGTATCGGTCGTCATCGAAGAACAAGAAACCGCGATGAAGATAGCCGTCGATAAAACACGCGTTTATTGGCTCTCGCGGCTGCCCGCTGGTTACAGTGCTGCCGAACCGGCTCGTTATTCACGCGTGCGCAGTTGCCAAAAAAGCGACTGCCCTTCGACGATCGTCACCTACGACTCCGCGACCTTTGATGCCACCGGCGCGCTCCCGCTGCAGGAGTTTTATGAGCTCACCGTTCGTGACGATAACGTCTACTGGGCGAGGTACACCGGCGGACCACGACTCTCGATCTTGACCTGCCCTTCCGTCGGATGTGCCGGAGCGCCGAAGATCGTGGTCGGCGACGTGGATGTTACGTCGATTGCCGTCGACGCTACGCACGTTTATTGGGCGTCGCGGCGCGATACGGCGATTTTGCGCCGTCCCCTGACGGGCTCGAGCGTGCCCCAGGCCATTGCGCTAAACGAGAACACCCCGGACGAGATCCTGGTCGACGCCACGCATGTCTATTGGATAGCGAATTGGGGCTCCGCCAATGCCACGATCAAGCGCGTTAGTAAACAGGGTGGCGAACCGGCAGTGACGTTGGTGACGGACCAAAATCAGGCGTCCTCGCTCGCTCTCGACGATACGTTCTTTTATTGGGCCAATTCGTATTCCGTTGGCACCATCTCGCGCTGCCCACTCTCCGGATGCTTGGGTGCGCCGACCGTGCTCGTCGCCGACCAGAATCGCCCCAGCGCCCTCGTCACCGATGGGGCGTCGATCTTCTGGACGAGTGTCACCGACGAATCTTCGCATTTCCAAACACTCGCCGCGGTAAAGCGCTGTCGTGTCGACAGCTGCGCGTCGGCAACGGACACCTTGGCCGTTCAAATGTTTGCATGGATGGGCATGTCGATGGCCCTCGACGCAAGCGACGTCTATTGGTTGGCGCAGGGAGCGGAGGAACGTGCCGGCAACGGTTTTTATCCGCACGCGAGCATCTATCGCCACGCCAAATGACGACGAAGCGCGCCGAGGGACGCGTCGCGCTTCTCGCCTGGTTGCCGGACCCCTGACGAGACCGGACTACGGCTTCGATGCGGCCGGCGCGGGCGGCTTGGCCACGCTCATAGCGGGCAAGGTTTGTTTCATCTTGGCCACGCTCGCGACCGGTGCCGCGCTGCCCGGCGCTGCACCTGGAGCCGCTGCGACGACGGAGGCCGATGCCGCGGGCCCGCCGCTTGCGGCCGCGACGGGTGTTTCTGCCGTCGTCCAAACGACGCGACCGAAGCGCGACGCTTTGTGGAAATTGCCTTCGCCCAAGATGGGCGACCACGCGACGCCGGAGTTGTTCTTCATGGCGTAGAAATTCACGCGCCACTCGTCGCCCGCTTTGGGGGGATGGTTCTTTGCCTTGGCCAAGGATGACCACGGAAGCGCGATCTCGACGGTGTAGCCTTTGTCCTTGTCGCCCGGCTTGTCGAGCGTGCCGTCGACGACGACGGCGCTCTTCAGCTTGGCGCTCCAATCCTGGTGGCCGAAGGGGCCGGCGGGTTCGGTCTTGGGCGTGTTGTAGCCGTCGTATTGCGTGTCGAAGACGAGATTCTGCGGGTTCACCTGGATCTCGTAATAGTCGTTGTTGTCGCCATTGCCGTCGGGGTCGAGCATGATCTCGACGGTGTCTTTCTCCCAGAGGTGCGGATCTTTCGCGTCCTTGGGCCAGCCTCCAATGACGTCGGGGTCCTCGATCTGAAAGCCGAGGTACATGCTCGTGTCATCCCACGCCACTTTTACGGAGCCGTTGACCGGGAACGCGGTGTTGGCATTACCCGTTCCCACATCGACAAAAGGGCGGCTTACTACCGCCGTCTTCCAAGCCTCGTCGTCGAGCTTGCCGTCGATGTTGATCTTCGCGTTCTTGCCGAGTTTCATGACCCGCATCTGCGGCACTTCGGTGTGCTGGGCCGGCTTGTTGTCGACGCCGGTCTTCAGGCGCACGACGATGCCGCGGTTGTCGCTGTCCGCGGGGCCGCTCACCACCTTGAGGCGGGCGTCCCCTTTCCAAATCCCTGTCGTGACCGCGAAGTCGGCCGTCTTCACGTCGTCAGGGACGCGAAAGCTCTGCTCGTCGGCGTAGATCTTTCCTTTTTCCCATGCGCTCGGCCAGAGGGCCTGGTGCGTTTCTTTCACCTCGCGCAGCGGTCCGACATTGTCGATGTTGAGAATGCGCTCGTTGTTCGAATCGACGACATGCGTGAACAGGCTCCATCCGTCGTCGAGCTTGTCCTCGACCTTCCAGAACATCGTCAGCTTCACGTCAGTGCCCGGCGCCGCCGTGCCGGCGGGCTCGATCTTGTAGCCGATGAGCCGCACCTTGTTTTCGAAGTTGATGTCGAGCTTGGCGGTCATGTCGTTCGGTGCCGACTCGAGGATGTACGGCTTGAGCTTGTCGAGATCGCCCGAGCTCGTCCCTTTCGAACCGCCCACGCAACTCATGCCCGCTGCTGCCGAAAGGAGGGCCAACGTCAGGGTCAACTTGCTGATTGATCGTCGCATCGCTTCTGCTCCTGGCTTTTTGGGGGTCACTTGCGGCTCTTTTTCCGTGCTTCGCGTTCGCGCTTGCGGTTCGCCTTCTTGGCGTTCTTCTCTGTTTTGGAGAGCGAGCGCATCTTGGTCATGCTCTCGCCGGCGGCGCCCATGCCCGGCATGCCGAACGGCATTCCCATACCGGGCATTCCCATGCCGGGCATTCCCGGCAGTCCGCCGCCGGCCATCGCCTTGCGCAGGTTCTTGGCCATGCCGAACTGCTTCATGCCCGGAATCTTGCCGAGCATGCCCATGTTCTGGCCGACGTTGCCGATCATCTGCTTCATGAAGAGAAACTTCTGAACCAGCTCGCTTACGCCTTGCTCGGGTTGCCCGGAGCCCTTCGCGATGCGCTTGGCACGCCCCGGCTCGCGCACGAGAACATAAGGGTCGAGCTTTTCTCCGCGGGTCATCGACTGGATCATCGCTTCGATGCGGACGAGCTCGCGGTCGTCGAGGTTTACCCCTTCCGGGATTTGCCCGCCCAGCATGGGGATCTTGTCGACCAGATCGCGCAAAGAGCCCATCTTCTGGATCATGCGCACCTGATCCAAGAAGTCGTCGAGTGTAAACTCGCCGGTGAGCATCCGCGCCGCGTCTTCTTCGGCCTTCTTTTTGTCGACGACCTGCTCGAAATCCTGCATCAGGCCGACCACGTCACCCATGCCGAGGATGCGGGTGGCCATGCCGTCGGCGCGGAACTCCTCGAACTTGTCGGTGGTCTCGCCGACGCCCGTGAAAAGAACAGCCGCGCCGGTGACCTCTTTGACGGAGAGCGCCGCGCCGCCGCGGGCGTCGCCATCGAGCTTGGTGAGAACGACGCCGGTCAGCGCCAGCCGATCGTGAAAGGCCTTGGCCGTCTTGACGGCGTCTTGCCCGATCATGGCGTCGACGACGAGCAGAATGTCGTTCGGCTCGACCTTGCCCTTGATGAGCTCGAGCTCCTGCATCAGCACTTCGTCGACCGCGAGGCGACCCGCGGTGTCGTAGACGATGGTGTCGCGGCCCGTACGTCGGGCTTCCTCGCGCGCGGCCGCGCAG
Source organism: Polyangiaceae bacterium (assembly GCA_035318505.1). GTDB lineage: Bacteria > Myxococcota_A > Polyangia > Polyangiales > Polyangiaceae > DASWDH01. Next base: position 28,434 of record DATHEQ010000035.1, on the reverse strand, counting down.
ATTTCGACCGGGCTCGCTCCTGCGATATTGAAGACGGGGACGTCAATCTGGGCACCGAGCACTTTCAACTGCTCGACGGCCGCTGGGCGCTGCATGTCCGCCGCGACGAGAAGCGGCTTTTTGCCCTGTTTACCCAAGTAACGGGCAAGCTTCGCGGCTGAGGTCGTCTTTCCGGACCCTTGCAGGCCGACCATCATGATCCCAGTCGGGCCGCTCGTGGCGAACGTGAGGGGTTCGCCTTCGTGCGTCATCATCGCCACGAGCTCGTCGTGGCAAATCTTCACGAACTGGTCGGAGGCATTGACCTGGTGGGTCTGCCCTGCCGTTTTGACGCGAGTCTTGACGGTTTCGCCGACCGCCTTTTCCTTGACCCTCGCTAAAAAGGCTTTGACGACGCCGAGCTCGACATCCGCCTCCAAGAGGGAAAGGCGCACTTCGCGCAACGCGGCATCGATGTTGGCTTCGGTGAGTTCGGTCAAGCCGGCGAGCCGATTGCGCGCCTGCCGAAATCCGTTGGTGAGCGCTTCGAACATACGTGGTCCCCGGGGGCACGCGTCTTACCACGGGCGACTCCCCCCTGGGAGGGGCTACCGGTCGTGGCGAGGCCGGCGATGGCCAAAAAAGAAGCGCAGGAAGCTGAGCTGCGCCGCGCGAGACCGAAAACGCGACGGTCGCCACGGCTCAGGGGGTCCGCGCCTTGGGGGCCGCATGGTCGCCGGCGGTGGATGCGGGCGTCGAGGCTGGCTTTCGGTGCAGCGCTTCGGCCGCGATGTTTTCGAGATCTTCGGCTGCTTCACGCGCGGGCGGCGCTGTGAAGATGGCGACGAGGTGCCCCCAAGCCGTTCGTCGTCCCACCGGTACGGTGATGGCCGCATAGGCGACGAGAAGAAAACAGGCCAAACCAAAAACCCGCCTTATGACACCGAACAACATCGGGAGAGGGTAGCGAAGCCGAGCGATTCGAACGAGTTTTCTACAAATAGAGCTTTCGAGGGATGATGGCGGCGTGCCCCGCCCAAGGGTCGCTCCGCCGCCGTGGTGAAGCCGCTGCGACGCGTCGGCGCGCTACGCGAAGGGCGCGCCTTCGGCTATGCTGAACGAGACTTCGCTCGGCTCGCATCTCGGAAATCCGAGCGCACTCGTCTCGTTTGCCATGCGACACCAGGTGCATTCGTACCGTGACATCGCGCAGGATGCGCGGTTCTGCGCCGCGCCCGGCCGCCCGAGGTGCTCGCGTGCTTGATACCGGCGGCCACATGTATTTCGGCGGCGCGTGTTACTTTCGCCAGGTCGATGCGCTGGCGATGAGCCTCTGCGTTGCCCAAGACTTGAGCGACGAGGGGTGGGACGAATATGTGATGGCCGGCTATCACATCACCAAAAAATACGGCATGGCGCCCAAAGTGAGCATGGCCATGTTCACCGGCGGATTTCCGAGCGCGGTTCAGCGAGGAAAGCTCGCGACCCACTTGAAAACCCACGGCATACCTCCGCTCGTGCGCGTTGCCGTGCTCACCGACAATGCCCTCATTCGCGGCGCGATGACGGCGTTCGGTTGGATCATGCCGCGCACGACGATGCGAGCGTTCGAGGTGCTCGATGTCGGAAGTTGTCTCAAGTGGCTGCACGTCGGAGCCCCCTTTGACCAGAAAACGGCCTCCTTCGTGTGGGCTGACGCTCGTCGCGTGCTCGGCCTGGACGAATGAACCTACATCTACGGCGCGAAAAGGACGAGAGTGGCCAAGCGCCCGTCGATCATGGTGAATTTCCATTTACGTCGCGCTTCTTCGTCATACTGCGGCCCCCTGTCTTTTCTCGGCTCGGTATTCGTCGTAAACATACATGGTCGGCGGACGTTTGGTCCGCACCCAGCATCGACCCACCGAGCCGCCCATCCACGGGCATGGGCAGGATCACCCGATTTCGAATGAGCCGGTCCTTTCTCGTTCCGCGTCGCAACGGGCAGCAGGCCGCCCCGCCGCCCGAGAACGCGCCTTTTGTTGAACGGAAAGCCGCCGCCCCCCGCATAGACACGCAGGTGGTAGCCGCAGCCGATATGTCCGCTTTCCTCCCGGAAAGCGCGGTCCAAGGTCCGCTATCGGGCGTGACCGTGAGGCCGCTCGTATTCGATGAGGTTTACGGCAATCACGCCGCTTTCGTGTGGCGCGTTTTGCGCGGCATGGGTGTGGCCGAGCCCCTCGCCGAAGACGCGATGCAAGACGTTTTCATGGTCGTGCACCGCAGGCTGGCCGAGTTCGATGGTCTCGGGTCCATCAAGACCTGGCTCTTTCAAATCGCCTTTCGCACGGCATGCGCGTACCGGCGCAAACTACGGCGCGCCGGCGATCACGAACCGTTCGATGACCGCATGGAGTCTCGTACGCGTAACCCGGCCGAAGAGGTAGAGCGTCGCGAAACCCTGTCGCTCATCGCCCGCTTGCTCGATGGTTTGGATGACGACAAGCGCGCCGTGCTCGTCCTCGCCGATATCGAAGAGATGACCGCCCCCGAAATCGCCGTGGTGACGGGCACTCCGCTCAACACCGTCTACTCTCGCCTTCGTCGCGCGCGCACGGAGCTGAGCCACGCGCTGCGCGTTTCGCAGCGGAGGGGACGATGACCGAGCTCTCGCCCGAAGCAAAAGAGCTCTTGCGCCACGCGCGCGCCGCATTTTCGCCGCCGGACGGGCGATTGGCGGAGGTTCGATCCGCGCTGCAGACGCAGTTCGCCGTGACGACGCCTTCGACCTCCTCTCCCGCGAGCGGCGTCGCCACGCGCGCCATCGGTGCCGCCGGATGGGGCACCGCTCACTCGATCGGGGCGGCGGTTTTGGTCGGTGTCCTCGGTGCCGGCGGCGCTCTGGCGTGGCTCACGGCGGATCGACCGAACTCCGCGCCCGGAGTGTCGATCGAGGCTCCCGCAACGGCGGTGGCAGTGGGCGAGCTCGCTGCTTTGCCCGTACCAGAAAACGTGCCGCCGCCGGATGTACCGCTCGCCTCGGCTCCCACGCCATTGCAGGGATCAGCGTCGGAGCTGGCCCTTTCGACGAAGTTGTCGACGGTCGCGCGCGATCGTGCCCGTGCGCCCACCCGGACGCGGTCGAAAGCCGAAGGGTCGCGCGAAACGGCATTCGAGCCGCCGGCGCGCATGGCGACCGATCCTTTGGCGGAAGAGGTGAACATGTTGCGCGCCGCGCGAGCGGCGCTCGATCGCGGCGAAGCGGGGCAGGCGCTCCGCCTCCTCGATGCGCACGAAACGCGCTTTCAGCACGGTACGCTCTACGAAGAGCGACTGGCGACTCGCGTGCTTTCGCTGTGCGCGCTCGGACGCATCGAGGCGGCCCGCTTCACTGCGCAAGAGCTCGAGCATGCTGCGCCACGCTCGCCGCACCTCCCCCGCGTGCGCGCCTCGTGCGTCGCGCAGGGTTCGACCAAGTGAAGAGCGCGCCGGCGAGACCGCGGCCAGCGAAGTGGACAGCGCTGCACGATTCAGCTTGAGTTCGAGGAATGCGGTATTCGTGGCGGCTCGGCGCGGCCCCGGCAAGCATCGGCTTCGCTTGCTTGGCGTATCCCGCCCTCGCACAAAGCGCCGAGCCGGCGCGCATCGAGCTCAAATGGCGCGCGCCGTCCGGCTGCCCCGACGAAGCGTGGGCGCGCAAGGCGATTGACGCTTATCTCGGGCAACGAAAACTCGACGCCTTCAAACCGATCGCCGTTCGCGTCGAGATCACGCGTGCACCCGGCGGCCGCTGGCGGGGCGCATTGTCGATGGGCGGCGGTGCGAGCGGTGATCGCGTGTTCGAAGGGAACAACTGCGCGCGCGTCGGCGATGCGGCGGTCCTCATCGTGGCGATGATGCTCGACCCGGTCGAGGTCGTGACGCAGATGGACGCTCCCCGCGCCGAAGCGCGTCCCGCTACCCCGGCGCTCGCCGAGGACGGTCGCCACGGCGGTGAGTCTCTGCACCTCGAATTCGCCGTGCAAGCGACGGGGGACGCGGGTTCGCTTCCCGAGCCGACCGTTGGCGCCGGACTCGCGGCGGGCGTTCGCATCCGCCAGTGGTCGATCCAAGCGGACCTGGTCGCGTGGATTCCGCGCCGCGCCTTCGGCAGTCCAACGGGCGCGAGCGGTGGAAACATCGAACTTTATACCGCGAGCCTGCGCGCCTGTTTGGCTGCGTCGAGCGCGCTCGGGCTCGCGCTCGCTCCGTGCGTACGCGCCGAAGGTGGGCTCGCGATCGGACGCGGCTTCGGCATTGCCGAGCCCGAAACCTCGCATAACCTTTGGGGTGCCGCGTTCGTCGGACTTTCCATTCGTCAGCCGAGCACCGATCGCCTGGGGGCTTGGCTCGCGCTCGAAGGCGGCGTGCCCTTCGTGCGACCGAACTACGTCATCGAGGAATTGGGGACGGTCTTTCGTGCAGGCCCGCTGTTGGGGCGGGTTTCCTTCGGCCTGGCATGGTCATTTCCTTGAATTACGCCCATTTCCATGAACGGATCGCATCCACGCTGGACATTGACTCACGGATGAGTTTCGCTCGAAATTCAGCGCCGTTGCTGACGGGGTGCCGCGACGAATGAAATCTCTGACGAGCATCGGCGTGCGAACGCCGTTCGGGCCGGTCGCCTGCGCGTTCGCACTGGTGCTGCAAGGGTGCAGTCCCGAAGCGCCGCTCGGTCGCGTCGCCAAGGGAGGCACGGGCGGCGGCGATGCGAGCGTGCTCGATGCATCGAGCGGGGGCGCGGGAGGATCGAATGGCATCGACTTTCCCGACATCATCATCGTGCCCCGCGACGCGGTGCTCCCGCCGCCCTGCGACGGGACGATCTGCGATGCCGGGCAGAACATGCCCGCCGTCTGCGGCGACGGCAAAATCAACCGGTCCGACGAAAAGTGCGATGACGGCAACACCGCGTCCGGTGATGGCTGCACCGCGAATTGCCAGCAGATCGAGGGCAATTACGTTTGCCCCACACCGGGGCAGAAGTGCGTATCCACGATCTTTTGCGGCGACGGAAAGGTCTCCGCCGGTGCAGAGACCTGCGACGACAGCAATACCCTGCCCGGTGACGGCTGTGATGCAACCTGCCAGCAAGAGCCGGGGTGGACTTGCACGGTGGCGGGCGCGTCCTGCGAGTCGAAGTGCGGCGATGGCATTCTCGTGGGCAAGGAGGAATGCGAGTTTTACAACGGCGCACCTCCCGTCGGGGGCAGCGGGTGCGCCATCAATTGCACCATCGAACCGGGGTGGGACTGCGATGGCGCGGCCAAGACTTGTCACAAAACGGTTTGCGGCGATAGCCTGGTCGAGCGCTGGGAACAGTGCGACGACGGCAATTCCGTTCCTTTCGATGGTTGCTTCGACTGCTTGAAGGAACCGGGGTGCGGCGGCGCCGCTTGCGCGCCCAATTGCGGCGACGGCAAACGCTACAACTCCGAAGAATGCGACGACGGCAACAGCCAGAGCGGGGATGGCTGTTCGTCCACCTGCAAGCGTGAGGCGGGCTTCGTCTGTGTGGACGTGCCGCCGATGACGTCGGACAAGATCAGTCTCCCTGCGATTTTTCGCGATTTCATCGGGCAGCAGAAATCGCCCGAGCGGCAAGGGTTTGCCGCCGCCCAAATGACGGCGGGGGTCAAGGTGCATCCCGATTTCAATTACTTCGACGGGAGCGGCACGATGGGCGTCGTTGCGGCGAAGCTCGGCGTCGATCGCTTGCCGGTCTACGTCGTGCCGAACCCGGCCGAGCCCTTCAACTTCAGCGGCAAAGCCATGTTCGATCTCTGGTACCGCAATGACGCTGTTTACAATCGACCCGTCTTGGGCGCGCTCGACCTCATGCCCAACGGGGCGGGACTCTACGTCTTCGACGCTCCATTCTTCGGGCCCGTCGACGGCAAGGGTTTCGTGCTGGCAGCACTCGATTCGCAGATCGTGGGCTGCGGCGACCCCGGGGCGAACCGCAACTTCTCCTTTACCACCGAGGCCCATTTCTGGTTCGAGTACGGCGGCGGCGAGCAGTTCGACTTCACCGGCGACGACGACGTTTGGGTCTTCGTCAACAACACGCTCGTCATCGATTTGGGCGGCCTGCACGGGGCGCAGAGCGCGAACTTCACGCTCGACGCCGCCACGCAAGGCATCGCCCACCGCACGCGCCTCGGAGCGGGCATCGCCGACATCGACCTGCAAATGGTCTTCGGCAATGTCTACGAGGTCGATCTCTTCCACGCCGAGCGCGAGGAGTGCGGCTCCAATTTCAAGCTTACGCTCAAGGCCTTCAACCGGCCGAAGAGTCAATGCAAAGCGGTCTGCGGCGACGGCGTAGTCACGCCCGGCGAAATCTGCGACGACGGCACCGCTTCCAACACCGGTATGTACGGACATTGCACCGTGGACTGTCGGCGCGGCCCCTATTGCGGCGACACGGTCGTCGATCCCGTGCACGAGGAATGCGACGACGGTGTGAACCGCAGCCAATACGGCGGCTGCGCCCCGGGCTGCCTCAAGGGGCCTTTTTGCGGCGACGGTGTCGTGCAGTCTGGCTTCGAAGAATGCGATGACGGGGTCTTGGCCGGCACCTACAACGGTTGCGACAAGAATTGCCGACTCGGCCCCCATTGCGGCGACGGGATCGTACAGACGGAATCCGCCGAAACATGCGACGACGGCAACCATACCAACGGCGACGGCTGTAACGCCGACTGCCGGATCACGATCATCCACTGACGCCGCGGCGCCGGCGTCACGACGTGGGAGCGCTTCAGCGCCTCCCTTTGAAGCCCATCATATTTTGGACGACGCTCTCGCTGGCCTCCGCGATCTCGGCCTCTTCCCGCGCGCGGTCCGCGCAATCTTCGCAAAGCTTCTTGGACTTGCCTCCCACCTTTACAGCGACGAGCTGGTCCACTTCCTCTCCGCACGACTTGCAAGTAGCCATGGCGACCTCCCGAGATGAAACATCATAGCAGCGGTTTTTCCGCGTTCCGTAGGGCCGAGGAAGGTGTAGGCGTCCGAGACGACGTCGCGTGCCATTTGGATACCAGCGCTCGCGCGTGACATCGCCGTGGGTCCGATGCGCAATGATCCATGGACGGAATGAATGAACGGTCATCGGAAAAATGCGCGTTGATTGCGCCATGTCCGTCCGACGTGTCTGGCTCGCTAGTGTTCGTAGGGTTTGCCTTTTTCCGCTTCGCAGCTCGCGTGGTAGCGTCGGTCCTATGAACTCGCTTGCAAGTTTTCGATCACGGATTGAATCGACGCTCATCGTTGGCACCATGGCCGTCATCGCGGGATGCGGCTCGGCCGAACCTACGGCCAGCGGCACGCCGCCGGGGTCCACCACTCCGCCGCCCTCCACGACGACACCGCCCCCCGCCCCGGAGCCTCCGGCGATGCCGCCGCCCGCGACGCCTCCCGCGACCGGCGAATGGAAAACGCTACTCACCGGGGATTGGACGATGGCTCCCGGCACCGAGGGGTACCTGTGCGTGCGCAAGACGATCGACGAGGATCTCTTCATCACCGTGTTCGACGCCATCAACCCGCTGGGAACGCACCACACGCTGCTCACCATGGGCGAACCGAATGGTCCTGACGGCATCTCGCCGTGCAACTCGGGAGCCAATTTCACCCAGAGCGTGTTCGGCTCCGGCGTGGGCAGTGTGCCGCTCGCGTTTCCCAAGGGAGTCGCGCTCAAGATCAAGAAGGGGACGCAGCTTCTTCTCAATTTGCATCTTTTCAATACCGGTCAAACGGAAATCGCCGGCACGTCGGGAGCGCGCTTCCAAGCGGTCGCCGAATCGGAGACCACCGCTATTGCCGAGGGACTCTTGGCGGGCACGACCCGCCTCGATCTTCCGCCCGCGCAGACGACGTCGAGCACCGGGTATTGCACGATGTCGACCGACGCCATGATCTTCGCCGTCTCGCCGCACATGCACGTGCTCGGCATCTACGAAAAGATCGTGGCCGAGCGCGCCGCGGAAGGTGAGGCCGTGCTCTACGACGGGCCCTACGATTTCAACGAGCAGAAATATTACTCGTTCACGCCGGTGCAGGTCAGAAAGGGCGATCGCATTCGCGTCGACTGCACGCACAACAACACGACGCCGCAGCAAGTGACCTTCGGAGAAAGCACGCTCTCGGAAATGTGCTTCGCGGGGATTTACCGCTATCCAGCCGACGGCAGCAACTTCATGTGCATACGGTAGGCGCCGGGGGCGAGCGCCCGCCGGGGTCACCACGGCGCGGGCGGCCGGAATGGCGACCGCCCGCCGGGGCGACCTCGGCGCGTTCGGCCGCTCGCTCGAGGCACCCCGAGCGGGCGATCCTATCGTGGCTTCGCATCGTGCGCCGCCGCGCGATGCTGTCTGGGAGGGTTAGGGCGTCGTGCAGTTCTTTCCCGCCGGGCAGAACTGCTCCCGAACCTCGTTGCACGCCGCATTGAACGCGTTCTCTTTTGCCGTTCCCTCGGGCATCGCGACGATCGGCGCCAGATCGATGTTGACCGCCTTGGTCAAATTGAACGTCTCCGATTCCACGCGCTGCGTCTGGGCGACGTCGTCATACGAGTCAATCTGCGGTCCCGTGCAAGCCGGTCCGGGATCGCATTGATTGCCGTTCGCGGTGCTACAGGTCTCGCACCCTTGCGTGCGCTGCTCGACGCGCGTCTTGCCGCCGCTCGGACCGGTGACGGTGCCGGAGATAGCGCAGGCATTGTTGGCCAAGGTGACCGTCGTGCCGTTCAAAGCGCTCGTCGTGCGGGAGCCGATGAAGAATCGGTTGGTGCGGAACGTCGTGAATGGCGGCGTTGTGCCGGGCCATTCTTGGTACGTGAACGTGCCGTGCGGCAAGGCGACGCGCGGGCAGGCCGTCGGCTCGGTGTAGACGTAGGGCGGATCGGGCGGCGCGCCGTCGATGATCAAGCCGCCGCGAGGAACGTGCAGGTTCGTGATGCCGAGATTGCTGTCGTCATCGACGTCGACCCACGTGGCCTTGTTGGTCACCGTGTAATTCGTACCGCCGCACGAGCAGCTGCCGCCCGCATCGATGCCGACGCAAGCGCGGCAGGGAGGCCATGGGCCGAGCGGATCGGTGAGCGTGATGCCGAGCAGCTGTGCGATCTGCGGCTCGACGAAGGTGCCCCCCGGGATGACGCCGACGAGACTCGTATTGACGGAGGTGGTGCCGGCGTTGACCTTTGCTTTGCCCCACACGTGGTTCGGTTGGTATTGCGCATGCGTGTAGCCGTAAGCCATGTCGCAGGCGTCAGGCGCCGTTCCGCCGCAAGGGAACGTCTTCACCGTGACCGAGCCGTTGGTCTCGACGGTTTGGTAGCGGAGCGCCCAGCGGAACGTCTCGACGCCGCCGGGCGGGGATTCCTCGATGGCTTTGATCCCGAGGATGACGACGGCGTCCCAGCCGACCATCGTCTTGACGGAGAGCGCATAGGTACCGGCGAGATCGCACGCGCAAGTTGGGCCGGTGCTGGTGGGGATCGATCGGTATCCCGCCGCACACGTACACGTGTAGCTACCCGGAGGCGCGGTGCCGTTGCATCCGCCCGGTGCCGAGCCGATGCCGCACGGGTTTTGCCCGTTGCATTCGTCGATGTCGGTGCACCCGGTGCCGGCCACTTTGCCGTTGCCCGAGTAGCCACTCGGGCAGGTGCACGTAACGTCGCCGGTGGTCGATCCATCGGGCGTCGGGTCGAGGCAAGTGGCGAGCGGCACGCAGGGCACCGCATTGCATTCGTCGGCACCCTGTACGCAGCGGCCGTTCATGACGATGACGGGCGGTATGCCTCCCGCTTGACACGTGCACAGGCGCCCGCTGAAACAGCCGGGCTCGGTGGTGCACGGCGCGCACGCGGTGGAGAGCGTGCCGCACGCGTCGTGATTGCCGACGCAGTGCCCGGCGAGGTCGCACTTGCCGGTCGTATCGCAGGAAACGAGCCCCTCGTCGCACGAACCGTTGGCGTTGGTGGGCTGCGCTTGGCACGCGCCGTTGACGCATGCCCCGACGTTGCAATCGTTGTTCAGCGAGCTGCAGTTCTTGGGCGTGCTCACGCACAGGCCGGCCGAGCAGACGTCGTCGGTGCACGCGTTGTTGTCGGTACACGTGGCCGCGTTGTTGTCGCTATGCTGGCACCCTGCGCCTGCGCTGCAGGTGTCGCTCGTGCACGGATTGCCGTCGTCGCATGCCACCGGAACATTGATCGGCTCGTGCACGCACGCCCCGGTGCTCGGCGTGCAAGTGTCGGTCGTGCACTGGTCGGTGTCGTTGCAGTCCTTGTTGGACTTGAAGACGCAGGCGCCCTGGAAGCAAACGTCGTTGGTGCAAGCGTTGCCGTCCTCGCACACCGTGTCGTCGGCAGCTTTGAGGTATTTGCAAGCGGTTCCGCCGGGGCAGGTCACGCCGTCGAGCTTCTCGCACGTGCCCGGCGTGGCGCAGGCGGTCGCGCAGCACACACCGCCGACGCAGTGACCGGTGGCGCAGTCTGCATTGGCCATGCAGCCCGCGACACCATCCACCGCTGCGTCACGCGCGCCGTCCGGTCGGGTGTCGGGTCGCGCGTCGACGCTGGTCGAACCAGCCGCGCCGTCCGTGGGACTGCCCCCTCGACCCGCATCGACCTGCGATCCTCCGGCGCCGCCCGTACCGCCCGTGCCGCCGCTGGCACCTCCGCTACCGCTCGTCGCGCCGCTGCCTGCACTCCCCCCATTGGCACCGGCCATGCCACCTTTGCCCGCGTTGCCAGCGCCGGTCGTCGTGACCGTGCTGTCGACGGAGCTCGAACCCCCGGCCGCATCCAGCGGATCCGGACCGACGGTGTTGCCGCCGCAGGCCGCGATCAGCGCCAAACCAAGCGAAACCGAAAGAGAAAGGAGGGATGCGCGACGTTGTCGCGCTGCTGACTGCAGGAAGAAGGCCATCAACACACCTCCCGAACGGGGCATTTTAGAAGACGACGGGCGCACCTGGAACACGTTTCTCTAGTGCTCAGCCGAATGGTTTTGTGCCGGTTTTTTCGGCGCGCTCATCGCAGATCGGGCTTTGGGTAGCGACGGAGACAGAAGCTCGTGCGGGGGTGGAGCGCGCGCCTCGGGTCGACGCTGCGCCCTCAGTTGCCCGGGCGCGCAAAATGACCGTAGATTCAGAAATGATAAACAACTCCTACGGATACGACGTCGAAGCGCGCCTCGTACTTGCCGGCGTTGATCACGCGGTTGGGCTGGTACGGGGTGACGACCGCAGATTGTTGCGTCTTGGCCGCAACGGCATCGGCATTGCCCAACGCCGGAGCTTTCGGATCGTCGAGGACCACGCCGCCGACGCGTGAACCATTGCTCCCAATACTCCCGCCGACGCGCTTATCGAAGCCGCTTCTCGGATCGCCAGCAACGGCATTGTCCACCGCCTGGTGTGGTGGAGGGGCTACGTCGAGTGTCTCTGAAAAAATGTGCCCATAGGCGCCCTGCAAGTCGAAGCTTCCCAAGCGGACGACGAGCCCCACCCCGACGCCTACCCGCTGAAAAGCAAATGCGTCGATGTCCGCGTACGCGGGATCGACACCGCGGCTTTCGAAAAAGCCGCCGGCATGAACGACCAGCTTGCGCGGAAGCACCGCGTAACTTCCGCCGAGGCGTACGCTCGCCGAATCTTTCAGGTGGTGATCGATATCGAAAGCGGCGAGATCTTTGAGGGGGACCGTGTTGCTCCCCGCGCCGCCTCCCGCGGTGCGGGTGACGACCGTGACGTCTTGGCCGATGCTTGCCGAAGTGTTGCTCGCGCGCGCGTTGAGCGAATAACCGAGGTCGAGCTCGATATCCCAGAGCTCGGTATCCATCGGGTCGCCCGGGCCCGGCTCGCAATCGACGTCGGGCAGCAGGCCGGCGTAACGCGCGCCCATCGTGATCTGCCAGGGCAGCCGCACCACGACGTCGGACAGCTTGACGGGGGGATTTTGATACGGCACCGGCCCCGCCGTCGCGCCGCGATGAAACGTGTTGGTTTCGTAGGTGAGCTCGCCGGTGCCGCGAAAATTGTCGACCCAACGGAACGCACCCATGAGGTTCAGCTGCGGCCGCGGTCGCGCGTGGACGGCGAACGTGATCGAGGGCGTGAAGAAATCTTGCGCTTTGATTTTGACGAGCCAATCGGTGGAAGGCTGCGTGCCGCCGAAGTTGTTCTGCACCATCGTCGTGTTCGCCTTGAGCATCGCGATCTGCACGTTGATCCCGAAGGAGAGCTCGGGAAGAACGCGGTAGGCGCCGCCGATACTGGGCGCCAGTGCGAAGTCGGCGTCCTGGGCGATGATGCTGTAGCGCGTTGGCGTGGGCCTCGGCCCGTAAGGCGTCTGCTGGGTGCCGTCCGTGCCTCCATATTGCAATCCCGCGACCACGAGCGGCGCCACGAGCCCGCCGCCGATCGCGATGTCGTCGGTGATCTTGGTCATGACGGCGAGCTGCGGAATCGGGACAACCCGTGCCGAGTTGCAAACCTGTCCCAGCGGCGTCGTTGCGTAGTTGGCGCCGATGGTCGGCATGCTCGGATTGTCGACGGCCAGTGGGTCGCCGAACTCGGAGCTGCCCGCGCCGTAGATGCCCCAGCCGTAGTACCCATAGGGCGTCACGCACATGTGGTGCAGCGGCGCGTCGGCGCCGACGATGACTTGGCTCCCCGAGAGAAACGCGAGCCCGGCTGGATTGTGGAGCAGCGCCAAGGGGTCTTCGGGTCGTGCCGCTACCGCGCCGCCGCGAGCTACCGATCGCGCTCCGGGGGGAAGGAGCTCGAGTCCTCCCGCCGCGACTTCATGAGCTGCTGCGAACAAGACACAGGCAGCGGCAAACGAGGCAAGATGGCGCATGATCCGGGGGCTTTCTCGAGCTTTCGTCAATCCCTCGGGATCACGGAGGCGTCGTACAAGTGATGTTCGGTGTCGAGCGGTCGAAGGAGGGCAGCGCGTCGCGCACGTCGTTGCACGTGACGGCAGCACCGACCGCCCCGATGCGCACGGCTTCGAACGTCGCCTTGGCGTTCTGACCTTGGTTCTGATCGTCGTCGAGTCGGTTGATCTCTTCGTTGTCGCATGGTGTCGCGGAGCGCCACTCCGCGGCCGTGCACGCGACGTCTTTGGTCCACCCGGTGCAGTCGTTGGGATCGGCCGGATTGCATGTGCCCTTGTCGACGACGGTGCAGCTGTGCACGCGTCCTTCGCTCTTCTCGTTCACGTAGGTGCCGACGAGCCGTGTGCAGCTGTCGACGCGGGCCTCTATGTGACTCGATACGCGCGTCGCGACGCTCACGCAGCCGGCCCGCTGATCGACGGCGAACGTGCTGCCGCCGCCGGAGGGGCGCACCGGTAGGTATTTGTAATGGCCGGTACCGGAGTCGGTGAGTTCGCTTGGGACCCGCGACCAGAAGGTGACGCCCAAATGATCGTCGCCGTCGGTGTCGACCCACTTCGACGGATCGACGCTGGCGCGATTGGGCGGCCAAGGCGCGTTGACCGGATCGGCCCCGAGATCGATCCCGTAGACGTCGGCTTCGGTCGGCGTCTTGAAGGTAGAGCCAGGAACGAGATTCGGTTGGCTGAAAGGCGCGCTCGGGCGGAGCCCCACGCGATCGAAAGTGGCAAACGGCACGTACGAGGAATAGGTCTCGCGAAACAGCGGACTGATGAGGTCGGGTGTGTTGTCGGTTCCGCAGCTCTTCATCTTCATCCGCAGATCGGCGCCGTCGTACACGATCTCGCGAACTTCCCAATTGGTGGCTTCCATGCTGCCGGACGAGACCAAATCTTGATCGGTCCCCACCTGAATGGGGCGCCCTTTCCAGCAGAGATCGACATCGAGTCGCACCGCCCATACGCCGGACAGATCGCAATGGCAATTGCTGGGATCACCGGTGAGCGGCGGCGCGCACTCGCAGCTCATGCTGCCACGGCGATTCACACAGGTTGCGTTGGCAGCGCAGCCGCCGCGGTTGTCGGCGCATTCGTCGACGTCGCGACACGTGAAGCCATCACCGCTGAAGCCGCTCTTGCACTGACATTGGTACCCGCGCGGAGTCTCTTCTGGGGTCTGGTCGGTGCACGTGGCGTCGGGATGGCATGGACCGCGCGTCTGTTTGCACTCGTCGACATTGACGCATCGGCCCGTCGCATCGGCGGCGTAACCAGCTTGGCAGCTGCACAAGTAACCGCCGTCGCTGTTCGCGCAACTTCCGTGCTCGCCGCACGCGGCGCCGGCTGCGCACTCGTCGATGTCGGTGCAGCTGCCGGGTGTTCCCGTGTAGCCCGGCGCGCAGCCACACGTGCCATCGCTCAGGCAGACTGCGTGATTGGTGTCGTCGGTGCCCACGCCGTCGCAGGTCGCGGGACATGTCTTCACCGTGCACGTCTTGCCGTCGCCGGTCGTACCCGGCTTACAAGCGTCACAGATCGCGCGCTGCCCATCGACGCGGCAGAGCCCCTCGGGTGCGCAGACCGCTGCGTCCGCCTTGGCGATCTCGCAGAGACTGCGGCAGGCTGCGTTGCCGTTGCCGTCGTATCCCGGTTTGCAAGCGCACTCGAATGCGCCGAAGGTGTTGACGCATGCGGCGTTGGCCGCGCAAGAAAAGAGGTTCTCGCCGCACTCGTCGATGTCGGAGCACGACAGACCGTCGCCGCGGAAACCCGATTTGCATGTGCATGAAAAGCCGGGATTCGTGTCGGCACAAACGGCATTGGGATCGCAAACATTCGCCGTCCCGCATACCTGCACGCTAGTGCACGTCTTGCCGTCGCCGACGAAGCCGTCCCTGCATCGGCACGAGAATGAGCCCGGCCGATTGAGGCACTCGGCCTGCTCGCTGCATCCGCTCAGCGTCGCATCTGCGCACTCATCCACGTCGTCGCAACGAACGCCGTCGCCGCGAAAGCCCGCGTTGCACGTGCAGGTCGCGTCGGTTGCGGTCGCTTGACAGGTCGCGTTGGGATCGCACGTGACGTCGCTACACGTTCTGACCGGCGGCGCGATTTGGCCGCCATCGAGACCGCGCACGCCGCCTTCTTCGGGCGTGCCGCACCCGATCAGCGCAGCAGCCATGATCAACAATGAAACCGGTTTCACTCTTGTTACCTCGAAGCGAGCACGCGGTGCGCGTTCCCTTCGCATGCCACGAGGGACGGGCAAACGTCAAAGGTTCGGTAGTCTGCCCCGGAACCGCTGCCGAGCACAAGCAGTCGATTACGAGCTCACGCGGTTCTTACCCGCGCGCTTGGCCCGATAGAGCGCCTCGTCCGCGCGCTGCACCAGGTCTTCTGCATCACTCGCGCTCTCGGGAAAAGCCGCCGCACCGATGGACATGCCGGGCTTCAGCGGTATGCCATCGCGCTCGAAGGGAAACGCACCGATGGCCGCACGGATCTCTTCTCCGATGGCGAGGGCCGCTTCGAGCGCGTCGCCGGGAAGCGCGGCGATGAACTCGTCGCCGCCGAAACGCGAGGCGAACCCGCGCTTGTCCAAGACTCGACCGATCACGCGGCCCGATTCGCCAATGACGTAGGCGCCGAAGAGGTGCCCGTGGGTGTCGTTGATGGGCTTGATGCCGTCGAGGTCCATCATCAAAAGGCCGAGCGGTGTGTTGCCCGCCCGCGCGGCGTCGAGCGCGACTTTCAAATCGAGATCGAATTTACGCCGCATGAGCAAACCGGACAGCTCATCGACGTTCAGCAGTTTGTCGAGATGTTCGTCGTAAGCGCGTTCGAGGCGATTTTGCATTTCGAACCGTACGACCGTCGCGCCGAAGACGATCTTGTCGCCGTTGCTCAACGCGAACTCGATCCCTTTCTCGCCATTGACGGTCGTGCCGTTGGTGCTGCCGAGGTCGACGAGCGTCCAGCTGTCGCCGCGATCTTCCAACATGGCGTGGCGACTCGACACCAGGGCATCGCTCAAAACGAGATCGATGTCCGGGTCGCGGCCAATGACCAAGCTGCCGTCGACGGGGAGCCGGGTACCCACTTCTTGCCCAGAAATGACGACCAGCACGGGTCGATGCGGCGCGCGGTCGGCCTGCTCGACCGCGCGGCTCACCGTCGAGCTGATGTCGAGCGCCGGCAAGGTCTTCATCACCTTGCTCGGAGGCCGTTGGGACCGACGCGCCACGCTCCAAGGCTATCACGATCGCCGTGGGCGTTGGGTGCCGTGTGCGCCATTTTAGCTCGGATTCATGGGCCAGTTGAACCCGCATGGTCGATGCGGTACCGCTGCCGCCATGCGCGTAACGCCTACCGAGTTGCCCGAGGTTGTCGTGGTCGAGCCGCAGATCTTCGGTGATTCGCGCGGCTATTTCGTGGAAAGTTGGAATCAGGCTCGTTACCGCGACGCTGGTCTGCCCGCGCTGTTCGTGCAGGACAATCTCTCGTTGTCGCGCCGCGGCGTCCTCCGGGGTCTCCATTTCCAGTACCCGAAAGCGCAGGGCAAGCTGATCACCGTGCTGGAGGGGACGATCTTCGATGTCGCGGTCGACATTCGGGCGGGCTCGCCGCGGTTCGGCAAAGTGGTGACCATGACCCTTTCGGGTGACAACAAGCGCCAAATCTACATCCCCCCCGGTTTCGCGCATGGCTTCGCCGTCGTCAGCGAGAGCGCCCTCTTCATGTACAAATGTACGGAGCTCTACGCTCCGGAGGCAGAGGGCGGCATCATCTGGAACGATCCCGATCTCGGTATTCGCTGGCCCATCGAAGCGCCCGCGCTGTCGGCGAGGGACGAGACCTTCCCACGGCTTCGCGATCTCGATCGCAGTCGTCTTTCGCCGTACCAAGAAAACGCGGCGGACGGCGGAGATGCTCGGCGGTGACGATCGAGGCAGGGCATCGCGCGGTCCTTCTTTTCGGCTGTTGGGGGTGCACCTGTTCCCAACCGCGGCCCGGTTGGATGCCGAACCCCGGTGGCATGCAGGTCGATCGAAGCCCTGCGGCGCAGTGTTGCCTGCACAACACCGAAGCGACCGAGTCCACCTTGGCATATTGCGCGTGTCAGACTGTCGCCGACGATTGCGAAGCCAAGGCGACGGCAGCGCACGCGATGATCGTCTCCACCTGCCCTCCGCCGTGATGGACAAGCGCAGGAGTGTTCTCATCCAGGCGCTCGCGCTGGTCGGCGTGACCGCGTCGCCGCTGTCGGCGCGCGCCACCGAAGCGGACCCTTGGTTCGGCACGGACAAGGCGCTGCATTTCGCGGTGTCGGCGGGAATTGCGGGCGCAGGGTACGGCGTGACGACGGCGTTCTCGGACGAGCGATGGAAGGCCTTCGCCATCGGCGGCGGCGTCGCGCTCGCGGCCGGGGCTCTCAAGGAGGCCTACGACGCAACCGGGCACGGTGACCCGTCATGGAAGGACTTGGGATGGGACGTGATCGGCGCCGCGGTTGGCCTGGCGATCGCGTGGGGGGTCGATGCCGGTCTGCACGGCGGTAAACCGCCGCCGCTCTCGACGCGCCTCGCGATCGACCCGCGCGCGCCCGCGGCGTCGCTGGCGCTTCGGTTCTAGTCGACGACGATCTTTCCCTCCGCCCAAGCGACCCCGCCTCGGTTGTCGTGGATGACCGCGAAGAGTCGCACCGGGCCTGGCTCGGCGGGTGCCGTGTATTCCGTGCCGTTTTGTTCGTTCCAACCGCGTGTAGCGTCGTTGACGAGACGGACCGAGCTCTTCAGCTCACCGCGCGTGATGTAGTAGGAGACCCATGCCTGTTCTTGGAGCTGTTGGCCGTCGGGTGTCCTGGCGCTCGGGTCGTCGTCGATTTCGACGGTGAGGCCCCTGTTGACGGCCGGCTTGACCGCGAACTTCGGGCACTTGGTACGGTCGCTTTCCTTGCAGCTGGGGATGTGCTGGACGCGTGCTTCGTCGGTGGTGCTGTCGGCGAGCGACTGGCCGTCGAAGAGAAAGTCATCGATGACGGGATTGTTGTTGATGCGCTCGCCGTACACGTAAATCGACGTGTATCCAACGACGAAATCGTCCGGGCCTTGCAGATGGTCCTCGGCGTCGAAGCAACCCAAGGGAAAGGTGTTGGGCCCTGCGTTCAGGATCAGTTTCGGGGTGCCGGCGCACAGTAAAAAGAGCACGTAAGCGACCCCGTAACGCGGAACGCCGGGCGTCGCTTGATGAAGGTCGATGATCTCCGAGCTGATACGAACGCTGGCTTCGTGGACGTGATCGATATCGTGCAGCGCAGACCCCTGGCGGGAGGGCGTCGCGCGGACGAACTTCGCGGAAGCGAGATTGCGAAACGGAGCTTGGCTTGCGTTCTTGATCGCGACGAACCCGGCCGAGCCCGGCGCGCTGCTCGCTGTGCCGCCTTCGGGAACGTCGGTGCCCGCGTCGGGTGTGCCGGTGCCTGCGTCGGGTGTGCCGCTGCCGCCGATGGGTATGCTGCCGGGCGAAGCCAAGCAGTTGTAGTAGAGGTCCCCCGCTGGGTTCTCGCAGGGGGCGGGTGAGATCGCCACGTAAATATCGCGCGGATTGTCCTCGCTGCTCTTGCCGTCCCAAAACACGAGCTTCAGGTCGACCTGTTCGCCCGGTTTCGGATACGGCGCGCTCTTCTGCACCGCGATCACACGCAGCCCTTTGACGGTCCCGGGATCGTCGAACGATGCGCCGCCACAGGTCGTCAGGACGAGCGGCAACCAGGCGAGGAGGGCCAAGCTTCGAACGCGTTTTCGAAAGGACATCTCAAAACTCTCCGCGTATGCCAAGGCTCGGGATAATAGGCAAAAACCCCTGAACGCGCGATTGGGAGAAGTTGTAGTTGTACGCGATGCCTTCGGGGTTCGAGCGGTTATAGGCATTTTGCACGTCGAGGTACGTACGCAGCGACCAGCCATTGAAGCGCCACTGCTTGTCGATGCGCAAATCGAGCTGATGGAAGGTGGGGACGCGGTCGGAGAACGGCAATCCGCTGACCGGCGCGTATGCACCGGCATCGGCGTTGTAAATGCCGAAGATGTTGGGCGTGTAGAGCGGACCCGACACCAACCGAAGCCGGGCGCCGAACTCCCAGCCGCGGCCGAGCCGATAGCTGCCGAGTACCGTCAGGATATGCGTCTGATCGTATTGAAAGAGCCGCGTCTCGAAACCGGGGGGGTCTTGTCGGACCGAGCGCGATAGCGTGTAAGCGAGCCACCCGAAGAAGTGCGCGTCGGGCTTGTACTTCAAGAGGAGCTCGGTGCCGACGACGTACCCTTTGCCGAGGTTATTGTAGTCATAGCCGCCGGCGGCATTGGGAAGGCGCGCCACGAGTTGGTCGAGGTCCTTGTAAAAGCCTTCCAGCGAGACTTCGAGCGGTCGCGTGATCTCCTGCTCGAAACCGAGCGAATAGTGGATTGCGCGATTGGAGCGTAGGTTCGGTGAGCCGAACGACGCGTCGCTCTCTTGAAACTGCGGCGGCTGGAAAAAGAGCCCCACGCCGCCTTTGACGGTCGTGCGCGGAAACTCGTGGACGATGTCGTAGCGGCCGCTGAGACGCGGACTGAGGTCGATTTTCGACGTGTCGCGCGCGTAATCGGCGCGGAACCCGGGCACGATCTTGGAGCGGGCGTTGGGGTTGATCTCGGCTTCGATGTAAGCAGCGGGCCGCCAAGCGGTGTTGTTGTCGGAACGCGTGATGGGCGGCCGCACCGCGAACGGGCCGGGATCGGGCTCCCCCGGACGGGGCGGCGGAGGAAAGCGAATGTCGACCGAGTACGGTGCCAGCGCGAGATCGACGCCGCCGTGAAACGTCACGCCGCCGAACGGCCGGTACGAAAGCTCGGTGCGGTTGAAGAGGTCAGTGTTGCGAATGCGAAAGAAGAAGGTGCCGAGCCCAAAGTCGAAGCGATCGAGCCCGTAGGAGGTGACGCTCGAAAACTTGAGCGAGTCGCTGATGTCGTTTTTGTACCGGGCCTCGATCCGATAAAAGCCCGTCTTGAGAGCGAGGTTGCCGCCGAAGGCGGGATCTTGCTGGGCGGGGTCGCGGATGAGGACTTCGAAGCCGTCGTCCGAACCGAACACCCCCAGCCGAAACGAAGAGCGGCTGGTGGGCTTGGTTTCGATGAACGCCTGGTAATCGTAGTAAACCGGTGCGGTCGTGACGCCGGCGTCGAGCGAAACGAGCAGCGGCTTCAGCCAAACGTCGATCCAACTGCGGCGCCCGCCGACGAGAAAGCTCCAACCCTTGAGAAAAGGGATGGGCCCTTCGAGCATGACGCGCCCGTCGATGAGATCGAATTGCGCAAGGCCGTGGTACTTGCCGTCCTTGTTGGGCGAGCGCACACCGACTTCGACGATGCCGCCCATGACGCGCCCGTATTGAGCGCTGAAATTGCCCGGATAAAAATCGATCTTCTCCAGCATCTCGGTGGGGATGACCGAGGAGAGCCCGCCGAAGTGGTAGACGAGCGGTACGTAGATGCCGTCGACGAAGGTTTGCGTGTCAGTGGGCGCCGAACCGCGCACGATGAGCAGGCCAGCGAGGCCCGGTGGGCGCGCAACGCCCGGCAAATTCTGGAGCGAGCGGAGCGCATCGCCGCTGGTGCCGGGAATACGCAAGATCTCACGCTGCTCGATGGTGCGGCGCGTGACTTCGCGCGGTGGCCGCTGCCCCTGCACGGTGATTTCGATGCCCTCTTCGTCGAGCGAGAGGCGGTAAGTGAGCTCGGTGACCGCGCCGGCCACGACGTCTTCTTCCGCCTTCACCGGTTTGAAACCGGAGGACCCGACGGTGACTTTGTAGTGACCGGGCGCGAGACCTTGGAATTTCCAAGATCCGTCGGCGCCCGTCGAGACGATGGTGTGCTCGCCTTGCGCGCTCTCGAGATCGACGGTTGCTCCCGCGAGCGGGACGTCCCCTTCGATGGACATGACCGTTCCGCGCAGGCTGTCCGTGGGAGGAGCTGGCGCGGAAGGCTCGGCGGAAGGTTGCCCCTCCGGCGCGGCGGGCTTCAGCGTGAAACCGTAGCGATAGAGGATGCGCGCGGAAATGGGCGTCGTGCCGCGTCGGGCGGGCTCGAACAGGAATTTCTGCGCTGCTGCGACCGCCGCTTCGTCGAAGCCATGTCCGGCCGGTTCGGTCACGGTTGCTTTGGTGACTTTGCCGTCTTTGTCGATGTCGAGCTGCAGGATGACGTTAGCTTCGAGCCCGAGCCTCTCCGCCTCGGGCGGGTACGGCGAGGGCTCGAAATGGAGGATCTTCGGCGGGGTGACTGGCGCGGACGGCTCGTCGGGCGCATTGGCCGCGGGCACACGCACCGCACCCGAGCCACCCGATGGAACCGCGCCTTGATCGGGCTGGTTCGGCGGATCGTTACTCGATTGTGCCTGCGAAGAGGTCGGCGCCAACAACGTCCACACCGCAGTGACGATCGCTGCGCGCCTGGACCATGCCGTGCCCACACCCAGTAAACTTCGACGGATCGGTGAGCTCACGTGGCCCGCGGATCTTTCACGACCGCGGTCGGGACGCAAGCTCCTTGAACCACACGGGGTGGGCCCTCAGAAGTGACGTCGCGCGGTCTGCGGGATCAATAGGTGACGACGGTGCGAATCGATTTGCCTTCGTGCATCAAGTCGAACGCTTCGTTGATGCGCGCAAGAGGGAGCTTGTGCGTAATGAGCTCGTCGATCCTGATCTTGCCGTCCATATACCAGTCGACGATCTTGGGCACGTCGGTGCGACCGCGCGCGCCGCCGAAGGCCGATCCCTTCCACACCCGCCCGGTGACGAGCTGAAACGGGCGGGTGGCAATCTCGGCCCCCGCCGGCGCTACCCCGATGATGATCGACGTGCCCCACCCCTTGTGGCAGCACTCGAGCGCCTGGCGCATCAAGTGCGTGTTTCCCACGCATTCGAAACTGTAGTCGGCGCCCCCCTTGGTGAGGTTCACCAAGTGATTGACGAGATCGCCGCCCACCTCGGTGGGGTTCACGAAATGGGTCATGCCGAAACGCTCGGCGATCGCACGTCGCCCCGGGTTGACGTCGACACCGATGATCATGTTGGCGCCCACCATGCGCGCGCCTTGGATGACGTTGAGCCCGATGCCGCCCAAGCCGAACACGACGACGTTGGCGCCCGGTTCGACCTTCGCGGTGTTGACCACCGCGCCGATGCCCGTCGTGACGCCGCAACCGATGTAGCAAATCTTGTCGAAGGGCGCGTCCTCGCGCACCTTGGCCACGGAGATCTCCGGCAACACCGTGAACGCTGCAAACGTCGAGCACCCCATGTAGTGGTAGAGCGGCTTACCCGCGCGCGAGAAACGGCTGGTGCCGTCGGGCATCACACCTTTGCCCTGCGTTGCGCGAATCGCCTGGCAGAGATTGGTCTTTGGGTTCAGGCAATATTCGCATTGCCGGCATTCCGGTGTGTAGAGCGGGATGACGTGGTCCCCTTTCCTCACGCTCTTTACGGCCGAACCCACCTCGACGACGATGCCGGCACCCTCGTGCCCGAGAATGCTGGGAAAGATCCCTTCTGAGTCTTGCCCCGACAGCGTGTAGGCGTCGGTGTGGCACACGCCGGTGGCTTTGATCTCGACCATGACCTCGCTCTCGCGCGGCCCTTCGAGCTGCACCGTTTCGATCGAGAGCTTGGCGCCTGCTTCGTTGGCTACCGCTGCGCGAACGTCCATGAACACCGCCTCCGGCCGAACGAACCTTGGCACGCCAAGCCTGCCAAGTGTTTAAGTTTTGTAGGATCGAATTCCCATTGCGCTCGATTCGCGCGTGCCGTCCCCGCACGATTTGCTGACGGATCGTTCGCCTCTCCCCAATGATGAGATGCACGAAACGAAGGATGGACACGATGAAATGGATTCTCGGATGTATGTCAGCTGCTCTCCTCATTGGCTGCGCGGCTAAGTCGGTCGATGTCGGTTCCAATCACGCCACCGTGCTCGAGGATGGTGGGCCGGGCGGCTGGCCTTCCTTAGCCGCTTGCCAAAGCGATACGCAGCTCCCCATCGTTGGAACTTGGAATGGATATATGGAGAGGACGACTTTGCCGTCGCGCTCCGACGCCGTCACGCTCGTCATCGCCGCCGCCAATGCTTCTCACGTATGCGGGACGATCACCTTCGGTACGGGTACGCCACCCCCGGTGCCGACCGATCCCAACAGCGGTCAAATTCCGGGTATTACCGACGGTGGGCCCGCGTCGAATTACGGTGGGTACCTGATCGACGGCTATCCGCTGACGATCCTGAACGGGAGGGCCTCGCTGCCGAGACTGCAATTCGAGGCCAACGCATCGCAGTTCTGGAAACCATGGTGCGAGCTGCAAACGCCTTATCTACAGGAGGGCGCCGACCGCTGGTCTTGTGTGCCGCTCAACGTAAGAGGGGAAACCACCTATTCCTTGGATACCGGGTGTCTACTGGGCGGGGTCGACGGGGGCGCTTCCGTGCCGGTTGACTGCGCAAAGGCCACGCTCTGCACGCAGACGTGCTCGTGCACCGCGACGGCTTGCACGGTTTCGGGCGAAGGGGGCGGGCTCCTATTCGACCTCCGGGTCACCGGCGACGCGATCGACGGATCGGACGCGAGCGGCGGTATCCACCTGACCCGGGTGCGCTGATGCTCGGGTTGGTCTCGCAGCCGCTTAGAAATCGCCGGCCTGGTACACGACCTCGCCACCGATGATCGTCGCGAGACACTTCGCTTTGGGGATCTCTTCGACGGGCACTTGCATGATGTCCGCCGAGAGCACCGTCAGATCCGCGACCTTGCCTGGTTCGAGGATGCCGCGCTCCTTCTCTTCGAAGGCTGCCACGGCGGGCCATAGCGTGAATGCCTTCAGCGCCTCGGCCCGCGACATGGCCTGCTCGGCGTGCCATCCCTCTCCCTGAAAGCCCTTGAGATCTTTGCGTGCGACGGCGGCGTAAAACTCGATGAGCGGCTCGCCCCTCTCGACGGGGGCATCCGATCCGCCAGCGACGATCGAACCTTGGGCGAGAAAACGCCGCCATGAATAGGCGCGATCGAGACGCGCCTCGCCGAGCCGCCGGCCCGCGAAATGCAAATCGCTGATGGCGTGCGAGGGCTGCATGGATGGGATCACGCCGAGCTTGGCGAAGCGTGCCGCGTCGACCGGATCGACGATTTGCGCGTGTTCGACGCGAAAGCGGGGATCGGCGAACTTACGTTCGGCGGGCGAAACGGTGGCGAACGCTTTTTCGTAGAGATCCAAGATGGATCGGTTGGCGCGATCGCCGATGGCGTGCGTCTCCACCTGGATGCCGCGGCGGAGCGCGTCGGCGAAGAGCGGTGCGAGTACCTCGTCCTTTTGCGTGAGAAAACCGGACGTCTCGTGCGCGTCGGCGTACGGCTCGAGCAAAGCGGCGCCGCGCGAACCGAGCGCGCCGTCATAGTGGATCTTGATGGCGCGCACCGTGAAGCGCCCCCCGAACTCGCCTATCGACGGTCCTTGCTGAAGAAGTCGCGTGGCTCCCTCGCTCGGCGCGGACACGGCATCGTAAATGCGCAGCTTGATCTTCCCGTCCTTGTAGAGGCGGCGCAGCGCTTCTACTTCCTCCCACGAATTGCCGGCGATCTGCACCTCCGTCCAACCGAGGCTCATCTCGCGCGCGACGCCGAGCAAGAGGTACCGTTCGAGATCGGCCGGCGTTTCGGGTGGGATGTGCTTGGCCACGAGCTCCTGCGCGTGATCGATGAGCATCCCGTTCACTTCGCCGGCCGCGTCCTTGGAGATTTCGCCGCCGAACGGGTTAGGAGTCGTCTTCTCGATACCGGCGATGCGAAGCGCTGCGCTATTGACAATCGACGCGTGCCCGTCGACTCGGGTGAGGATCACCGGGTTGTCCGGAGCGACCTTGTCGAGGTCGGCGCGCGTTGGGAAAACGGGGGGCTTCCAGAAAGTCTCGATCCAGCCGCGCCCTTTGACCCACTCGCCGCTCTTTTTCTTTTCGACCTCGAACTTCACTGCGGTAAGAAATGCCTCGAGGCTGGCTACGCCTTCGAGGTTCAGCGTCGCTTCGCGCTGACCGATTCCCGAGAGGTGCACGTGCGCATCGACGAGACCGGGGAGCACGGTACGGCCCTTCAGATCCACCACGCGCGGCGCGACCCGCTCGTAAGGTGCAACTTCGAGGTTCGAACCGAGGCGAACGATGCGCCCATCTTTGATGGCAATGGCCTCGGCGCGTGGGGCGCCGTCGCGGTTCGTGTAGATGCTGCCGTTCCTGAATACGACGTCGGCGGTCACGGGTCCCTTTTCGGCGCAGCGGGACCCGGGCGGCAGCGACGAGCTCGGCGCGCAGCCGATGCCCACACCGAGCCAGGGGAGAATGCACAACCAGCGGAGCCCTCGTTTCATGCGGAATTCCCTCGACCGAACGAGTTACACCGAATTCCCGTTTGCGGGAATCGCGTCGGCGCTCCCGCGCTTGGGCGCTTAGCCGCCCGAGCCCCCTGGGCGGCGAAAACGCTAGACCGGGTCGCGGCGCTTCAGCACGACGAGCATCATCAAAATGGTGCACAGCGTCATGCCGCCGAGCACGGCGTGGGGAAGCCAGGTGTACTCGAAATCGACGAAGCCCCACGCGCCGTTGAAGGTATCGCTGGCGATCTGCGCCGTCGCGCATTTGAATCGGCCGTTCTTGATGAAGTCGTCGGGCAGATTGAGCGTCGGATTCTGCAGATCGATGATCCACGCGGGCTCGGTGGCGATGGCGAAGCGCTCCTGGGCGACCGCTCCCTGAAAACCCCAACGCGCCGGCATGACGAGCATGAACCACTTGAGCATGGGGTTCGTCGTCATGGGGACCATCAGGCCTCCCAGCACGACTTGCGGAATCAAAGCGATGGGGGTGAGGGCCATGGCCGCTTCGCTCGAAGCGACCACCGTCGAGAGCATGAGACCGATGGCCACGGCGTTGAGGCACGTGGTGATGATCACGGCGAGCTCGAAGAAAAACGCCTGCGGGCCGCCGTTGAAGCCGAGCGCAAAAAAGACGATTCCGAGAAGCAGCGTGCACTGGATGATGCAGAAGAATGCGAGAAGCGTGAACTTGGAGAGCAGATAGTTGAAGAGCCCGAGATTGACCATGCGCTCGCGCATGTACACGGCGCGTTCGCTCACGATCTCGCGCGCGGCATTGGACGTGCCGAACCACACCGCAGCCACGACGATGAAGAAGATCGCGCCGGTGTGATCCTGCGTGGTCTTCATGTTGGTGAGAAAATTGGTCTGTTGCGCGGACTGTCCGGCCTTCTTGGTGAGCTCTTGCAGCGCGCCGAGACACCAGTACGGAATGGAATCTTTTTGCCCGCCGAAGACGATGGCCAAGAGCACGCCGATGATCGGCGCCTGCAAAAGCATGATCGCCGTGCCCCCCACGTCGCGCATCTTCACTTTGAAATAACGTGAGAGCAGAAGACCGAACTGCCCCTTGGTGGTCCCGCTTCGATGAGGGACGCCGCGCGTCGTCGGCTCGGTGCCGACCGCGCGTCGGCCGGCGTACATTTTCTGGAAGGTGGGGTTGGCGTTGTTGAAAAACTCGGCGTTCCACTCCTTGGCCGCGATCTGGCGGGCTTGGTAGCGCTGGGCGCTCGGATTTTGCGCGCGCAAGTGCTCGAAGATGGGGCGCTCGCGCAAGTTCAGCATGTCGAACATATCGCGCGGATTGTCGATCGGTCCCCTGCCGTTGCGCTCGTTCCAGGATCCGAAAAAGCGGTACGCGTCGGGTTTGGTGGGGCCGTAGAACATCGGCACGCCGCCCGCTCCCATCACCAAGACGAGATTGAACTTCTCGAACTCGTCCTTGGCCGGCTGGTGGATGGTCATGATGATCGTCTTGCCGGTCTCCTTGGCGAGATCGTGCAGCAAGCTGATGAGCGAGGTGGTGTCGTCGGCGGCGAGTCCCGAGGTCGGCTCGTCGAGAAAGAGAAGGACCGGGTCGGTAACGAGCTCCATCGCGATGTTGACGCGCTTGCGCTGTCCCCCGGAGAGCACCTTCTTCTCGGGCTTGCCGATCTGGAGGTTGCGCACTTGCTCGAGGCCGAGCTGGGCCAGGGTAGCGTCGACGCGGCGATCGATTTCTTCTTCGCTGTAGTCGGGCGGTAAACGGAAGCGTGCCGAATAGCGCACCGCTTCGAATACGGTGAGCTCGGGATGGACGATGTCGTCCTGGGGCACGTACCCGATCGAGCCGCGCAGCGCGTCGTAGATGAGGTAGAGGTCCTCGCCGTTGACGCGGACCTGCCCCGCGGTAGGAGGCAGATAGCCGTTCAACGCGAGCAGGAGCGTCGTCTTGCCGGCGCCCGACGGCCCCATGAGGGCGATCATGTCGCCGGGGAGGGCTTTGAAAGAGACGTGATCGAGGAGCACCTTCTTGGTCGCGGGATTGTCGCGATCGGGCACTTCCAAAAAAAGGTCCCACGCTTCGATTTCGTAGAGCGGTCGCCCCGCCCATTGCCCCGCGTCTTCGATGACGATCTCGTGTGCGCCCGTCCCCTCCTTGGAGAGGCGGATGAGCAAGGGCATCGGCCCCACGTAGATCTTCTCGCCGTTCTGCACCGCGACGCGCTGCCCGGGCGTGATTCGCTCGCCGCGCACGTACGTGCCATTGGCGCTGCCGCGGTCTTCCACGAACAGATCGTTGTTCACGCGGACCAACGTCGCGTGCTTGCTCGACACCTGCGGGTGGTCGACGACGATGTCGTTGTCGGGCGTGCGGCCGATCGATCGATTGGGTGATTGGCTCTGCGTGAAATCGAGCTGGCCGATCACGGTCTGGTGCTTCTTTTGCCCTCCCCCGGGGGCCGGTGCGGCGGCGGGTTGCACCGCCACCGCGATGCCGAAGGACTGCGCGATCTGCAGAAGTAGTCCGATGGGGATCGCTACCGGACCAAACGAGACGATCATGCGCGGGTCGGCCGGCACCGGGCTCTGCGGCGCGATGCGCGCGTTGCCGAGCGTCACCCCCGAGGGCGAGCCGAGATCGGTGATCGTCATTTGGTCGCAGGCGAGCACGGCGTGCTGCTTGGCGATGGCGGGATGTTGAATGACGAGGCTCGAGGTCGCAGGATCACTGCCGATGACGAGCTGGGTCGGCGCGTGATGCTGGCCGCGCGCCATGAGCATGAGCCCGATGGCCGGGTGAGCCAGAGGAACTTGGGTTTGTCCGACCGAGAACGGCGTCACCAAGTCGAAGGGAACGGTTTGTCCGGCGCCGATGGGACGGCCGCCGGCGACCGACGGCCCCTGCCCGTTGTCGGCGAAGACGAGCTGCCCGCCCCCTTGGTGAATGATGCGCGCGTGATGCGACGCCACGCCGGGCGCCGTGAGCACGATGTCGCAATCGGGAGCACTTCCGACGAGGATGGCCTGCTTTCCGAATCCAGGGATCATGCGCCGATCGAGGTCATCACGCTCTCAGGGGGAT
>DATHEQ010000034.1:0-25472 GCA_035318505.1 Polyangiaceae bacterium | reverse complement strand
GAGCGCCGCTTCGAGGACTTGATCCATCCGGCTCACCGAGACGAAGTCGAGCTCGTCGAGCACCTCTTTCGGGACTTCCTCGAGGTCGGGCTTGTTGCGCTCGGGGATGATGACCCGTTTGATGCCGGCGCGGTGAGCGGCGAGCACCTTTTCTTTGAGGCCACCGATGGGAAGGACGCGCCCTCGCAGCGTGATTTCGCCGGTCATGGCGACATCGTGGCGCACACGGATGCCGGAGAGCATCGACACGAGTGCCGTGAACATCGTCACACCCGCGCTCGGGCCATCCTTCGGCATGCCACCTGCGGGGATGTGGATGTGCACGTCGCTCTTTTCGAGAAAGTCCTTGCTGATGCCGTACCTCTCGGCGTTCGTACGCACGAACGATAGAGCCGCTTGGGCCGACTCTTTCATGACGTCGCCGAGCTGCCCGGTCAGCTGCATTTTGCCCGACCCGAACATGCGCGTCGCCTCGATGAAGAGGATCTCGCCGCCCACGCTCGTCCAGGCGAGCCCGGTGGCGACACCGGTTTCTTCGGTGCGCTCCGCGACCTCGCTGGTGAACTTGGGCGCGCCCAAGAACTCACGCAGGTCGTCGGTCGTCGCGATTTTGCGCAGGCTGACGTCGCCTTCGGCCACCTTGACCGCCACCCCGCGAATGACGCTCGCGATTTGACGCTCGAGATTGCGCACGCCGGCCTCGCGCGTCCACTGATCGATGATTTCCTCGATGGCCGTGTCTTGGATGTCGATCTGCGCCGTGGTGAGGCCGTGTTCTTCCAGCTGTTTCGGCAACAGATGCTGCTTGGCGATGGCGAGCTTCTCGCGCCGCGTGTAGCCGGGGATTTCGAGAATCTCCATGCGATCGCGGAGCGGAGGCGGGATGGGGTCGGCGATGTTGGCCGTGGCGACGAACATCACGTTGGAGAGGTCGTACGGCACCTCGAGGTAGTGGTCGGCGAACGTGTTGTTCTGTTCGGGGTCGAGCACCTCGAGCAGCGCCGCCGAAGGGTCGCCGCGGAAGTCGTGTCCGATCTTGTCGACCTCGTCCATCATGAAGACGGGGTTGATGGTGCTGGCCTTCTTCATCCCCTGGATGATTTGGCCGGGGAGCGCGCCGACGTACGTACGGCGGTGGCCGCGGATGGCCGCTTCGTCGTGCACGCCGCCGAGCGAGATGCGGACGAATTTCCGCCCGAGAGCGCGGGCGATGCTGCGTCCGAGCGACGTCTTGCCGACGCCAGGCGGGCCGATGAGGCAGAGGATGGGGCCTTTTTTGTCCTGCTTTAGTTTGCGCACGGCCAAAAATTCGAGGATGCGCTTTTTGACCTTCTCGAGACCGTAGTGGTCCTCGTCGAGGACCTTGCGGACGGCGGCGATGTCCATGATGTCCTGCGTGGTGTTCGTCCACGGCAGGTCGAGGATCCAGTCGAGGTAGGTGCGCACCACCGTGTACTCGGCGGAACCCACCTGCATCGAGCGAAGGCGCTTGAGCTGCTTTTTGGCGACGGTCTCCGCTTCGGGGGGGAGGGTCGCTTTGGCGATGCGCTCTTCGATCCCGTCGAGATCGCCTTGATCGCCGTCGTCCTCGCCGAGCTCTTCCTTGATGGCTTTGAGCTGCTGGCGTAGGACATACTCGCGCTGGTTTTTGCCCATCTCCTCCTTGATCTGGGAGTTGATGCGCTCGCGCATTTTCAGAATCTCGAGCTGGCGCGTGAGGAGCCGCAGCACTTTGCGAATGCGCTCCTTCACCTCGAGGGTCTCGATGAGCTGCGCCTTCTCCTCGACGGGTGCGTCGAGGTTGGCGGCCACGAGATCGGCGAGCGCGCCGGGCGCCTGGATCGAGTCGATGAGCGAGCCCGCCTCGCGCGGCAGCTCGGGCATCAGCTGGATGACCTGCTTGGCGATGTCGCGCAGGCTCATGGCGAGCGCCTCGGCCTCGACGTCTTCCGAGCCGGGCTCCTCGAGGCGTTTGATCTTGGCCTTGAGGTACGGGGCGCCTTGGGTCACCGAATCGAGCCGGATGCGAACGAGCCCCTGCAGGATGAGCGAATAATTACCCGAGCTGTGCTTCAGCGCTTTCAGTACGCGCGCCGCACAACCGACGGGATAGAGATCGTCGAAACCCGGATCGTCCGTCGAGGGATCGCGCTGGGCAAAGATCGCGATGACGGGGCCGGGCAGGTTATCGACGTCCTCGACGAGGGCGACGGACTTTTCGCGCCCAACATCGAAGGGGGCGACGGCGCCGGGAAACAGCACCGCGTTGCGAATCGGAAGGACCGGGAGCTCGTCGCCGAACTGGACCTCTTCGTCGGAGCGCGGCGGCATAGGAGGGGGCTGGTTCTTTTTTTCGGACATGGGTTCTCCCTGGTGCGGGTGCCGCCAACCTGGAAGCCAATGGTCAGTCGGGGGTACGACTTACCATCTTCAAACTGTCGACAGATTTTCGCAAGCTAAGCATGCAGACTTCATTGCGCCACTCCGAGGTGCGAAAGGGGCGATAGTGCCCTACCCCAGCAACATTCCTCGCGGCGGATATACCCCGGAAGGGTGTCCGGGCTCATCTCGCACGCCTCCTGAGACCGCCCTCGTTCGCGTCTCCCTCGCCCGCTTCGGCGTCCTCCCCGCTTGCGTCGTCGCTCGGTGCGCCGCCGTCGGGCTCGGCCACATCGCTCGTGTCGAGCGGTGGTTGGGCGTCTGTGGAAGCATCGCGATCCGCGCCCGAATCGTCGTCCGGGCCGGCGTCGGGGGTGAGGGCGGCGAGAGGGCGGCAGCCGTGCAAAATGACTTCGGTCTTGCCGAGGACCTGCGTGGGAAAGCGGAGCTGATTGTAGGCGGGCGGACCATCTTCTACCGCCTCGGCATCTTGCTCGGGGGCCGGCGGCGGCACCTCGCCGCACGTGGTGGTCCAGATCGGGGAAATCTCCTCGCGCGAAGAGGAATCCAGCATCTTCGGCCTGCCGGTGACCGTGATGTCGCTGTCCGGATCGGCGATGACCTCGCGATCGTAGCCGTCGATCGTGGCCGTATAATAGTGCGTACTGATGACGCGGGGCTCACCGAAGGACACGAGGTCATGACAAGCCACCGGACCCGATGACGTCACGGGCACGTCGCGCGTCTCCCTGACGCTGACGTCGAACAACGTTACCACGTAGCGCTCGAGCTCCGGTGCGCCGCACCGGAGCGAGCCAAGGAACAGGGCCGGGTCGGCGGTGAGGCGCGTCGGATAATCGGCGGTGGTAATCGAGCTCGAAGTATCGAAGCAAGCGGCCGAGACAACAGCGGTGGTCGCGAGGAAAATGAATGCGAGCGGCGACGTCGCAGCGGGTCGGACCATGGCGGAAGGCCGGTGTAGCGGAAGCCGTGCTGCGGTGCCAGCCCTCGTGCTAACCGCCGTCCGTCGTCCCGGGCACATCGAGCGCGGCCACGTCGTCGGAGGATGCCTCGGCACCCGCGTCGACGGGGCCGGTCGGCGGCCTCAAGAACTCGCAGGCAGGTGTCATTTCCGGGGTAGCAACGATTTCGCAGCTCGTTGCTTGGTCGATGGCATTCACGCAGGCTTGGATCGCCGGGGTCCCGGGATCGGCAACGGCGAGCCCGTGGAAGCACCGGTCGCGCGCGTACTGCACGCATTCTTCGATGCCGACTGAACCGCGCAGGCCAAGGTCCGGGCAGCTCGCTGCTTTGCGGCAGCGCGCCTGCTCGATTTTGCGGCAGGCATCGACGCCGCTCGCGTCGGTGCCGCAGGCGCCCGTGCCGAGCACGCTGGCGAGCGTCCCGAGCCCGAGAGCCATCGCCCAAAAACGCGGAGCCATGCGGGTCGGCTATCACGTCGTTCCGGTGAGGACCAGAAAGTTGCGCGTCCCGGTCGGGCCCAGCGCGGGCGAGGGGTGCTATGGCTCAACCTATCGATGACGGCGGCGATCGTGCTCTCGGCCGGGCTCGGAACCCGCCTTGCTCCACTCACGGACGAGCTGGCAAAGCCGCTCATGCCCGTGGGCGACCGTCCGGTGCTGGCGCACGTCGTCACGGCGATTTCCGAGGCGGGGATCGCGACCATCGTCGCCAATACGCACCATCGCTCCGGCGATTTTACGCAACCTATCGCTCGTCTGAACGCAAAGGTTCATCTCGTTCACGAGCCGCGGATCCTCGGTACGGCGGGGGGCGTCGCCAACGCGGCGAGCGTCCTCGGCGACGGCTCCGTCCTCATTTGGAACGGCGATATCATCGCGCCTGATCTGGACCTCGCCGCGGTCCTCGCCGCCGACGAGCGCGCGTCGGCGGACACGCTGTGGGTGGTCGAGCCGACCGCGCGCGGCGCCGGCACGGTCGGTCTCGACGACGACGGGCGCGTCGTTCGCCTACGCGGCGAGCGGTTCGGCGACGAGACGACGGGCGGCGACTTTCTCGGGATCCAGGTCATGAGCGACGATCTGCGGCGCACGTTGCCGCGAGAAGGGTGCCTCGTCGCCGACGTGACGCTCCCCCTGCTCCGTCGAGGCGGTCGCGTCGCATCCTTTCTCTACCGTGGCGACTGGGATGACATCGGTCAGCCGTCATCGCTTCTGCGCGCGAACCTACGCTGGCTCGAGCGGCAGCAACTCGCCGCGTGGTCGGCCGGGGGCGCCGTGGTCGAAGGGGGCGCCGCACTCGAGCGATCCCTCGTGGGAGAAGGTGCAGTCGTCAGCGGGGCCGGGATCCTCCGTGAATGCGTCGTTTTCCCTGGTGCGCGCGTGACTGCACCGGCATCGCGGCGGCTCTTTGGCGCACGCGCGTCACTCGACGTTGCGTGAAAGCGTTAACGCGAACGGGTGCCGTCTCGAAACGCGTCGCTCAGCGGCCGAGGAAAATCGCGAGGACCGCCGCCTGATGCTCCGCCGGCAAGGAGCCGAAGGTGCTGGGCAGGGCAATTTCAGTGGGACCGGGGTGGATGCCACCGACCGTTTGCGGGACGGCAACGGCTTGTTCGGCGGGGCCGGAGTTCGATTCGTAGACCATCGGGTCGGTCGCGCTGTTGCGCAAACGGAAAACGCGGCCGCCGAGGTGGCCTTCGAGGCGGTCGCGGCGAAAGGAGAGCACGCCGAGGTTGCCCGCGTAGAGCCCCTGCAGCTCGAACCCGTCGGGGTACCGCTCGAGATGCAGCTCGGTTCGGCCCGCGCCGACCACTCCTTCGATCAGATCTTCTTGGACACGGAGGTCAATCTGTTTGCGGAAGGCGTGCCCGCGATAGGCATCGTCGTAGCGCATGACTTCGAGCTCCGGGCCGAAGATGCGGCCGCCTTCGAGCGCGACCTGATCGAAGTTGCCTGGGTAGCGCAGGGTGATGTGCTCGATCTGCGTGTCACCCGGCGTCTGCGGACAGAGCTCGTTCGACGCGCAACCACCCGCCAAAAGGAGGGCAACGATGCCGGAGACGACATGACGCATAACGCACCTCGTAACGTCAAAAGCTACCACGCGGTGTCTTATGGGCAATGCCATCATCTCGGCAATGGTCATCGCGGTCATCCTCCCGCGAGAAAACCGCGAGCGGGCTCCTCAGAAAAAGAACGCCTCGACGCTCATGGCCGGTGCGCCACTTTCCGGGTCTTCTCCCCCGAGGACGCCCGGTTGGCCAGTGGGGAGCAGTAGCGACGTCGCACCCTTGCGCCGTTCTCGCAGCGGGCGCTCCGCGATTTCGGGCGTTCCACTGGAAGTGAGGACGCTGAAAGCGTGGAACTCTCCGTCGTCGGAATCTCCCGTGACCAGCAGGTTGCCTGCCGCGAGCGGGAAAACATGCGTTCGCTGCAGCGCCATGGGCGCCGCCGCCAGCTCGGCCGTGGCGCAATCCGCCGTGCAGATGACGTCGAACGTTCGAAGGGCGGCGGCGGCTCCTGTCATGGGATCTTTTCCGCCGGCAAGAACCGCGGTCGTGCCGTCGAGCGCTGCGAGACCGAGACCCGCGGTCGCATCGGGAGGAAAGGGCAGGGGGGAAAACGCATCTTCACTTCTCGTCAGTACTTCGGCGCCTGCGCCCTCTGCACTGCCACCCCACACCACCAAGTTGCCGGCAACGACACCCGCCGCGGCACCGAGCCGCGGCACGGCAAGTGTGAGGGCCCGCAGATTGCCTTTGTCGTCGACGCGCAGCACTTTCGAAGTGGGATCGCCGCTCGTCCGCGTCGCACCGACGACGAAGGTGGAAGTCACGTTCAAGTTCGCGTCCCTCAGCTCGAACACTTCGCCTCCCGCCACTTCGGAAAACGCCAATCCCGCCGGAGCCGGTTCGTTGGCGATGCGAGGCGGGTACGCCTCGAGAAGGTTCCAGGTGGCACCCGTGTCGTCGATGCAAAGAAGGGCCGCCGCCGCCTCGACGAGGACCATGGTCTTCGGGGCGCGCGGGAAGGGTGGCCGTTGCTCGTCCTTCACTGCGCGCCAATTGATGGTGTCGTACACGTCGGGCACTGCCGGGCTCACGTCTTTCACCTCGCCACCCGCGGCGATCAGGTACCGATGCGAGGCGACGATCGCGACCGGATAATTGCGCGCGTGCTCGAGGTTCTCCAGCGGTCGCGACCAGCTCGACGAGCGCGCGACGAAGATCGGGATGACCACGCTGTTGAGATCGAAAACCACGTAGGTGACCGAGGCTCCGTGCACAATCGGCGTTCCTGCTGCATCGAGACCGGTTGCCTCGAAACTGGCGAGGGCTTGTTGCGCCAAACCGGGATTTCCGATCGTGATGACCGACGCCGGGGCGCTCGCTTCTCCGATGACCCTGCGGCGGGTGCTTTCGACGAGTTCGATCTGTACGCGCGTCGGAGCCGGCTCGGCCGACCACGTCTCGTTCTCTTGACCTACGAGAAGGTGGACCTCGGGCGGCGCGGGGGGGTCCGCGGAAGAACAAGCGACCAACGTCGTGAAAGCGGCGAGCCAAAGGATGCGCATGGCGCGCAGCCTACCGCGGATTTTCGGACGGAACAGGCCGATCCGCTCGGCGCGTGCCAAGCTCGGCGCCGTCACCATGCCGCTCCGCGCCATCGTCATCGACGTCGCGCCCGACCCCGTTGCCATCGCGCAACGGTTCGAGGCGCGAGCTGGATTTGCGTTCCTCCACGCAGCGTCCGATGGCGAAAGCGGGCATCGCAGCATCGTGGCGTTCGACCCCGTGCAAAGCAGCATCAGCTGGCTGCCCCCCATCGACGCGCCCGCGCCGGCCGACCGCCGGCTCGACACCCGCGGTGATGTCCCGCGCTGGATAGGCGCCATTCCTTACGAATGCGCGCGCAGCCTCGAGCGCGCGGCGTGGACGCGTACCCCCGACGACCGCCCTGCGCCGCACCTCGCGCAGCCCATCTGGCAACGCTATGCAGCCGTGGTCGAGATCGACGTCGCTCGCGGTTTCGTGCGCGTGGTAGGGGACGACGAGACCCATGTGGCGTGCCTGGCGCACGAGCTTCGCGCCAGGCCGGCTCTCCGCTGCGCTCGCGCGGCTGCGCGTCTCGATCGTCTCGTGTCGGATGACGCGCCGTCTGCGCACATCGAGCGTATCCGCCAAGCCATGGACCTGATCGGAGCGGGCGATCTCTACCAAGTGAACCTCGCGCGACAACTGCGGTTCGCCGCCGAGGGGCGCCCGCTCGATTTTTACCTGGCCATGTCGGAGAGCGCGCCGGCGGCGTTCGGCGCATGCATCGACTGGGGAGGGCTGGCCGTGTGCGCGACCTCGCCCGAGCTGTTTCTCGCCATCGACCCAGGCACCGGACGCGTGGCGACGGCGCCGATCAAGGGGACTCGCCCGCGGGGTCGCGACGCCGCGACCGACGCGGAACTCCGCCGCGCCCTCGACGAGAGCGCCAAAGAGCAAGCGGAGTTGACGATGATCTTGGATGTGGAACGCAATGATCTGGGAAAGGTTTGCGTTCCCGGTTCGGTGCGCCTGACCACGCCCCCGCGCGTCGAGACGCATGCAACCGTTCACCACCGGGCCGCGGTGGTCGGTGGGGTTCTGCGTCCCGGCACGACGCCGCTCCAGGCGCTCCGGGCGATGTTCCCGAGCGGGAGCGTCACCGGGGCACCGAAAGTGCGCGCGATGGAAGTCATCGCGCGTCTCGAACCAGCGCGCCGCGGACTTTACACCGGTGCTTTCGGGTACGTGGCATGGAGCGGTTCGATCCGTTTGGCGATGGCCATCCGCGTGATGACCCTGAAAAACGGGGAGGCGCACTACTTCGCCGGGGGGGGCATCGTGGCGGACAGCGATCCCGAGGCGGAGCTTGCGGAGACGGGCTGGAAGGGAACGCAGGTCGAGCGGTTGGTCGGGACCTCGACTTCGACGGCCCGCGCTCGACAGAGCGCTCTCGAGGGGCGCTGAATGCGCCGGGCAGCGATAAATCCCGGAAAAGTTGGCCGCGGTTCGTACTTTTGAGGAGAAACGGGAAGGTAAGTCAGAATGGGCATCGAAGAGAAGCTGCGGGCATCGCTAACAGCCGTGCTGGAGGATCTTGTACGCGATGGCGCGCTCGAAGCGGCGCTCGTGCGGAGCGCGTCCTTCACGGTGGAGCGACCGAAAAGGCCTGAGCATGGCGATCTGGCTACCAACGTCGCCATGGCCTTGGCGAAGCGCGCCGGTCGAAATCCGCGCGATCTCGCGACGACGATTGGCGATCGACTGCGACAAGCCGGCGTGGTCACCGCCGCGGACGTAGCGGGGCCGGGCTTTCTCAACGTCCGTATCGTGCCTTCCGCTTACCAGGACATCGCCGGAGAAGTGCTGGCTGCGGGGGCGGGCTATGGACGCGCTCCGTCGGGCATCGGCGACCGGGTGCTCGTCGAGTTCGTGAGCGCCAATCCGACCGGTCCGTTGCTCGTATCGCATGGGCGCGGCGCCGTGGCGGGCGACGCCCTTGCTCGTTTGCTCGAAGCGACCGGGCATCGCGTGACACGCGAGTACTACGTCAATGACTTCGGCAACCAAGTGCGTCTCTTGGCGGAGTCGATTCGCGCCCTCGCGCGCGGCAATCCCCCGCCCGAAGGGGGTTATGGCGGAAACTACGTGAAGGAGCTGGCGGCGTGGATGAATACCCACGTCCCCGATCTCGTGCGCGCGGCTCCGGCGGAAGATGACGATCCGCTGTCACGTCTCGCGGTGACGCGCATGCTCGACGGCGTGCCCGGTTCGAAGGAGCTGCCCGGGATCAAGCAGACGCTGCGCGATCTCGGCGTGGAGTTCGACGCCTGGTTTTCCGAGGAAAGCCTGCATCGGTGGGGCAAAGTGGCCGCGGCGCTCGATCA
Source organism: Polyangiaceae bacterium (assembly GCA_035318505.1). Taxonomy (GTDB): domain Bacteria; phylum Myxococcota_A; class Polyangia; order Polyangiales; family Polyangiaceae; genus DASWDH01. The sequence goes on along the minus strand of DATHEQ010000034.1, from coordinate 16,190 downwards.
GCTCCAAACGCGTGGCTGGCTCGAAGAGCGCGAGGGGGCGCTCTTCTTCAAATCGTCGGAAGTCGAAGACGACAAGGACCGCGTCGTGCGGCGTAGCGACGGGCGCTACACCTATTTTGCGAGCGACATCGCGTACCACGCCGACAAGATCGCGCGAGGCTACGATCGCCTCGTCAACGTGCTGGGCGCCGACCATCACGGCTACGTGGCGCGGGTGCGCAATGCGCTGGAGGCGCTCGGATTGCCGAAAGAGCGGTTCGAGGTCGTCTTGGTGCAGCTCGTCAGCCTGCTACGTGACGGCAAGCCGTACAAGATGGGCAAGCGGCTCGGTAACCTGGTGACAGTCGAGGAGATCATCGAGGAAATCGATGCTGCTAGCGGGCGCAAGGGTGCGGGTGCCGATGCTCTCCGCTATTTTTACCTCGCGCGTCGGAGCGAATCGGCGATCGAGTTCGACATCGAGGTCGCCAAGAAGCGGAGCCTCGACAATCCCGTTTTTTACCTGCAATACGGCCACGCACGGCTCGTATCCATCTTGCGTCGCGCCCAAGAAAAGTTTGGCCTCGACGTGCCGCGATACCAGGCGAAGCTCGCTGCGCGCCTCGTGCATCCAGATGAACTTGCGATCCTCGGTCAGCTCGGCACTTTTCCGCGCATCGTGCGCGAGTCGGCCGCCGAGCATTCCCCGCACCGGGTCGTCTTCTTTCTCCAGGAACTCGCCCAAACTTTCCAAAGCTATTACACGCGATTGAGGAACGAGAAGGACGCCATCTTGCCGCAGGCGTCGGATCTCGACTCGGGCTGGGAAGCGCGCTGGGACCGCGAAAAGACGGACGCGCGGCTGCTTTGGGTCGACGCGATCCGCACCGTATACGCGGCAGGGCTCGGGCTGATCGGCATTTCGGCCCCCGACCGGATGATGCGGCCCGACGACGTCGCGGGCGACAGCAGCGATGACGCGCGAGCGGAAGACGAAGCGAACGACGCGGCGGGGGAGCCGACGAAGGAGAACTAACGATGAGACCGGGGCTCTTGCGCAATGTGGAGCAAATTCAGGAAGCGGAGGGCCGGCCGAGGGGGTCGCGATCGGGGACGCTCCTTCTGGCCGCGCTCGGCACCGCGTGCATCGTCTTCGCCTTGGTGACGCAGGCGCGCCGCAAGGCGGCGCCAGCGGTGCGCACGTTCGACCCCTTGAGCGAGCTGGTAGCGCAGGCCAAATCGTCCACGCCGGGCCAGGGTACCGAGCTCGGAGGCGGTGACGTCACCTTTCCCTCGCTGCTTTCCGACGAGGGGCGCACCACGACGGCGCTGGCCGCGGTACGCGGCGGAGCGCCGTCGTCCAAAGCATTGGAGCGGTCGGGCGAGGTGGCGGGCTTGCCCGCCGCCTCGCCCGACCGCGCCGCGCCGCCGCCGGCGACTGATCGGCTGGCCGTGGTGCCACTGCCGCCGAAAAATATCGTCGGTTCGTCGCCGCTTGCGAGTCGCCCGCGCGACGCGCTCACGCAGCTTGCCAAGGAAGCCTCGTCGGTGACCACGCCGCCCGTCGACGCGGGACGCGCCGGGGGTTATCAGCTCCAAACGAGCTCGTTTCGCAGCGAAGAAGAGGCGGGTCTCTTCGCGACTGCGCTGCGGCGTCGCGGGCATCGCGCCTATGTCGAGGCGGCGCAAGTGGCGGGCCGAGGGAGCTGGTACCGGGTGAGGGTAGGGCCCTTCCACAGCAAGGCCGAAGCCACGAACTACCGCGCGGAGTTCGAAAAGCGCGAGCATTTGGTCCCGTTCCTGGTGGAGCCGCCCAAGGACAAGGGGAGCGTCAAGATCGCCGAGACGCAGCCCGCCAAGATCCCGTAACGTGAATCCCGTCGTTGTCGGCGCGAAGGCGTGATAATTCCTGGAGCATGACGATTTCTGCGCCTCCGCCGGCCCGAGGGCCCCGGCGCGTACTCGTGGTGGGGGCTACCGGTCGGCTCGGCGTTCGTATCGCGCGCGCCCTGCGCGGCCGCGACGACCGCTTGGTGCTCACCGGGCGCGACGCGACCAAGCTCGCCGCGATGCAATCCGAGCTGGGCGGCTCCGCGTTCGCCAAGACCGTCTGCGCCGACCTCACCGCGCGTGACGCGCCCGATCGCATCGCCGCCGAGATCCGCGCGCAAGGCGGCATCGATGACGTGATCCTCGCGTGTGGCCCTTTTCCGCGCACGCCTTTCGAAGAGCTGCGTCGCGAGGATCTCGAGCGAACGCTGGCCGTGCACGCGATCGCTCCGCTGTTGCTCGTGGCGGGGCTCGCGACGGAGCTCATCGCCTCGCAAGGAGCGGTCATCGCCCTCGGCGACGCGGGCGTCACGCGACCGTACGAGAACCATGTCGCCTACCTCACCGCCAAAGGTGCGCTGCAGACAGGACTGCGCGCGCTCGCAGTCGAGCTCGCGCCGCACGTGCGCATCAACATGGTCGCCCTCGGCATCGTCGCCGATCCCGAGGCCGACGCCGATCCACTGCGCACGCATCGGCTCGCGGCGCGATCGCCGCTCGGTCGTTTCGGCACGCCCGACGAAGTCGCGCATGTCGTGCTCGCGCTGCTCGACGCGACCTGGGCGACCGGCGAAATCTGGGGAACTGGGCGCTAGCGGCGCTATCCGCGCACCGCAAACGCAACGGGACTGCGATGTCCCGCTCGATCGACGGCGCGAATGCCGAAGAAGTAATTGTCCTTCGTAAAGTGGGGGAACGACACGGTGTTCACCTTGCCGACCGCAATGACGTGGGTCCAGTCGGGGTCGGTCGTCTCGCGCCAAACGACTTCGTAACCGGCGAGATCGGGCTCGGTGCCCGCGTTCCATGCGAGATCCGTCGTGTTGGTCAGCGTGGCCGTCAAGATGCGCGCGTTCTTCGGTGTCCCGGGGGCCTGTGCGAGCGACCAGAGCGTTGCGGCGTTCACCCTGACGACGCCCGCCAAGAACGAGAAATCGACGAACTCGATGAGGTCACCGTACTGAACGCCGCCGTCCTCCACGCGGATGTCTTGATGCTCGTGCTCGAAGATTTCGTTGGGCTCGGTGAAGCGCGCGGCGGGGTAGCCCTGGGTCAGGTACGAGATGTGATCGCTGCCGCGAAGGTACCGATCGCGCCGGAAGACGTGGCGGATGCGCATACCCGTCTCCCCGTTTTCTGCGACCGATTGCACGAAACGACCGAGCTGGCGCGATGGCCCGTCGATTTCGCCGCCGATCGATTTGCGCGTCGTGGCCTGATCGGCGGTCTCGGCGGTGGGCACACCTTCCGTGAAGAGTCGGACGGTGTGAGCGTCGCGGCTCCCGTCTTCCGCGGTGCTGCTGCCCACGATGTCGTCCGAGAACATGGCCTGAATATCCGCGTTGGCGGCCTTGTACTGCGCGGCTTGGTAGGCCGAGCCAAAGAGCCCCTGCTCTTCCGCGGTCACGGCGGTAAAGACGATCGTCGCTTCCGACTCGCGCTTCGACAGAACACGGGCAAGCTCCATGATCAGCGCGACGCCAGAGGCGTCATCGTCGGCGCCGGGCGCGTCCGAGGTGGCGTTGAGAACGTCGGTCACGCGCGAATCGATGTGGCCGGAGACGAGGTAGATACGCTCGGGCGATGTCGAGCCGTGCAGGGTCGCCACGACGTTCGTCATGGAGGTGTCGGCTGGAACGCGGGGCGGCGTTGCCGGCTGGAGGAATGTCTGAAGCTCTACCGTCATCCGTCCGCTCGACGCCGCGGCATAGCTAGAAAGCGTGTCGTACACCCACTTGGTGGCGGCTCCGATGCCTCGCGCCGGGTCCGTCTGACTCGAGAGCGTGTGACGCGTTCCGAAGCCGACCAATTGACGAATCGTGCTCTCGAGCCGCGTCCTGTCGATCTCGCGCAAAATGTGGCGCAGCTCGCGGTCGGGGCGTTGCGGCGCGATCGATTGCCCGGGGACGGGAGGCAGAAAATCGGGGCTCACACAATCGGCGCGCGGAGCGAGCGCCTCGTCGGGGGACACGCCGGCGAGATCGCCCCCTCTCTCCTCGTCGATGGGCGCCGCTTGCGACGCAGCGGCATGCGAGCGATTCGCGCCCCCTTGGCTCCCATCCATACGCTGCTGGCAAGCAGCCAAACCCAAAACCCAAGGCAACCCCAACGACACCGCAGCCCAGCGACATCTCATGGCGTCTCCCTTCTGAGGGCGTAACCCAATCTGCGCGCGCATCGCCGCACGGAGTTTGCGTCTTCGCCCCGCTTTTTACCTCAGATCGGGTGGCAGAGGTCGACTTACTTTGGACCCTCGCAGGCGAGCGACCCGTTCTGTTCGGCAAGGCTTCGCCCCGATTGCCGCGGCGGTAGAGGCTCGTCCCAATCAGCGCACTTTGCGGTTGAGCTGTTGCTTTGCCGCCTGGGCGATCGGCGCGGTGACGTTCTTGCTCTTGGAGATGCTCTTCAGCTCGTGCTCGCGCAAATATGGAACCAGCCTCACCGCCATGGGAAACGGCGTGCGTGGGTTCGTCACCAGGTTCACTTTGACCTGGTAATTTTGCACCCAGTCCTTATTCAGCGAAATCGTTTTCAACACCTCTTCGGAAACAACGCGGCTCGCGCTGGCGCGCACCACTTCCGGGTCCTGGATGAGCGGGCTGCGGATGGCGGCGCCGGCCACGAGGCGATTGCTGTCGCGCATGAGAAGCAGGCGTTCGGCCGCGTCCCCCACGAGCGCGATGCGGATCTTCTGGGCGATCGTCATCATGCCGACGCGCGCGTAGAGCGGGACGAATTTGGCGGCGACTTTTTCTTCGCCGTCGTCGGAGAGGATGTGGGTGTCTTCGGCTTTTGGATCGAACGCCAGCGCGGCGGCCTCGTCGAGCGTTTCCCGAAAGAGAATGTCGTCGGGCGTCGGCTCGTCGGAAGGTTCGGCGATGAGCTCCTGGCCGATGGCGATGGCCACCTCTTTGTAGGCGGGAATGCCCGTGAGCTCGAGCTTGTTGCGCACGGCGAGCTCGATGATGCGATCGGCAGTGGACATCCGCGTCCCCTTGTTCATGTAGAGGCGCTCGATGATGGGCGGATGGGCGAGCATGCGCTGCTCGTTGGTGGCGATGAGCTCTGCCACGTGTTCTTTACATCGCCCCGCGGCTTCCTCGATGGTGGTCAGCGCGATGCGAGGCATGCCGAGAAGGCGCTCCATCACCGATACGTCGTCGATGTAGGCCGGGGCCAGCTTGTCGATGACGAATGGCTCGAGGTCGGCACCGAGCGCGCCATTCAGGACGGGAAGCGGCAGCTTGGCCAGCGTTTGCCGTGCGAGATCTGCGTGCGGCCCCTCGCCCTCGGCGAGGAGAGCCACGACGATGATGAGATCGGCGGGTTTTAGACCGGGCACGACCGCTTTGGCGGCCATGTTCTTGAGCGGGGCGGGGCCGGCGGGGTCCAAAATTTTCTGCGCCGCTGCGGGAAGCTTCGTCACGTCGATGGGAGGAATCATTCAGCCTTCGTCGCTCCCTTAGCACCGACGTCCGCGTCTGGGCACCCCCTGAAGCACCACACTGCCCGCGCTAGCCCGTCGCTGGCGCGCGCCGGCGACGCTCGTCGTTGCTGCGTCATGGGCCGCCGATTATCCTGAGCAACGGATTGACCGCACGCTCGTGGCCAAGGCTGCGCGATCCACGAGGAGGCAGAGCTCATGGGGATCATTGATTTCGTGAAGGGTGGCGTGCGCGAGCTGATGATCGCCCGGCCCGACGGGATGAAGCATCTCATCGTCTACAAGCACCCGGACGGGAACATTCCGACGTACGCGCGCCTCACGGTCGACATGGACGAGGTTGCGGTCTTTTTCAAAAGCGGCTCGCCTCCCACCGTCGGCGCGCTCGGCCCCGGACGCTACCCGCTCTCGACCGAGAACATTCCGTTTCTCAATCACTTCGTTACGTCATTCACCGGTGGCAACATCTTCCAAGCCGAAGTTTTCTTCGTCAAAAACCAGCCCGTCCGCAACCTCACATTCGGCGGCCAAATGATGTCGATGCGCGATCCCGAGCTCGATCTGCGGGTGACGCCGCGCGCCTACGGCACCTATTCACTGGTCGTCATCGATCCCATTCGCTTCATCATCGGCTATTCGGGGCAAGCGGCGCAGGGCGACAACGAGCAAGTGACTTCGTGGCTGCGCCAAAGGCTCTTTCAGGGGCTCGGTAAAACGCTGGGCGGCTTTCTCAAGTCCGGTCAGACGACGTTCATGGACCTGGGAGGCGTGGCCCCCGATCTCGCGTCGGCCATGCTGCGCGATTGCCCGGACTTCAGCGAGATCGGCGTGCGTATCCTGGAGATTGGCGAGCTCAAAATCAGCGTCTCACCCGAAGATCAGGCGCGCATCGACGAGCTGCAGGATCAGATGGCAGAAGCCAAGCTGAAAGCGCGGGTGGCGAAAGTGGGCGTGGGGCAGGCCGAAGCGGAAGCGCAACAGAAACAGTTCGCGCTCGACCAGCAGTTCCAGAACGAATCGCGTTATGCCGGCGTGGCCGGAAGCTACCAAGGCTACGCCGCCGGGCGCGCGATGATCGGAGCGGGGGAGGGGATGGCACGCGGCGGCGGCGACGCGGGGCTCGCGGGCGCCGGCGCACAGATGGCGGTCGGCGTCGGTATGGCCAGCTGGATGCAGCAGGGCGCTGTTGGGCGCGCGCCGATTCCCCAGGCCGCGGCTCCGGCCGCCGCGCCCGGTACGAAAATGACCTGTCCGAAATGCTCGGCTCAAGTCCCGTCGGGCAAGTTCTGTCAGGAATGCGGCAGCGCCCTCGCGGTTGCACCGCCGGCACGTTTTTGCTCCGGTTGCGGTGGGGAGCTGGGATCGGCCAAATTCTGCGCCAACTGCGGTGCGCAAGCGACGAGCCCCTAGGAGAGCGAGACAACGCCGCACGCCGTCCGCGCCCCCCCTCGGGGGCCACTTCGCTGCATCGGCGCTACACTGTGCGAAGGTCGGCGATGGCGGAGAAAGAACCCGTGGTGACAGCGCCGCACGGTTTGGCCGGCGCGCCGAAGCAGGAGACCGCCGTCGGCGGCGCGCCTCTCGGAGGTGCGAGTCGTTGCCCGAGCTGCAACCAGCACTTCACCGGCGATGCTCGGTTCTGTCCCTTCGATGGGGGCGCGCTCGCCGCCGCGCCGGGGTACCGCGCCGCCGCTGATCCACTCGTCGGTACGCTCGTCGATGGGCGCTACGAGGTCGAGACCGTGCTCGGCGAAGGCGGCATGGGCGTCGTTTATGTCGTGCGGCATCGTTCACTCGACAAGCGATTCGCTCTCAAAGTCATGCGCGCCGAGATGGCGCGCGACAACGAGCTCGCGGCGAGGTTCATTCAAGAGGCCCGCGCCGCGGCGGCCATCTTTCACCCCAACGTGGTGCAGATCACGGATTTCGGCGAGCTGCCGAACGACGCGCCCTACTTCGTGATGGAGCTCTTGGACGGCGCGCCTCTCAGCAAACTGCTCAAGATGGGCGGCCCACCGCCCTTTGCGCGCGCGCTGCGCATCCTCAAACAGGTGGCCGCGGCGCTCGGTGCCGCACATTCGGCCGGCGTCGTTCACCGCGATCTCAAGCCGGACAACATTCACGTCACGAGCAACGACGTCGTCAAGGTGCTCGACTTCGGCGTTGCCAAGGTGGCGGGGGCGGGACGTCTCACGCGTACGGGGATGGTTTACGGAACGCCGCACTATATGAGCCCGGAGCAGGCCTCGGGCGACGACGTCGACCACCGCGCCGACATCTATGCGCTCGGGATCATCATGTACGAGATGTTTGCGGGGCGGGTCCCGTTCGAGGCCGACTCGTACATGGGCGTTTTGACCAAGCACATGTTCATGCTGCCCGAACCACCGAGCCGCGTGAACGCCGCTGTGCGCGAGCTCGGTGCGCTCGAAGACGTCACGCTGAAGTGCCTCGAGAAAAAGCCGCACGCGCGTTATCCATCGATGGAGGCGCTCCTCGCGGAGATCGAGTCCATCGCGCAGGTCGGCGCGGGAGGACAATTGGAAATTCTCCGCGCGCGCTCGGACAAGGACGTGCGCGCGGGGGTCAACTTGGCCGACGAGCTCGAGCCCCCGGCACGTGAAGAGATGTCGGGGCTGCTCCGGTCAGCAGGCGTTCCCGTCGCTATCCCGCGCGGGTTTCTGTTGGGTGGCGTCGCCATCGCGATTTTGGCGCTCGGCGTCGGCTATGCGCGCTTGCGCCCGCACGGGGTGGCCGCGGAGAACCCTCCCGGCGTGCTCGGCGCAACTTCGGCCGGCGTTTCCGCGGTGCCGCACCTCCAGCCTCGGCCCGAGGCGACGATAGCCGCGAAAGAGACCTCTTACGCTGAACCGACCACACCGGATCCCACGGTCTCGACCGCCCCAACGGCCAGCTCGCCCGTACGCCAAGAGCGCCCCGGCCCGCCCCGAACGGCGCCAGGTCGCAGCGTGCCCCGCGGTCATCGCGTCGCGCCTGCGGCGTCGCATTCAGGGTTCGGCATGGGGGACATCGTGAACCCCTGGTCGAAATAGATCGGCGCGGAGCGAGCGTAGCGTCGCTGCCATCGGTCGTCGGGCGGCGTTACGCTGAAAAGTCCCGAAGGGGGTATCGCTCGTGCGCCAAGTGAGCGAAGATACCGAGGTATGCTCTTGGTGGTTGGTCCGGCGCTCGGGCTCCTCGGGTCGGCGCCATCGAGCTCATCCTAGGGTGACGCGTTGGCGAAGCAACAACTCCTGTTGGTGGACGCCGACCCGCGCAGCGTGCGGGTCCTCGAAGTAAGCCTCAAAAAGGCGGGGTACAGCGTCACTACGGCCGCAGACGGGGTCGATGCGCTCAGCAAAATCGAGCTTTCCACGCCCGATCTCATCCTCTCCGACACCAAACTGCCGGGCATGGACGGCTACGCTTTGGTCCGGCGCCTCAAAGAGCGCCCCGAGTGGGCTGCCATCCCCGTCGTCTTCCTGACGAGCCAAAAATCGATCGAAGACAAGATTCGCGGGCTCGAGCTCGGCGTCGAGGACTACCTCACGAAGCCCATCTTCGTGCGCGAGCTCATCGCGCGCGTGAACCTGCTGCTCACGCGCCGCACGCAGGAAGGCATCGCGACGCGCCAATCGCAGACCGGCCGCACCAAGTTTCAGGGCTCCATTCAGGACATGGCGGTCGTCGACCTCTTGCAGACGTTCGAGGTGTCGAGAAAAAGCGGCGTTCTACACGTCCACAACAACGCGCACAGCGCGAAGATTCTTTTTCGCGAGGGAAAGATCATCGACGCCCAGCTCGGCGCGCTGCGCGGCGAAGAAGCCGTTTATCGCACTCTCATCTGGAACGACGGCTCCTTCGAAGTCGAGTTCACCATCGTCAAAGCGGAGGACATCATCGAGGTGTCGACGCAGGGCATCCTCATGGAAGGGATGCGCCGCGTGGACGAGTGGGGCCGCCTGCTCGAACAGCTTCCCCCGCTCACCACGGTGTTCGACGTCGATCACGCGCAGCTTCTGGAACGGCTCAACGAAATCCCCGACGAGCTGAACGGCATACTCAAGCTTTTCGACGGTAAACGCACCCTCCTCGACGTGGTGGATGGCTCGCCGTTCGAGGATCTGTCGACCCTTTCGACCATCACCAAGCTTTACTTCGAGGGGCTCTTGATCCCCCGCGTACAGGACGGCGCTCCTGCAGAGGTCAACGTTGCCGACGAGCATGCCGTCGTCCCGAGCGAGTCCGAGCCGCACATCCACGTGAACCAGCAAGGTGAGGCGAAACGAGTCACGCCCGCTCGCCCCGCCGTCGCGGCGCTGCTGTCCGAGGAACGCGCGGTCGTCGCGCTCCCCGACGCGCCCCTGCGACGCACGCCGGTACCGGCTGGAATTGCAATCGCCGATCCCGGCGTAACGTCGGTGATGGGCAGCGTCGTTGCTCCCACGGCACCGGCCCGATCTGCGTCGCTGGCTCCGCCCATGGCGGCTGCAGCGGCGCCGAGCGAAGCGCCCGAGCGCGGAGGTGCCCCACCCGCGCCGCCGGCGCCCCCCGCGCGCGACGAAGCCAAGGTCATCTTGGCGCCGCAGGACATCGCGGGGTCGCGAGCGCCCGACGCGGCGGCGCACAGTGCATCGGCGACGAGCAAACCACCGAGGGCGATACCTGGCGTGGGATCGGACGCGAACGGCGGCGGCCTCGACGCGGCGCGGTACGCAACGACGGCGCGACCACCCGACCGGTCGTCGGCAGGGCGCATGCGCGTCGCCGCGCAGGAGGCGGGCGCGCGCAGCACCGAGATAGACGAGAATGCCGCCCACGCCGGTGACGAACACCAGCTCTTCGATCGCTGGGAAAAAGAGGGGCTCCAGGCACAAGAAGCGGCGAGCGCGATTGAAGAGGAAGACACCGACATTCTTGCGCGGACGCCGGAACAAGAGGCGCGCCGTGCCTGGTTCTTGCGATTCGTGGCGCTGCTCGTGGGGTTCCTCGCCGTCATCGGCGTATTTGCCTACGTGCGTACGAGGGGCGAGGGGTCTTCGTCGGCGCGATCCGAGTCGGGGCCCGCGAGCACCGTCGCGACGCCTACGGCCGTCGTACCGCCCCTCCCCGTGACGACGATCAAACCAAGCGAGCCGCCGGCCAAAACACCGGACCATGCGGCGCTTTCGCCCACCGGGAGTGAGGGGCCGTCGACCGCGCCCTCCGAGGTGCGCAAGCTCCCTCTCGTCGACGTCGAGATTCCGACTGCCCCCGATGCCGCTACGGCGCAGCTCTGGGAAGCCGCGGCCAAGCGCCTCACCGATCGGGATTTCAAGGGCGCCGACGCGGCGCTCGCCGAGCTCGGAAAGAAAGCCGATCGCCCGACGCGCGAATACGCGCGCCTCGCCCGCTCCATTTGGTGGATCAACAACGGCAAACAAACCGAAGTTCGCCCCGTCATTGCCGATCTCGCCAGTAACGCGAGTACGCCGTACGTGCGACAGCGCGCTCGCGAGCTCGTCGAGCTGCGTTAGCTCTTTCTGTCGCGGACGCGGGGGTCGAGAAGCGCGTACGAGAGGTCGACCACGAGGTTGGCAAGGACGATCGCCGACGAGGTCAGGATGACGACGCCGAGAACGACGGGCGCGTCGCGGTCGAACACGGCATCGACGGACAGCTGCCCTACCCCGGGCCATCGGAAGAGCTTTTCGGTGACGACGGCTCCGCCGATGAGCACCCCGAAATCGAGGCCGATCACGGTCACGAGAGGCAGGAGCGCATTGCGGAGCGCATGACCGACCACGACGCCGATCGGACCAAGGCCTTTCGCGCGCGCGGTCCGCACGAAGTCCTGCCGCAAGATCTCGATCATGTCGCTGCGCACGAGGCGCGCATAATAGGCAGCGCCGACGATGCCCAACGTGAGCGCCGGTAAAACGATGCTGGCGACATGTTCACTCGCGGTCCTGCCGTACCCGTCGAGCGGCAGCCAGCGCAACCGGTAGGCGATCACGTATTGCAGCAAGATCCCGACGAGGAAAGTGGGTGCGCTGATTCCCACGAGCGACATCGTCATCGTCCCGCGATCCCACAAGGTGTGACGACGGGCGGCGGCCATGACGCCGGCAGTGACGCCGACCGCGATCTGTACGGCCAGCGCCGCCAGCGTGAGATAGAGGGTCCGCGGAAAACGGTCGGCGATGACGCGCAGGACAGGTTTGCGACGCTGGTAGCTCGTGCCGAGATCGACGTGAATCGGCCCGATGGCCGCGCAGCTCGCGTGGCCATTGGCACTTGCGTCTTTCGGTCCGGGATGAACGAGCCGAGATGCGAAGAGGCGGTACTGCACCCACACCGACCGGTCCAGCCCGAGCTGCGTGCGAATGCGCGCCACGTCGGCAGGGCGCGCTTGCGGTCCAGCGATGGCACGTGCCGGGTCGGCGGGCAGACCGTGGTTCAGGAAGAAGGCCAGCGTGACCACGGCCCACACCGACACGATCGCCCATCCTAAACGCGCGGCCACCATGCGCAGCATGGCTAACGGCGCCCCCACGGCCGCATCACCGCGAGCAGATCGCGGCCGGAGGTTCGCGCCCCGGCGTCGATCCAAACCGCGCGCATGTCTTCCGTGTGTTTGGCGTCGACCGCGTAGCCGTGCACGTAGGGCTGCACGAGCTCGTACCAACGCTGGTGAAAGCCGATCGCCCACGGCACCTGGTCGCGCACGATTTCCTCGCAGCGCCGGTACATGGCGGCTCTCGCTAGAGGATCGAGCTCGTGGTGAGCGCGCTTCAGCAACGCGTCGAACTCGCTGTCGGCAAAGAAAGCCCGATTCTGCGTCTCCTCCTCTTGAATCGCGTCGCTCGACAACGTGGGCTCGAAAAAATCGCTGGCATCGGGAAAGTCCATGGACCAGCCGCCGTAACCGAGCGCAACGCGGTTGCGCCGGCTGGTCTCGGCGAGGTAGGCCGGATAGCTCACTTGCTTGATGCGCATGCGAATGCCGATCTTCGCGAGCTGCTGCTGCAAAATGGGAGCGAAGTTCTCGACCATCGCCGTGTCGGTCGGCGCGACGAAGGTGACCGGTTCGGGATAACCCCCTCGGCCGGTGGCGGGGTCGAATGGGTAACCCGCGCGCCGCATGTGCGCGAGCGCCTTCTCCCGATCGTACGTCTGGCCCACGAAACCGGGATCGTGTCCCGCCACGGCAGGGGGGAGCATTTGCGTCGCCGCTACGGCATCGGGTTGTGCGGCGACGACGCGCTTCCAATCGACGGCTGCGGCAAAGGCCCGCCGTAGCTCGACTTTGTCGAAGGGCGGCATCTGCGTATTGAGAAAAACCGCTTCGGTCCCTTTGGCGGGTTCCCATTGCGCGAACGGCTGCCAGCGCGGGTCGCCGCGATAGGCGCGCAGATCGTTGGCGTGGAGTTGGCGCAGGTGGTCGAGCTCTCCTTTCTCGAACTTGAAACGCTGCGTCAATGGCCGCACGAGCAGCGACCAGCGGATGCCGTCGAGGTACGGCAGCCCCGGGTCGAAGTATCCGTCGTGCCGCCGGAGGGTGATCTCGCGCGATGCCGACCACTCTTGCAGGCGAAAGGGCCCGCTCCCGCAGGGCGCGCTGTTCCAATCGCGCGCGTACTTCGAGCCTCCACTCCGGCACACCGGCGCCAAGAAGTACAACGTGAGCGCGGGAAGAAACGTCGCATCTGGTTCGCTCAAGTCGATGCGCAAAGCGTAACGACCCTCCACCACCACGCCGGCGAGGTGCGGCGCGAACGCGACCTTGCCGGCGGGATCCTTGACGCCGTCGTGAAACGGCGAATAGCCGGCGATGCTCGCGTAAAACGAGGGAGACGGACATGGCGTTTCCGGGTCGAGGGCGCGCTCGATCGATCGCTTCACGTCGTCGGCGGTGAGCTCCTGCCCGTCGTGAAAGAGCACCCCTTCGCGCAGCTTGAAGCTGTGGCGGAGTCCATCGGAAGCGACATCGACGCGTTCGGCGAGCAGCGGAACGATCCGACCATCGGGCGCATAATCGACGAGGGGCGTGAAGAGGAGCTGCAAAAAGGGGATCGACGTCTGATCGAAGGCGACGGCGGGATCGAGCGAGCGCACGTCGCTGTAGTTCGCAAGCTCGAGCGTTCCGCCGCGCTCTGGCGGGACATCACGGCGTTCACCGATGGGCCCTTGCAGGCCTTCGCAAGCCGTGCCGAGAACCATCGCCATGGCGCCGAGCGCTCGAACCCGGCGCCTCATGGCGGAGACTCCCGCGCGTCGAGCGCCTCCCGCAGCCCTTCGCCGAGCAGGTTGAATCCCATCACCGCCACGAGGATGGCAACGCCGGGCGCGGCCAAAAGCCATGGTGCGCCTGCAAAATAGCGCTGTCCTTCGAGCAACATCGTGCCCCAGCTCGGTGTGGGCGGCGGCAGGCCGAGGTTCAAGTAGCTGAGCGCGCTCTCGGCCAAAATCATCTGGGCAACGGAAATGGTCCCCAGCACGATCAGCGTCCCCGCCACGTTCGGTAGCACGTGACGCACGAGCACCATCGGGGTTCGCTGGCCGAGCGCGCGCGAGGCCGTCACGAAATCGAGATCGCGCACGCGCATCGTCTGCGAACGCACGATGCGCGCGGTACCGAGCCAGCTCGTCGATCCGAGCACCACCAGCACGGTGCCTACCGTCGTTTCGTCGAGTGCGGCGCCGATCGCCATCACCAGGATCAGGAACGGAAAGCACAGGCCGATGTCGACGATGCGCATGATGATTCCGTCGAGCGACACGCCGAGAACGCCCGGCCCGATGGTCCGGCCTTGCGAATAGCCCGCCAAAAGCCCAAATGTCGTGCCGATCAGCAACGAGAGCGCACTGGCGGCGACGCCGATCACGAGCGACAGCCGTGCGCCGTAAACGAGCCGCGCCAGCTCATCGCGATACACGCTGTCGGTACCGAGCCAATGCGCGGCACTCGGCCCCGCCGGCTCTCCGGCCGCACCGCGCCCGCTCTCGAAATCGCTCGTCAGTGGGTCGAGGCCGAACACCATCGGCCCGAACGCGGCCACAAGGACGACGAAGAGCACCATTGCCGATCCGATGAGCGCGCCGCGATGGCTGCGGAAACGTCGCAACGCGCGCGGATCCATGGTCACGTCCTCGGCAAGAATCGACTCACGGCGTGCACGAATGCATCGGGGCATTCCTCGTTGGGAGAGTGCCCGGCATCGAGCACGTCGAAACGCGCCCCGGCGATCTCGCGGGCCAGCCGCTGCCCGAAGGACGCCGGGAACATGCGATCGCTGCGCCCCCACACCACCAAGGTCGGCGCGGTGATCCGCGGGATGCGCGCCACGATGGGACGGGTATCGCGGCTCGCCTGCAGGACGGCGTGTGCGCTTTCGCGCGCGGCGGGCGTGTTGAATTGATCGTAGTAGCGATCGATCTTATCGATTGGCAGGGGAAATCCAGGGGAAAAGACGTTGTCGCGAAAGTGGCGGCGGAACCCACCGCGGCCGTACATCTGCTTGAAGATGAGACCGCCGAGAACCGGCAAAAGGGGCAAGCGTGAGCGGAAATCGAGCAGGAACGGGTAACTCATGGCGTCGACGAGCACGAGCTTCTCGACCAGCTCGGGGTGCTCGGCGGCAAGCGTGATGGCCGCCGCGCCCCCGAGCGAGTGGCCGACCAAAGAGACGCGGCCGAGCTCGAGCCCGGCGATCATGTCCACCAGCGCTTCTGCGAACGATTCGATGCTGTAAGCGTAACGAGCGGGGGAGGGTTTTTCGCTTTCTCCGAAGCCGGGCAGGTCCGGCGCGAGCACGCGAAAACGCGCCGCCAACGGAGCGAGCACGCTCTCGAACTCGAGATGATTCACGAGGAAATCGTGGATGAGAACGACGGGCGGCCCCGCGCCGGCCTCGACCACGCGCATGCGGATGCCGCGAGCCGTCACATCGCGCGTGATCCGTTCGACCATCATCGGGCACCATAGCGAATGCGCGCCGAAAAGCGGCTGAAACTTTGCCGCGCGGCGAAGGACGACCGCGCTCTACCGAAGGCGTGCTATCGAGCGCGCTTCGCGGCGCTGTGTGAGGGACGGGAGTCACGCTGATGCGCGATTCGCCAGCACACTATGGTCCCGCTGTGGGTCAAGCACTTCATTCGGTCCTTAGTCCTAACTGGTGGACTTCCATAAAGATCCGGGGAAACGCGTTTATGTATGACGAATAATGTCCGACCTGCTCTCGTAAGTGCGCGACATGGAATCGCTCGTTTCCATGCGCAAATAAAACAGGCCGTCAAACATTGACTGTATTCTATTGAGTGGAATACCTTGCAATTGCACGCACGATCGCATGTGAGAATGGCCTCACATCACCGGTTCGTAGCGCGTAGAGACGAGGCGATCCGTGTCGGACCGACTGGATGAAGCTACGCTTTCGCGGCTCGAGCGCGAGCACGAGGGCGGCCTCACTTCGGTCGAGATCCTGAGTTTGCTCGAGCAGCACGGCGTCAAATTCAGCGAAGCGACGCTGCGCAAATACGTGCAGCTCGGGCTGCTTCCGCGCAGCGTGCGGGTCGGCCGCAAGGGAAAGCACCAGGGTTCGCAAGGCATGTATCCGGCCGCCATGGTGCGCCAGATCTTGCGCATCAAAGAGATGATGGCCGACGATCTGACGATCGAGCAGATCCAGCGCGAAATCCTGTTCGTGCGCGGCGATATCGAAGAATTGACCCGGGT
>DATHEQ010000033.1:0-11065 GCA_035318505.1 Polyangiaceae bacterium | reverse complement strand
ACACGCGCCACCTGCGGTGCACGGGCACGATTCAGAGCCGACCATGCACGGCTCATTGCCGGCGGCGGGCGCCGACGAGCAGCCAGCCATGTAAGACAGCGCGATGAGCGCCCGGACAATCGTTCTGCCTGACCAACTGCGGCTTTTCATGTGCGGTTCCCTCGTGCTTCACCTTTCGGCGAGCGCACGAGGGAGTTGCGCGATTGTTTGTGAGCGGTCAGCGCACGCAGCCAATATCACGCGCGCGCTTGGTGCATTTCCGGATGCTCGACTTTCTGGGGCTCGGACAACAGATCGCCGAAAAGCGCCCGGTAGTGGACGAATGCCTGGCGGAGCTCCTCGGTATTGGCGCGTCCTTCGCGATTGGCCTCGGCGAGCGTTCGCGCTGCGCGGTAGTGCTGGACGACGTTGGCATGATCGACCGAAAGGTCGGCGACCCGGTGCTCGAAATCTTCGACAGGGTATCCGCGCGCCTGCATCACGGTCTTGATGAGCTGGTTGGCGTCGTGCACGGCCTCCGCAGGATTGTCGACGAACTTCACCTGGACCGCGGACCACGCGTTGGTGAAATGAATGCGATCGGCCTCGTTGAGCTCTCGGAGTTGCAGCCGTTCGAGACGGCGCGCTCGCGCGGCCAGCTCGCTTTCGGCCTTGGGTACGCTTCCGAATTGCTGGACGGCACGGTCATACTCGGGTCCAAAGCGGCGGCGCAGTTTCTCGCGGCGGCGACGCGCGTTGTCCGTCGTAACGACCGCCATCACCACGAAAGCCACCAAGATCAGCGCGACGACCACGATTCCTTGCATTGTCGACATGACCATTACCTTTCCGTAGGGGCGAAATCGCCTCTTATGGGAGGAGCATCGGTTGCGCCGCGTCGGGCGGCGTGCTGCGTTCGGCTGGCGGCGCGCTCGCTACGCCGTGATCCGTAGCGGCCCCCGCGGCACGTCCCACCGCGTCGCGCTCCAAGCCGTCCAAAAAGGAGTCGGCAGGGAAATCGACGTCGATGATGAGCTCAGTTCGGTCCAAAACGGTGAACGGAAGAATCTGAACGTTGGTGGTGCGTGCGCGGCCCAGCGTGTCGATGAGCAACGCGTCCGCCTCATAGGTCCCCGGGTAGAGCGAGGAGATGCTGGTGGCGAAAGCCGTGCAGGGTGCCTGAAACTCGCCCACCAAGGTACGCGCCGTCGTGCTGACCGCGATGTCGATCGCCGCCGAGCGACTCAGAACGCAGAGATTGGGGTCGACAGCTTCGCTCACCATCCATCGCAAGGTCAGTCGACCCGGCTCGACGATCACCGGCGGGGGCGCGGCGTCGCCAGCTTCGACCACGCAGCCAGCGGTGGCGATGGTTGTCCATAGCAACGCACCAGCGCTGGCCCGTAGGCGAAAGAGATCAGCGCACACGGATGGCCTCACCGGGTACGGGTTGGTAGCGACGGGCCGGCGGCGCTGCTTCGACGTGGTGCCGATGACGAACGAGATCGGCCGGCTCGTGACGGTAGTAGACCCAGCGCGGCCCGCGCCGTTGGTACCAGCGTCCGCCGACGTAGTAGACGGTTTCACCGCGGTAAACCGTCTGCGGGTACGCGTAGATATTCGGCGGCGCGGTTTCGACGACCACTTCGTCCTGCGCGGTCACGACGGTGGCAGGCCTGGTCGTCACTTCCGCCGTGCAACCGATCGCTGCCAATGCGGTCAACGCAAACGGCAGAGCAAGCGCGCGACGCGCGCGCAATCGAGTGATGATTTTGCTCATGGGGTCACCTGTGCAGTTTGGGAGCAAGACGGTGCTTCGTGATGCTCCCGACGAGCATTCTTCAGCAACCCCCGTGCCCGCTCTTCCGCCGAAGGGGCCGTTGGATCCAGGCCGGATGACCCTCGGCCAATCGTCGGCGCTCGCGATGTTCGCGCCCGCTCGAGAGCGGCAGCTCCGCGCGCCTCAGCGCGGTCGTTCGATCTCGATCATCGCCCTGTCGAATTCGGCCTGCGAGATGACGCCTCGTTGCAGCTTGTCGCGCAGGGCATCGACCTCGGCGCGAACGCGCTCGCTCACGGCGCGGTCACCGGCTGATTCGCGATCCGCGCGCAACGCGTACTCTTGTTTGGCCTTGCCAGCCACGCGGGAGAAGAGTTCTTTCAACTCGTGGGCGTCGACCTTCATCTGCCGCGAGAACCAGAGATGTGCGCTCTCGCCGAGGGCGACGGTGCCGGCGAAGGCGATGGCGGCACTGACCGCGAGGCCATAACCCGGGATCAATTTGACGAGCTGCCGCGCCCCTTCGCGCAGGCCCACCCCGGCGCCCATGACGCCCATCAATTCACCTGCGCGATCGGCGCTCACCTCGACGCCGTGGAAGTACCCAATCGTCGCGACCATGGCCATCTGGATCGGCGTGAGCACGAGAATGTCGGCGACGGGAATCGGCGCGAGCGCCACGGCCGCACAAATTCCGGCTTTGGAATAGATGAGGGTGCGAATCCTTCGTTCTTTCAGTTCCGAGTCGGCGCGCTGGGCGGCGATGAAAGCGTCTTGCAGCGCGCTCGGAAGAAGATCGGCGATGCGCTGCACCAAGGCTGGCACTCCTGTGCCCCGCTTGGCGGAGACCATCATCACCTCGTTGTCGGTGACGCCCAGGCGGGCCACGACGCTCGCCAGAAATTCCGTTTTCTCGCGCTCGTCGAGAACGTCGATCTTGTTGATGACGACGATGCTGCGTGCCGACGCGCCGCGGATGACGCGCGCCAGCTTCTCGTCATCGGCGCTGACCGCTGCTGCGCCGTTGAGCACGTGCAAAATGATGTGCTGCTCTTGCAGAACGCCGAGGCCGAGCACGTCATCGAGGGAGAAGCGGCTCGTGCCCACACCGGGCGTGTCGGTGAAGTCGATGCCAAAACGCTCGGCCACTTGCGGGCCCTGCGTTTCATCGGTCTTCATGCTGACGCGCGCGACCTCCGCGCCATAGATGGCGTTGAGCAGCGAGGACTTGCCGGAATTACCGAAGCCGGCAAAGGCGACTTTCGGTCTGGAGGCGAAGCGCTTCTGCACGCGTCCCACGATTTCGTCGATACCATCGAGAGAAACGGGATTGGCACCCATCGAGCTCCCCTGGCCGATAGGCTCGGCCTTCGCGTTCATCCCCAGGATAGCGTGAGTCCGCCTAAGAGGCGTTGTTCGGCTTCGCGGTCGGCCGATCGGCCTTGTCGGTGTTACCGCCGCCTCCCGTCGCGGGAATCAGGGCCACCGCGAGCGCTCCCACGAAGCCGCCCACGCAATCGGCCAGCACGTCGCGCAGGTCGGCGGAGCGGCCCGGAACGAACAGCTGATGGAATTCGTCGGTAAAACCGTAAGCCGTGGTGATCACGCCCGCCAAGAGGACGAGAACGCTCGGCCGCAACGACCAGCTCCGCGGCAGGGCCAAGAACGTGAACCCGCCGAGGATCGAATACACCCCGGCATGTAAGAGCTTGTCGTAACTCAGGAGCTTCGAGGTCGGGAAGGACCCGCCCGGAATCGACGACAGCGCGAAAATGACGAGCGCCCATGCCAGCGCGAGCTTCGCGAATCGAGCAGCCCTATCCATCTTCCCGCTTTCGCACGCCAACCGCGTCCGAGCAAGGACGTCAGTGCGCGAGCGGCGCGCCTTCGGCGTCGACGAACTCCGGCTGGGGAAGCCCGTTTTCGGCGAGCGCTTTGACCGCCAGATCTTTCGGTCCAACGAGCACGACCGTGGCCGTCGAGAGATCGAAGTACTTCGTTGCCAGCGCGGCCACGTCTTTTGCGCTGGCGCTCCGCTGTGCCGCGAGATCGCGCGCATCCTGATCGGGAAGCAAGCCGAGCGATGCGTTACCGGCGAGGCTGCCCGCGACGCCGCGCACCGTTCCGTACGATTCGAGCGCGTCGCCGTTCAGGAGCGCGCGCACCTTGTCGAGATCCGCTTCGGCCAAGCCGTCCTTGGCGAGCAGGCCGAGCTCCTTGCGCGTCTCGCGCAACGCGCCGGAAATAGCGTCGGCGCGGATGGCGGCGCGCACGACGACCATGCCCGCGCTGCGCTGCGCACTGACGTTCGAGCGAGCGCCGTAGGTCCAACCGTGATCTTCGCGCAGGTTCTGGTTGAGACGCGAGGTGAACGACCCGCCCAGCGCAATGTTGATCATGGACAGCGGGGCGTACCCGGCGTCGCTCGCCTTGGGGCCTGGACGAACCCAGGACATGACGATCTGCGGCGCGTCGGGACGATCGACCACCAACGAACGCAGCTCGCGCGGCGGCGCCGGCCCGGGATCGGCGACGGGCGGAGCGGTCTCCGCGGGCGCCTTCCACGGGGCGAACGCCTTGGCGAGCAGCGCGGTGATCTCCGCCGGCTTGACGTCCCCGACCACCACGAAGGTCGCCGCATCCGGGCGCCAGATAGTCTTGTGCCATTTGGCAACGTCGCCGAGCTGAACCTTCTTGGCCGAAGTCAGCGTGCCGTCGGGCGGGTGGGCATAGGGATGCTTGGGGCCGTAATAGGCGTACGTGGTGACGACCCGGGCCACCTCGGTCGGCTCTTGCGTGCGATTTTTGAGAGCGTTGTTCCAGAGCGCCGAAACGCGGGACCAATCTTTTTTCTCGTGGCGCGGTTTGACGACGGCGTCGGCGAGGAGCAAAAGGGCGGGTTCGAGCTTGGAAGAAAGCACCTGAATGGAGACCGAGCTCGCATCGCGATCGGCGCCGCTCGCCAGGCGCGCCCCGAGATCGTTGATGGCTTGCGAAAAAGCGAGCGCATCGCGTGGGCCCGCTCCCTCGTCGAGCATGTCGGCGGTGGCGTACGCGAGCCCTCCCCTCTCGATCGGCTCGGTCGCGCTCCCGTAGGGAACGACGATGGCCACGGTGACGAGCGGTAAACCGTGTCGCTCGAGCAGCCAAACCTTGGAATGATTCGGACCCTCCAGAACTTGCGGCGCGGGAGGAACGAAGGCTTGGGCGGGCGGAGGAGCGGGGCGCGTCCCCAGTGGATCGCGCGGAGGGGCGACGGCCGGCGCCGTCGCGCTGGGAGCGGGCTCGCTGCGCGGCGGTGGAGCCGCGCTCGGCGCACCGCCGCACGAGACCGCGGCGAGCGCGACGAGAAGCGCCGCTCTCACGATGCCCTCGGCACGACGCGCACGACGACACGGCCGCCTAGCGTGATCGTCTTTTTCGCCTGGCCGAGGATCCCTTCCGCCGTCGCTTGTTCGTAGCGCGCGAGATCCTTGTTCACGTAACCAGGGTCACCCAAATCGGACCAATACACGTTGAGGAGCCGCGCGCGTGCCGCCACCGACTGCAAGCGATCGACGAACTGAAATTGCACTTGGTTTTTGGCGCGGCGCACCTCTTCGTCGGTCGGCGCCTTGGCCAAGACTTGCGCCAAGATGGCATCGGTCGCTTTTTCGACGGCGTCGGCCGACACGCCTGGACGAACCAGGATTTCGATGGTGAACACGCTCGAAAGCGCCGAGGAATCCTGCGACGCAGTCACCGACTGAGCCAGCGCCTTCTCGTAGACGAGCGATTTGTAGAGACGGCTCGTCTTTCCCGACGAAAGGACGGACGCCAAAAGATCGAGCTCGGCGTCCCCCGGATCGAATCGCGCCGGCGAATGGAACGCCATGATGATCTTGGTCATCTCGACCCTGTCTTCGAGGGTCTCGCGGACCACCTTGTCGAGGGTGGGCAGCGGCGCCGCCTTTTTGTCGACTCGGCTAGCTGGCGCCGAACGCCGCCGCGAAGGGATCACGCCGAAGTAGCGCTCGGCGAGGTCGTTCACATCGGCGGCGCGTACGTCCCCCGCGACGACGAGTGCGGCGTTCTCGGGCGCGTAGTGTTCGTTGAAAAAGCTTCGCACGTCTTCGACGCTCGCGGCCTCGAGGTCAGCGTGCGAGCCAATGACGGGATGATGATAAGGATGGGATTCGGGATAGAGCAGCTCGGGAAGCCGCAGCTCGACTTTGCCGTACGGCCGATTTTCCGTCATCTGACGGCGCTCGTTGCGCACGACGTCGCGCTGCAGGTCGAGCTTCGGCTTGTCGATCTCGCCCCCTAGCGCGTCGAGCCGGTCCGCTTCCAGCCACACGAAGAGCGGGAGGAGCGCGGAGGGTCCGCTTTCGAAGTAGTCGGTGACGTCGGAGCTGGTCGACGCGTTGTTCTGCCCGCCCGCCGCTTCCATCCACGCATCGAACATCTTGTTGGGCGCCCGCTTGGTGCCCATGAACATCAGATGCTCGAACAAATGCGCGAACCCGGTGCGACCGGCTTTCTCGTCCTTCGACCCGACGCGGTAGAGAAGATTCGTCGCCACCTCCGGCAGCAGGTGGTCTTCATGGACAATCACGGTAAGCCCGTTGGCGAGCTTGGTCTGCTGGAAGGGCAGCTCGAGTGCATTGGCCGAGCCACCCACCAGCGCAACGGCGCCCGCGAGCCAAATCAGCGGCAAGAAGTGGCGCGATCGCATGGCTACACCTTACCCGGCATTTGGGATCGACCCCCGTGGCTAGGAGACTTCTCGTCCGTCAACGGCCCGAGTTTCAGCCGGTGGGCATCTTTTTGATTTCTTCGCGCGCCCGCTTCCATGCTCGCTGCACAACCCACGACAGCGGCCGCTCGAGGCGATTGGCCTCGGCCTTGATCTCTTCCAACATGTCCTGAGGGAAGTACAGGCTCTGTTTTCTCGCCCGCGCATCCTGTTCGGTCATCTGCGGTTCACCTGCGATTCTGCCGAGCCAACGGCTCCCGAGCGTGCGCACTATACATCGGTGTGGGGTGTTATCGCAGGCTATTTGGATTTTGCGCGTCGGGTCGGGGCGGCGACGAGGCCGGCCTCGACTGATCGAATGCGATCCGAGCCAGGAGCTCGGGCAGACAATCGGGATCGACGATCCACCCCGCGCAGCTCTTGTCACCGCAGGTGCAGCGCTCGGCCAGGTCGAGCGGAAATCCGTAGTGGTAGGTAATTTCTTCCCCCGGCTGTATCGCTCGCAGCGCGATCACCCGCGCCCAGGCTCCCCCCTCGCCGTCGAGCTCGGCCTCGATTTCGGCGTTGGGGTCGCAGGCATGGTTGACCCAGCGCGTCTGGTCGACCATGTCGAAGTAAAAGCCATCGTCGACCCAGAGGCAGTACCGATCGTCGACGAGCTCTTCCTCCTTATAGAGGACGCCTTCCACGTCGGCGATGGTGTCGCCGGGCTGAAAGCCGTCGACGGCACGGATGCCGTATCCGTGAATCGGAGAGCGAAAGACGCGGATTCCTGGAGCGTAGGGCACGGCGGCGGAGTAGCACGGTTTCCAGTCCAGGGCCCAAGTTTCAAGGGCGTCCCCCCTTCACAAACGCTACCGCTGCTATAGATGCCCACAGAATGACCACCCCCTCGCAAGGCGACCCCAGCCAAAGCCCCGCCCCGACGGGCGCCGTCGAGCTCCCCTTTCAGGCGGAAGTTCAGCAGGTGCTCGCGCTCGTCATCAACTCTCTTTACACACACAAAGAGGTGTTCTTACGCGAGCTCGTTTCGAACGCGTCGGACGCCCTCGACAAGGCGCGGTTCCTGTCGCTGACGCGCAAAGACGTCCTCGAGCCGGCGGGCGAAGCGCGCATCTCCCTACGCCTCGACGATGACAAGCGAACGTTGACCGTCGAGGACAATGGCGTGGGCATGACGCGCGACGAAGTCGTGCAGAACCTCGGCACCATCGCGCGCTCGGGATCACTCGACTTCGTCAAAGCCTACGCCGAGGCCGCCAAGAGCAAAGAAGCCGGCCTCAAGATCATCGGTCAGTTCGGCGTCGGATTTTATGCGGCGTTCATGGTCGCGGCGCGCGTCGACGTGCACACGCTATCCATGCTCCCCGGCGGAGAACCGGTCATCTGGCGCTCGACGGGGAGCGGAAGCTTCACCGTGCTGCCCGGCGAACGCGAAACCCCCGGCACCGAAATCGTCCTGCACCTCAAAGAAGAGGAGCGCGAGTACCTCCGCCCCGCGCGCGTCCGCGAGATCATCAAGAAGTATTCCGACTTCGTACAGTTTCCGATCTACGTCGATGACGAGCTGGTCAACCGATCCTCGGCCATCTGGGCGCTGCCCAAATCGCAAGTCACCGACGACCAGCATACGGAGTTCTTCCGCCGTATCACGGGGTCCGATACCCAAAGCCCGCTGCTGCGCGTGCACACTTCGGTCGACGCACCGGTGCAGTATCACGCGCTCCTCTACGTGCCCGAGAAGGCGCCGCTCGATCTCTTCAGCAAAGAGCGACGCGGGCTGCGCCTTTACGCGAAGCGCGTGCTCATCGTCGAAGACTGCGACAAGCTCGTGCCGCAATACCTCAGGTTCTTGCGCGGGGTCGTCGATTCCGAGGATGTCCCCCTCAACGTCTCGCGCGAGATGCTGCAAGAGGACCGCAATCTCTTGCAGATTCAGCAGCAGCTCACCAAGAGCGTCCTCCGCGCGCTTGCCGATCTCGCCACGGGCGAGCCCGAAAAATACGCCATTTTCTGGGCTGAATTCGGACGCCTCGTCAAAGAAGGGGTGGCCATGGACTGGAAGCACAAAGACGAGCTCGCCGAGCTCTGTCGCTTCGAGTCGCACCTGACCCCGCCGGATAAGCTCATTTCACTGAAGCAGTACGTCGCCGCGATGCCCGCCGATCAAAAAGAAATTTATTACATCACGGGGCCGAACCGGCGCGCCGTCGAAGAGGGACCTCACCTCGAAGCTCTGAAAAAGCGCGGCTACGACGTGCTTTTCTTCATCGATCCCGTCGATGAATGGGTGGCGCAGGCGCTCTCGGAATTCGACAAGCGGCGGCTCAAGAGCGCCGTCCACGGCGACGTCGATCTCGGCGATACCAACGACGAAAAGGCGGTCGAAGACGCGGCCGGCGTGATTCCGCTCGTGAAGGCCGCTCTCGGAGCGAAGGTGAAGGACGTGCGTTTCTCGCGCCGGCTCACCGACAGCGCGAGCTGCCTCGTCGCCGAAGAGGGGGACCCGAGCGCCAACATGCAACGCATCCTGAAGATGCTCGACGCCAAAACGGAGGAGTCGCCGCGCATCCTCGAGCTCAATCCTTCCCACCCCATCATCAAGAATCTATCCGCACTCGGCGCCAGCGACCCCAAGTCGGAACGGATTCCCCAGTGGTCCGAGCTTCTGTTTGATCAAGCGCTGTTGGCTGAGGGAATCGTGAAGGACCCCACCGACCTCGTCAAACGGATTCAGTCGCTCTTCACCGAAGTGACAACGGCGGCGGTGGCCAAAAAAGACTGAACGCGTGGCACCGCCACCGTCGTCATCCCCGTCTCACGACAAGGAAGCGCGGAATTTCTCGAGCTTCTTCACCGCCTCGGTGATGAGCGTTCGCGACGCGTCCGACGCGTCGGTCGCCTTTTTCTCGACGTCGAGCAGGTGTGGCTCGAGCTTGTTCCACTGATCCTTGAGCTCCATGCTCGCCAGGTGCAGGCGCACACGCACTTCGTCGCGCAACGTTTGCAGCCGCGAGAGGCCTTTCTTGACCTCGTTTTTCAACTCGTCGGTGGTATCGCTCATGGGATCTCCTCCGCGGGTAGGCGTGCGTTTTCGACTCGCTTCGTCCGGCGGACCCGGTAACCAGCAAAGAGCGGGCCAACGTGGGAGACCGGGTTGCATGCCCCTGACACAGGCGACTTCGCGACGAATTTGCTCCAGCTCTTTGCGCACCGATAAACTCGCGGCGTGGACTTCGTGCGAGCGAGCCGCTCCGTTGCGCTACGGTTCGTATCGGGGCGCGGACACTACGACACGGTGATGCAAGCCGTGCGCGGCGCGCGCACCAGCCTCTGGATTGCGACCGCCAATTTGAAGGAACTCATGGTCGAGGACTGGCGCTGGTCTTTGCGACGGCGCCGTCGCGGTGGCGCGTCGTACCGCTCGGTCATCGAAGTGTTCGACGAGCTCGTCGCGGCCGGCGTCGAGATTCGCCTCCTGCACGCGTCGCCGCCATCGGGGCCTTTTCGCGCCGAGTTCGCGCGGCACGCTCGGTTGACGGCTTTTCGCCGCTTGCGACGGCGCAACCTCGACGATGTGCCGCCCGCACACCTCAAGACCGACTCGCACACGCGCTCGGCGAGCGGCGTGTTTGCAACGCGCGACCCCGCCCCTATTGGCAACGAGCAAGGTCGCTTCGAAATGCGGCTCTGCCCGCGCGTTCACTTGAAAGCGGTCATCGTCGACGGTGGATTCCTTTATCTCGGCAGCGCCAATTGGACGGGCGCCGGTCTCGGCGCCAAAGGCACGGGTCGTCGTAATTTCGAGCTCGGCATCGTGACCGACGACGCGCCTCTCCTCGACGACGTACAGGAGATCTTCGATCGCATTTGGCGGGGAGCCGAGTGTAAAGACTGTAAGCTGCGCGACGTTTGCCCGAGGCCGCTCGACGACGTCGGTTTGCAGCAAGACGCTGATCGAACGACCCGCGCCGCGCGGTGACCGACGCGCGCAAAGTATCGTCCGCTCTTCGTCGGTTCTTCAGCGTTCGACATCGACGGGGGGGCCGGCTTTTCCTTTGGTCCATGAGCCGGTGGCGGTTGTCCTCGAGTCGCCGTCGCCCCCGCCTTCTTCGATCTGAATCCGCACCACCTTCGAACCCGTCAGCTCGAGCGCCGCTTCGCAACCGCCGAGCACGTCGTTCCACATGTTCTCGTCGAAGTCGTGGCAATTTTCGAAGAACACACGCGCGAACCCCTTGCCCTGCTCGAGGATGGTCATCGTACCCGGTCGCAGGTACCTCGAAAAAATACGAGCGCTCGCTTCCAGCACGATGGCAGGCGACGCAATACGGATGAAAGCGCGATAGACCCCGTTCAGATCGCGCTTGGTCATCTCGTTGCCCATGAAGCGCGCCAAGCGCGGCTCGCCGGTCACTCTCCGCCCGGCCTGATGCAGCTCGCGTTTCCACGCCACCGGATACCACCCACTCGGAACGATCTTGCCGCCTTCGAGATCATGACGGAGCTGCTCGGGCAACAGAGCCATCATTTTGGCGACCACGTCCGGACCACGCACCGCGGCGAGAACG
>DATHEQ010000032.1:0-24282 GCA_035318505.1 Polyangiaceae bacterium | reverse complement strand
CACCTCCGGAACGCTGGTGGGCGCCGTGATGTTCGCCATGCTTTTGTCGATCACCTTCCTTCTCCCCGTATTCATGCAGGAGCTGCTCGGGTTTACGGCGATGCAATCGGGGCTCGCGCTGATGCCGCGGTCGCTGGTGATGATGGTGGCGATGCCCATCGTGGGCCGTTTCTACAATCGCGTCTCGCCGCGCGTGATCACCGGTTTCGGTGTCATCCTCTTTTCGATCAGCGCGTACATGATGAGTCACTACACGCTGATGACGACGTCGGGGGACGTGATGGCCGTATTGGTCATCCAGGGGGTCGCCTTCGCCTGCCTTTTCATTCCGCTGACCACCGTCGCCCTCGCGCGCATTCCGCGTCATAGCTTGGCGGACGCGACCGGACTCAATTCGCTGATGCGCCAGATCGGCGGCTCGCTCGGACTGGCGGTCTTCGCGTCGCTCATCTCTCGGTTCAACAAGCAGGCCATGGTTTCTCTCGGCGCACACCTCGTGCCGGGACGCGCCGAAGTGTTGGATCGTCTGGCCATGATCACCCAGCGACTCGAGGGACACGGATACGACGTCGCCTCCGCCAAGGCGGCTGCGGGGCGCATCCTCGGCGGCATGGTGGCTCGCCAAAGCATGGTGCTCACGTTCGAAAAGCTCTTCCTTTTGACGGGCATTCTCTTTCTGGTCGTTTTGCCAATTCTCATTTTTCTCAAATCGCCGGACCACGAGCAAAACGGGCCGGCGGAAGTGCACGTGGAGATCTGATCATGCAAGTCGAATCGCGCCCCGAAAATGCGAGCACCAACGGGCAAACCGCGCCCGCCGCCCTGGCCGCCACACGCTCGCGGCGCCCCTTTCTCGTTCTCTTGGCGGTCATGGCCGTGGTGGTGCTCGGCGTCGGGGGCTACGTCGTGCTCACCGCCGGCCAAGAGAACACCGACGACGCTCAGATCGCGGCGGACCTCATACCCCTCGGCACGCGGGTCGCGGGGCAAGTGACGCATATTGCGATTCAAGAGAATCAGCTCGTCAAAAAGGGGGACCTCATCGCCGAGCTGGACGACGCGGACTTTCGCGCCCGCGTCAAACAAGCGCAGGCCGAAGTGGCGAGTACGACAGCTCAAGCGGCGGCCGCCGACGCCCAAGTCGAAATCGTCGGCGCTTCGTCGAAGGGCAGCCTTTCCAGCGCGCAAGCGGCTTACTCGGGTTCATCGGTCGGCGTGGCCTCGGCCGACGCCCAAATTGCCGCGGCGCAGGCGGCCGTCGTGCGCGCCGAGACGGATGTTCACAAGGCGCAAGGCGACTTGAAACGTGCGAAGGAGCTCCGCGAAGCCAACGCCACGACGCAAGAGCGGCTCGACAATGCCGAGGCCGCGTACGACGGCGCCAACGCGGCCCTCGCCCAAGCACGAGCGCAGGTCGCTGCTGGCGAAGAGTTCAAACGAGCAGCGAGGGCCAGGGTCTCGGAGGCGTTCGGACGCGTGACGCAAAGTGCTCCCATCGACGCCCAGATTGCGGCAGCGCGAGCAAACGCCGATCTTGGTCACGCTCGGCTGGAAGGGGCACGCGCCGCGCTCGCTCTCGCCGAGCTGCAGCTTTCGTATACGAAGATCGCGGCTCCCGCCGACGGGATAGCCTCGCAATTGGCGGTACACGAGGGGCAGCTCGTCGCTACCGGACAGCCGGTCGTCGAGCTGGTCCCCACGAATACGCACATCGTCGCGAACTTCAAGGAAACGCAGATTGGGAAGATGCAGCCCGGCCAACAAGCAACCATCAAGATCGACGCATATCCCCATCGCGAGTTCATCGGCAAAGTGGAGAGCCTTTCCGCTGGGACGGGGTCGAGTTTCTCCCTACTACCGCCGGACAATGCCTCCGGAAACTTCGTCAAGGTCGTACAGCGCGTGCCGGTGCGGATCGCGTGGGTCGACGTTCCCCCGGACGTGGCGCTCCGCGCAGGATTGTCGGCCGACGTGATGGTCGAGGTGGGCAAGTGAGCATGCGCCGCGCCTTTTTAATCGTCGCTCTACTGGCCCCATCCACCGCGATGGCCGAAGGGCGGAAAATGACGGTCGATGACGTCGTCCGGATCGCGGTCGCGAGCCATCCTCGTCTGGCTGCCGCGCGTTCGCGCGCAGAAGGGGCCCACCGCATGCAAACGAGTGCCGGCGCGCGGATGCTTCCCAGCATCGTGGTGACGGAGGAATACCAGCACTGGGACAGTCCCTTCGCTATTGCGTTCGCTGTTCCGGGCGCGCCGCCGGGGTCCTCGCCGGCCATCACCGCGCGCGATCAAAATACCAATACGTTGGCCGTCGCTGCGTCGCAGCCGATCGTCGGACTTTTCCGCAGGGCCGAGGACTACAAATCCGAGGCGCGCTCGGCGGAGGCGGCCGATGCGCAGGTGCGAACGGCCGAAGCGGCGACGCGCGAAGCCATCGAGGTCGAGTACCTGCGTATGTTCCAGGCCGGGGCCATGGAGCAGATCGCGCAGTCGTCGGAGAGCGAGCTTGGCGAGCAGATCGCGGTGACCGCCGCGCAAGTCAAGGCAGGCACGTTGAACGACGTCGACCTGTTGCGCGTCAAGGTCGCACAAGCCAATGCACGCCAACAGGCGATCATGGCTCACGTGGACCTCACCGCTTCGCGGGCCGCGCTGCTCAGCGTTATCGACGTGCCGCCCAATGACGCGAGTATCGAGTTCGTCGAGCCAACGTCGCTGCTCGGCGCCCCCGCGCCCATCAACGCGGATCGCGAGGGCGACGCTGCGCTGACCGCTCGACCGGAGATGGCACAAGCGCGGCTCGCCGCCGACGCGGCCGATCATCGGGCGCGGGCGCGGCTGTACGGTCTTTTCCCCGAGGTGTCGGTGGAAGGGGCCTATACCCGCATCGATGGGCAGGCATTCGCTCCCAAGAATGCCGCCTTCGTGGGCGTCAAGGCGGAGTGGCCGATCTGGGAATGGGGCGCGAGCTTTCGCGCCGGACAAGCGGCGGCGGCGCTGGCCGACGCCGCGCGCGCCGACGTCGAGACGCAAAGGAGACAAGTGTTGCTCGAGGTGACGACGCGCGAGTCGCAGCTCGAAGCGAGGAGCAGCGCGATTGGCTTGGCCGAACAGACGATCGCCAGCGCCGCCGAGGCGTACCGCGTGACCGACGCTCGTCTGCGCGCGGGGGCCGCGACCGTCACCGACCTCTTGGACGCGCAGGCGGCGCTTGCCCAAGCGCGACTCAACTTGACGCGCGCTATTTACGAGCGCGCCGTGGCCCGCGTGCAGCTGCAGCGCGCGCTGGGCAAGGACTGACCGGCGGCCCGCGGGTTGCGACAGCGTGGGCGGCCGGACGCGTGACGGCGAGCGGCGCGCGGGGTGCGCCCAAAGCCCGGATACGTCGGCATGGTGCATGCGTATCCGTGCAACCGTGGGAAAACTCGAGACGATCGTAACCGACCTCGTGCAGCTAGGGGGCGATCCTGTGCAGTCGGCGTCGACTGCCGGCCTCAGGTACGTGGCGGACCTCGCCTCGTGTGCGTGCATTCGCCGCGTGCGTGTCGGCAAAGGGTTTCGTTTCATTGACGCGCACGGACGAAAGGTGACCGACGAGGCGGAGCTCCGTCGCGTTCGCGCGCTCGCCATTCCCCCAGCGTGGACCGATGTTCGCATTTGCACGCGCGCCGACGGCCATATCCAGGCCACTGGCCGCGACGCCAAGGGGCGCAAACAATACCGCTACCACGCCCGCTGGCGCCAGGTGCGCGACGAAACCAAGTTCGGACGCATGATCGCCTTCGCCGAGGCGCTGCCCGCCATCCGCACGCGGGTGGCCAAGGACGCGGCAGTCCCCGGTCTGCCGCGCGAAAAGGTTCTGGCGGTGGTCACCCAGTTGCTCGAACGCACGCTCATTCGCGTGGGCAACGAAGAATACGCGAAGCAGAATCGCTCCTATGGATTGACGACGCTGCGCGGAAAGCACGTCGACGTCGCTGGACCGAAGATCAGCTTTCGCTTTCGCGGTAAGAGCGGAAAAGATCACGTCATTGACGTGAAGGACCGCCGCCTAGCGACCGTCGTGCGTCGCTGCCAAGAGTTGCCCGGGCAAGAGCTCTTTCAGTTCATCGGCGAAGACGGTCAAGCGCACGGAATCGAATCGGCCGACGTCAACGCCTACCTTCGAGAAGCTGCGGGCGAAGATTTCAGCGCCAAGGATTTTCGAACCTGGTACGGCACGCTTCTCGCGGCGCGTGCGCTCGGTGAGCGTGTCAGCGGAGGCGCGCCCAAGCAGAAACACGTGGTCGCCGCGGTCGCGTGGGTGGCCGAGAAGCTCGGCAATACCCCGACCGTATGCCGCAAATCGTACGTGCATCCGGCCGTCATCTCGCGTTACCTCGGCGGCAAGCTCGAGGGGATAAGCCGGCCGAGCGCCGCGACCGCCGAGCACAATGACGGCAAGCTCGACGCGGACGAGCGCGCACTCTTGGCCCTTCTCAAAGAGGAGCTCATTCGTCCGAGCCCGTCCCTCGAGGCCACGCTCCGTGCCAGTGTTCGCCGCCTTTCGAGCAAGCGGTCGCGCTCCGCTGCCAAGGGTGTGCGCCGCCGGGCCGCGTGATCCCAAACTGCTCGTGACGGCCAAAAGGCCCACGGGGATCTTACGTTCGCTGCCCCGAAACGCGGAGCCACGTCATAATCCGCGACCTCATTCGGCTGAAAGGGAGGCACCCATGCGCATCGCAGCGTTGGTCGGTCCTGGTTTCGAAGATTCCGAATTTCGTACGCCGTATGATCGCTTTCGCAAAGCGGGACACGAGGTGGTGGTCGTTGGAATGAAGAAGGGCGAAACGCTCAATGGCGACAAGGGGCGCGAGCGCACGCAAGTCGATCTCGAGCTCGGCGACGCACGCGCCGAGCAGTTCGAGGCGCTCTTCATTCCCGGCGGCCATTCTCCCGACTACCTGCGAGCCGACGATCGCGCCGTCGAATTCGTGCGCCGTTTCCGCGACAAGCCGATTTTCGCCATCTGCCATGGGCCGCAGCTGCTCATCACCGCCGACCTGGTCGAGGGCCGCACCATGACGGCATGGAAGACGATCCAAGTCGATCTGCGTCACGCCGGCGCCAAGGTCGTCGACAAGGAGGTCATCGTCGATCGCAATTTGGTCACGAGTCGCAAGCCCGACGACCTCGAGGCGTTCGTCCGAGAATCCCTCCGTTTGATCGAAAACCAGAAGTCCGCGCACGCATGACGGCGCCCTGATCGAGCTTTCCGCCACCTCACCCGTTGGCGTGAGGTCAATGCTGGGTCGTCAAATCGTCGGAGGCGACTTCGTCGGCGGGCTCGAGGGAGAGGGAGAGCGCCGGTTTGACCAGCGCGGTCGTACGCTTTTCGATGGGCACGCGCCGCACCAGCGTCATCACCGCTTCGCGCTCACTGTCCGCGGCGCGCAGCATGTGGTCGAGCTCGCGTTCGGCCTGAAGCAAGCGATGCTGCCACGTGCCTGCCGTGCTCTCGTCTGCGCCGCGCGCGGCCCGTAAGGCTTTTGCCTCGACGAGCATGCGCTGCAGCTCGACTTGCAGCTTGAGAACGTCGCCGTTGTCGCTGATGGCGATTTCGGCAGCGGCGTCGAACTGACCTTGCGGGTCACCGCGGTAGGCATACGGCGCCTTCGCGAGGAGCTCGTCTTTGAGATCCGTGCCCACGCTGCCGGCGAGCCACATCAAGAAATCGCGCATCCCCGCGGGATCTGGATACGCCTTGGCCGTCGCGGCGAGCACGCCGCCCAGATCGCGCTCGACGATGGGATCGTCGAGCAAGAAACTTCGACGAAGGTGTTCCGTCAGCGCCTTGCGATCGACGTGCAGATCGCGGATCAGTTTGTAAACGACGGGCATGGGCTCCGGACATTCGATCTTGACGCGAGCCTCGAGGAGGGTCGCGTAAACGAGCGCCTGCAGGTGCGCGTGCGCCCTTTCCGGAGCCGTCCCCGTCGCAGAGAGCCACGCGTCGATGGGTTCGAGCAGTCGCCGGACCTCGGCCGGTTCCGGGTCGATGGCGAGACGTGCTCGTTCCTCGGGATCGTCGAAGATGGCCGCGATCGCGCGAGCGCGATCGCGAGCCACCACTGCGAGCGCCTCGCCGTACGTTTTCGGAAGGTGCACCGGCCGGTGCCGCTCGAGCAGCGTGACCCGCATCGGGTGCGGCGCGAAGTGAACCGGCTCCGCCGACTCTCGCTGGTGCTGCAAAAGCGCGTTCAGCTCTTCGACCTTGGCCGAGAGATCGCGAATACGCGTTTCGAGCAGAGACATGTCGACTTGCCCCTCGATGAGAGCTCCCTTTTCGAGATTCTCGGCGTAGTCACGCTTCGGATCTCCTGCCCACGCGCCTCGATCGGGCCGCGCGGTTCTCGCGCGCCGGGGGTTGTCTTCATGAGCCGGAGGAGGTGCCGGACGCGAGTCGATCGCTTGCGCGTCAACGCGCACAGGCAAGCCCAGCGCCAAAACGCAGGCTGCGAACACCCATATCTGGCGCCTCGATCGACCATTTTTCAAACGCGGTCGGTGGACGAGTAACGCTTTCATGTCTCGGTACCTCAAACCCTCGGGACACGCGCGCCGCCTACATTGCACCACAGGCGCTCCATGGCAAAGGAATCCGTCATTCAGAGGAGCTCTTTCGACGCTTTTTTCTCGTAGTAACCGCGTCATAGGAATTAGGTGGTCGGATCAGATCCAATCGAGCGAAGCGTCCTCACGCCTTTCCAGCGTTGCGTGCGCGAGCGGCGAAAGGCGCTCCATGAGCGATGCGACCGTCGCGGCGAAAACGGGAAAGAGGTGCGCGAACGGGGGACGGTCCCGGTTGGTGATGTCAGATGCTCATCGTCGCGTACGAGCGCGCCCCGGGATTGCGCGTTCGCCAGCAGGCGACGAGTGGTACGTACATGCTCATGAAGATGCGCTCCACTTCCGTGCTCGTCGTCGCCGTCGGTCTCGGTTTCGCGTGCGCAGGAACCCCGCCAGCGCCGGCCCCAGCGATGGCCGTGTCCCCGGTTTCAGTGGCGTCCTTTGCGCCGCCTCCAGCGCCGGCGAAAACGCATGCCCCCGCGGCGGCGAGAGAGTCCGTCAAAAACATCTACCACAGCGTGGAGATCGACGACCCCTATCGCTGGCTCGAAGATCTCTCGTCCGAGCGGGTGAAGGCGTTCGCAAAAGAGCAAAATGAGTGGGCGCGCAAGCACCTCGACGCATTGCCCAACCACGAAGGTTTGCGCGCGCGTCTGAAGGAGATCCTCGGCGCCAAGTTCGCAACCTACCGTCTGCCCGCTGCCGTCGGCCGCACGTTGTTTGCGCTGAAGCTAGAGCCCCCACGGCAGCAGCCGATGCTCGTGACGATGCTCGGACCCGACGGGACCGAGGCGGAGCGCGTGCTTGTCGATCCCAACACGCTCGACGCAAGCGGTCATACGGCCATCGACTGGTTTCGCCCCTCGCCCGATGGCAAATACGTGGCCGTCTCGCTCTCTCAGGGCGGAAGCGAGGCGGGCGACGTGCACGTATTCGCGACGGGCGATGGGAAGGAAGTCTTCGAGGTGGTCCCGCGGGTGCAAGGAGGGACCGCGGGCGGTGATCTCCAATGGCTACGCGATTCGAAAAGCTTCTTTTATACGCACTACCCGCGCGGCACGGAGCGTCCACCTGCCGATGCAGCTTTCTTCGTACAGGTTTACCGCCACACCCTCGGCACGCCGGCGGACAAAGACGTGTACGAGCTAGGTGCCGACTTTCCGCGCGTTGCCGAGACGCGATTGTCCGCCAATGGGGCGGGGCAAGTGCTGGCCGAGGTGCAGAACGGTGACAACGGCGAGTTCATGCATTTCCTGCGGGGCCTGGACGGTAAGTGGAAACAACTGACGCGCTTCGAGGACGGCATCGTTCAAATCGTTTTCGGCGAGAAGAACGACTTCTATCTCACGTCGCGGCAGAACGCGGCGCGGGGCAAGCTCTTACGCGCGCCAATCGCGGGATTCAGTCTCGCGAAAGCGAAAGTGATCGTGCCGGAAGGTAAAGACACGCTCATGTTCGACTTCTACGGCAATGCGCCGGTGCTTGCGCACGGCGGACACCTCTACGCCATTTACCAGCTGGGAGGCCCGTCGGAGATCCGGATGTTCGATCTCGACGGCAAGCCGCAGGCGCGCCCGATGCAGCTACCCGTCTCCAGCGCTTTCCATCTTGCCCCGCTCGACAAGGCGCAGGTGCTCTTTGCCAACGTGTCGTTCGTCGAACCGATCAATTGGATTCAATTCGATCCCGGCAAGGGCGAAACGCGCAAGACGAAGATGTCGACGCGGACACCGGTCGACCTCGCTGGCGTCAAAGTGGCGCGCGAGATGGCCACTTCCAAGGACGGAACGCAGATTCCGGTGAACGTACTTTTGCCCAAAGATTACAAAGAAGGCACCTCCATTCCCTTCGAGTTGACGGCGTACGGTGGGTTCGGCATCAGCATCGGCCCGAACTTTCAACCGATGAGCTCCGTGCTCCTCGAGCGCGGCGTCGGTCTCGCCATCGCCAACCTGCGCGGCGGCGGTGAATTCGGCGAGGAGTGGCACAAGCAAGGCAGCCTCACGCACAAGCAGAACGTCTTCGACGACTTCGCTGCCGCTTTCGAGCACCTCCGGGCCCGCAAATACGCCATCCCCGATCGCATCGCCATCGTTGGCGGCAGCAACGGCGGTCTTCTCATGGGTGCCATGTTGACGCAGCATCCCGAGCTGCCCCGTGTCGTCGTCTCGTTCGTCGGCGTTTACGACATGCTGCGCCTCGAGACCGATGCCAATGGCGCGTTCAACGCAACCGAGTTCGGTACGGTGAAGGACGCCGAGCAATTCAAAGCGCTCTACGCCTATTCGCCCTTTCATCGCGTGCGCGAGGCGACCGCTTACCCCCCCGTCTTACTCTTGACGGGCGAAAACGACACCCGCGTGGCGCCCTGGCATTCCCACAAAATGGCGGCCCAGTTGCAACATGCCAGCAGTTCCCAGGCGCCGATCCTCGAGCGCATCGAAGCGAGCGCGGGTCACGGCATGGGTAGCGCCCTCGACACGATCGTCGAGCAGCATGCCGACGCTTACGCCTTCATGCTTCATCACTTGGGCCTCTAGCACGATTGATTCAGCCTAAGCCGCGTGGCACCTCCGCCCCAAGCTGAACGCCGTGGAGGAGCCGCGATGAGAAAGATCGTCTTCATGATGAGCCCGGCGGAGACATGTCGCTCGGCGGCGTCGAGATCGCTGCCGCTTTCAGGCGACACGATCTGATCGACGAGTACCTACTCTACGTACATCCTGTCGTCATTGGGCGGGGCAGGGCCCTCTTCAACGCGGCCGACAGGATCCAACTGCGCCTTGCCGAGACGCGCACCTTCGGCAACGGCGTCGTCCTTTTGCATTACCGGCGTCACGATCGGCGCTGAATCGGGGCCAGCCACTCCATCGCCGTCCGGTGCAAGGCCTCGCCGTTGGCGGCGAGGATATCCGGGCCCTCGAGTCGCAGCGGTTGGCCATCGCACGTGGTGACGATGCCCCCCGCCTCCTTGACGAGGAGTTGACCCGCCGCGATGTCCCACGGTGAAAGACCCACCTCCCAGAACATGTCGAAGCGCGCCGCGGCGACGTAAGCCAAATCGAGCGCGGCGCAGCCCAACCGCCGAATCCCCGCCACTTCGGGCATGATCCGCGCGAGCGCACCCAAAAACCGCTCGTGCGCGGGGCGACCGAGGTGCGGGATCCCGGTGCCCACGATGCAGTGCGCGAGCTTGGTGCGTGGAGACATCGTGAGTCGTCGGTCCCCCCGAAAGCTCCCCGCGTTCTTCTCTGCCCAGAAAAGCTCGGATGTTGCTGGGTTGAGCACCACACCGACCACGACCTCGCCGCGGACTTCGAGCGCAATGGACACGGCGAAATGCGGGATCCCGTGCAAGAAGTTCGTCGTTCCATCCAATGGATCGACGATGAACCTCGCCTCCGCCGCTGCATCCCGCTGCGCGGCGGCGGGGCCGTGCGCTTCCTCCTCGAGGAGAAAGGCGTGGCTCGGGAAAGCTGCCGCTAGCTCAGAATAGATGACGGCCTGCGCGTCGTGATCGGCGCTCGACACGAAGTCGCTCGGCCCCTTTTCGGTTATCGGCAAGCTGGAAAGCCGCGCGAAGTCCCGCATGAGACCTTTGCCGGCGAGCTCGGCGGCCCGCGTCATGAGTTTTCGCTGAGCGGAGTACGGAGACATGCGACGCAGCCTATCGCGAGAGCGCGATGAGGGCGGTTCTCAGCGCGCGACCTCGACCAATTGATTTTCCTTCAACGCCGCGTTGGCCAGTTTGACGATCTGTTCGGACCCGTCGATCCCGGTCGCCACTTCAATGGTCGCTCCGGTATCCCGTTCGATCACGACGGGGCGCCAGCGAATGCGCTCATCCGAGCCAACGATTGCGACGCGGAGCCCCTTGGCATCATTGACCAGCGCGGTAGCGGGGATGGCGAAGGTGCGGTGCGGGACAGTCAACGAGAGCGCGACCTCGGCATAGACACCGGCCATGAGCTCGCTCTTCGGGTTGGGGACACGCACCTCGATGGTCATGGTTCGCGTGGAGGAATCGAGCGCGCCCGCCGAATGGGCGATCTTTCCCTCGAAAGTGCGGCCGGGAAACTCGCGCACTTTCACGATGGCCTGCGCTCCCACGCTGATGGCGGGGGCGGCGTCTTGCGGCACTTGAACGAAGACGCGCGCCGGATCGATCGCGGCGAGGCGAAAGAGCGGGGATGCGTTGCCGGCCGTAACGAGCGCGCCGCGCGCTACGTTGCGTTCCGTGATGGTGCCCGAGAAGGGCGCGATCACGCGGTCGAACGCTTTCATTTGACCGAGGCGCTTGAGATTGGCGCGTTGCGCCTCGACATTGGCGTTGGCGACGGTGACGTTGGCGTCGTCGACGTCGGCCTGCGCCCTTGCTTTCTCGAATTCCTCCTGCGATGCGACGCCAGCCGGGGCGAGCTTCTCGTACCGGTGCAGGTTCTGCTTGGAAAAGGAGGCGTTGGCGTTGGCCAGCACGAGTCCGGCTTCCGCCTGTGACAACTGTGCGCGCGCTTGCGCGATTTGTTGCTCCACCTCGGGGTTGTCGATCTCCGCGAGAAGCTCGCCCTCCTTCACCTTCTCGCCGATGTCGAAGTACCACTTGCGGATGTAGCCGCTGGCGCGTGGATAGAGAACCGTTTCTTCCAGCGCTCGTACACTGCCCGGGAGCAAGAGGGCGCGCTCGCTCGATACGGCGGTCGCAGGCACCACCTCGACCCGCGTCGTTTTCGTCTCTTCTCCGCGCGCCGCAGCCTCGAGGTTCTGCCGATCCCGCCGCATCGGCAAGTAGCTCGCGGCAAACACGCCGCCGAGGACGACCACGATGGAGATAGCGATGAGGATGGCACGAAGGGGGGAAACCTTGGCGGCGGGAGGCAGATCGAAACCGAGGTCATGCGCTTTCGAAGGTTCTTCGGGCGCGGGGAGTGCGCCTTCGGCGCGCGGCTCCGGCTCGCTTTTGCGCGCCAAACGCTGGGAGGGGGTCATATGGCCTTTGCTTCCTCGTCTTCGACAGGGGGCTTGCGGCGAAGGATGGAATACATCACTGGAACGAAAAAGAGGGTCGTGATCGTGGCCAACGAAAGACCTCCGATCACCGCTCGCCCGAGCGGTGCGTTTTGCTCGCCACCCTCGCCGAGTCCGAGCGACATGGGCAGCATGCCGATGATCATGGCGAGAGCGGTCATGATGACGGGGCGAAGGCGCGTCATTCCGGCGGCGAGTGCTGCGGTTTTTGCATCCTGGCCGCGGGCACGTTGTTCGTTGGCAAACGTGACGACGAGGATGCTGTTTGCCGTGGCGACGCCGACGCACATGATGGCCCCCATCAGTGCAGGGACGCTGAGGGTCGTGTGCGAAACGAGCAGCATCCAGGCAATGCCGGCCAACGCCCCCGGCAGCGCCATCAGGATGACGAATGGATCGAGCCACGATTGAAAGTTGACGACCATCAGCAGATAGACGAGTAGCACCGCGAAGACGAGCCCGTAGCCGAGGCCGCGGAAGGACGACTGCATGCTCTCGACCTGGCCCTTGATGCGCACCACGGTGCCGCGCGGAAGATGATCTTTGATGTCCTCGACGATGCGTTCGACGGCGTTCGCAACCGACCCGAGATCGGCGCCGTCGACGTTGGCTTGCACGTCATACGTTCGGTTGGCGTTGTAGTGCGTGATGTTGGCGGGGCCCGTCGTCCGCGAGATCGAGGCAATGTTCGACAAGAGTTGCGGCGTTCGCCCCGGTCCCACCGAGATGGGCGTCGTGTGGAGGGCCTGGATCGTGCTGTTTTCATATTGTGGCGTCTGCACGGCGACGAGGTACTGCACGCCGCGTTTGGCGTCGAGCCAGTAGGTCGGCTGCACTTGCGAGCTCGAGGAAAGCGAGCCGAGGACGTCGTTGGCGACGTCCCGCTGGGTGACGCCGGCCATTCCCGCCATCGTGCGGTCGACGTCGATTTTGAGCTCCGGCTGCGCGATGACTTGGGCGAGGTGCACGTCGGCGGCGCCCGGCACCGCGCGCAGCTTGGCGGCAATTTCTTCGGCGGCCGCGAACGTCTCGGCGTCGTTGCCGGGGACACCGACCAGCTGCACGTCGATGGGCGCCGCGAGGCCAAAGTTCAGGACCTGGGTCGTGATATCGGGGGCGAGGAAGAAAAATGTCGTGTCGGGATAGCGTTCACCGAGGATCTTGCGCATTTTTCGCACGTACTCGCCCGTTTTCGCGTGCCCCTCCGACAAGGCGATGGAGATCTGTCCGTCCGCTGGCGAGATCAAGGCGCCCTCGCTGAGCGAGAGGTTGAGCCCGCTGTAAGGCGTGCCGATGACGTCGAGCATCGTCTTGATTTCAGCGGCAGGGATGACCGAGCGAATCGTATTCTCGATGTCGACGAACCGTCGCTCGTTCTCTTCGATGCGCGTGCCGGGAGGGCTGCGCACGTGGAGCTTCACGAGCCCCGCGTCCACCGTGGGGAAGAAGTCGCGGCCGATGAGCGCGAAAATCGCCAGCGACATCGCGACGAAAGCCGTGAAGCCTGTCACGACGATGCCGCGGCGCCGGAGGGCGAGGGCGAGCCATCCCCCGTACGCGTTCCGCAGCCGCACGAAACCGTGGTCGAATGCCGCGAAGAAGCGGGCAACTCGCCCGTTGCCCGAAGGCCCGTGATGCCCCTCGGCATAGCGCGCGGCCTCGCTGCGCATCAGGTAACGCACCAGTGTCGGAACCAAGGTGCGCGACAAAAGGTACGACGTCAGCATCGCGAAGACGACGGCCATGGCGAGCGGAACGAACAGCGATTTTGCCGATCCGGTGATGAGCACGACGGGAATGAATACGATGCAAATGCAGAGCGTGGAGACGAACGCCGGCACGGCGATCTCTTGTGCGCCGTCGAGGATGGCGCGCAAAAGCGGCTTTTTCTGACCCAGGTTGCGGTGAATGTTCTCGATCTCGACCGTCGCGTCGTCGACGAGGATGCCGACCGCGAGCGAGAGACCGCCGAGGGTCATGACGTTGAGCGTCTCGCCGAGCGCGTAAAGAGCGATGATCGACACCAGGATCGAAAGCGGGATGGACACGATGACCACCAGCGTCGCGCGCCAGCTGCCGAGAAAAAGCAGGATCATGAGCGCCGTCAGGGTGGCCGCGATGATGGCTTCTTTGGCGACGCCTTCGATGGCGGCGCGCACGAAGACCGATTGGTCGAAGAGGAGATTGACCTTGAGCTCCTTGGGCAGCTTGGCCACGATGCCGGGAAGCATCTCGCGTGCGCGCGCCGCGATCTCCAGCGTGCTGGCGGCGCCGTTCTTCAGAATGGACATCAGCACCGAGCGGCGTCCCTCGACGTGAACCATGTTGGTCTGCGGCGAATACCCGTCGCGCACGTTGGCGACGTCGCGCACGTAAATGGTCGTCCCGCGCTCGGTTTTGATGGGCAGGTCACCGAGCTCACGCACGACCTCGGGGCTCGAGTTCATGAGAACCGGGTACTCGTTGGTCCCCATTTTGGCCGTACCCGTCGGCAGGATGACGTTTTGCTGCGCGATGGCGGTTGTCACGTCGCGCGGCGAAAGTCCCCACGCAAAAAGCCGGGCCGGATCGATGTCCACCATGATCTGCCGCTGCTTGCCTCCATACGGCCACGGGAGCTGCGCCCCTTGCGTCGTGGCAAGGTCGGCGCGGATGACGTTGGTCCCGTAATCGAAGAGCTGCTGCTCGCTGAGCGAGTCGCTCTCGAGCGCCGCTTGGAGGATGGGTACGTTGGATGCGCTGTAGCGGATGATGAAGGGCGGGGTGATGCCGGGCGGCATCTGTCGCAGCGAGGTCTGCGAGATGGCGGTGACTTGCGCAGTCGCAGCTTCGATCCTGGCTCCCGGGTGAAAGAAAATCTTGATGACCGAGATGCCGGTCAACGATTGGCTTTCGATGTGCTCGATGTCGTTGACGGTCGTGGTCAGGCCACGCTCGAAGTTGGTGACGATGCGCTTCTCCATCTCTTCCGGCGGCAGTCCGCTGTAATTCCAGACCACCGAGATGACGGGGATGTCGATCTCCGGAAAGATGTCGGTGGGCATGCGTGCGATCGTCGCCACCCCGAGGATGACGATCAGCATCGACATGACGACGAACGTGTAAGGGCGCTTGAGCGCGATGCGAACGATCCACATGGCGAGCGTGATGTTGAACCCGGCTGTCGATACCGTCCAATATGCCGGCTTGCAACGACTGATACTCAGCAGGTATCAATAGAGGCTTGGAACTTCGCCACTTGCGCTATTTCATCGCCGTCGCCGAGGAGCGCCATTTCGGACGGGCTGCGCGCCGTCTCCAGATGGCGCAGCCCCCACTCAGCCGTCAAATCCAGGCACTCGAAGCGGAGCTCGGGTTTTCGCTCTTCGATCGGTCGCACCGCAAGGTCGAGCTCACCACCCCCGGCGACGCCTTTCTCGAGCACGCGCGTCGCGTCTTCGAAACGCTCGAACTTGGCATCACCGCCGCCAAACGAGCGGCGGCGGGAAAGAGCGGTCGCATCGTGATCGCCTATCCGTCTTCAGTCGCATTCAGCGGTTTGCACGAGCTGTTTCGGCTCTTTCACACCCGCTTGCCCAATGTCGAAGTTTCCTTACGCGAGCTGCCTCCGCAAGAACAGATAGAGGCGCTGAAAGACGGACGCATCGACGTCGGATTCATTCGCGGACCGATGCACGACGACGACCTCGCTGCGAAGAAAGTGCTTAGCGAGCCGCTCGTGGTCGCGTTACCAGCGGCCCATCCGCTCACGGCGAAAAAGCGCCTCGCGCTCGAAGTCTTGGCCCGCGAGCCGTTCATCTGTTTCCCCCGTCACCGCGGTCCGGGGTTCTTCGATTACCTGATGCGTCTCTGCCACGCCGCCGGCTTTTCACCGAACATCGTGCAAGAGGCGCCTCACCTCGACATCGTCAGCCTCGTCGCTGCCGGTTTCGGCGTTGCCATCGTCCCGCGCTCCGTCAAATTCGCACGGCGTCCCGGTGTCGTTTTTCGGCCGATCGTCGGGTCGCCGCCCACCGAAGTGTACATGGCGTGGCTCCCAAGCAATGGTTCGGCGGTGGTGCGGAGCTTTCGCGAGATTTTTGGGGAGGTGGGGATTTAGCGCGTTGCACTTGGGACGCCGCCGCTGGAGAATGAGGGCCAGGGGAGGGGGGGCCATGCAACTCACGACTCGGGTCTATTTCGCCGGGCTGGCGATGCTTTGTGGATGCGGCACTTCGGACAAGGGCAACGGCGTTCCCGGGTCGCCCGACGCCGCGAGCGATGCGTCGTCCACGACGCCACCCGACGCCGCCGACAATCCCGATGGGCCGAGCAAACCGAGCACCGATGGTGGCGCGTGCTCCTCGAACCTCGAGTGCACCGAGCGCGCGACGATGGCGGCGCTCGACGCGGGAAAGGTGCCTGATGGCCCGGAGCACGTCGTCCCGGCTATTTGCGTGCGTTCCGAAGGGCGCTGCGCCGAGCTGCTCAGCGAAGATTGCAGTAAAGTCACCGGCAACTACAAAGACACCGACGCCATCGTCATCGCCACGCTGCTCTCGACGGCGGGGGTCCAATCGGCCACCAACCTGCAACGACAACAGGCGGCCGCGCTGGCCGTCGAGCAAATCGACGCCGTGGGGGGCATCCCGGCGGTGATGAAGGGCGGCAGTCCACGCCCTTTGGTGATGGTCTCCTGCGATGAAGGAACGAACCTCATGCGCGCGGCGAGACACCTCGTGAGCGATCTGCGCGTGCAGGTCATCGTCGGCCCCAACACGAGCCAAGACACCCTCGACGTTGCCAACAATCTGACCATTCAAGAAGGCACGCTGCTCATCACGCCGACAGCGGTCGCCTCGAGCATCACCGATCTGGTCGACAACGACCTCAGCTGGTTGATGGTTCCCTCCGATGCACAGCGCGGCAAGTTGATGATCAACCAGATCAACGCCATCGAGCAAGATCGCAAAACGGCCGGCAAAACGGCGGTTCGCCTGGCTGTCATCTACCGCAATGATGCGCTCGGAACGGGGACGCGGCGTTCTCTCGACGATCTCGTTCTCAACGGCAGGCCGTTGAGCGACCCCATTAATGCGGGGAGCCCGACGGGCAATGTCATTTTGGAAGGCTACGAAGTCAGCGCCACCGACCAAAATGCGCTCGTCGCGCGTCTCGTCACGTTCGCGCCCGATATCGTCGTCCTCGCCGGGACCGCCGAAGCGATCACCACGGTCATGAA
The DNA here is from genome assembly GCA_035318505.1 of Polyangiaceae bacterium. GTDB lineage: Bacteria > Myxococcota_A > Polyangia > Polyangiales > Polyangiaceae > DASWDH01. The sequence continues at coordinate 7,425 of DATHEQ010000032.1, read as the reverse complement.
TCCTCTCGAACAGCAATGGCCGGACGCCGGATCAGCGCGTCCCGCGTACTTGCTGATCGACTCGGTCAAGGTGCCGGAACTCATCGCGGCCGCGGCGAACGCGGACTTGCGCGCGCGCATCCGAGGCAGCGGCCTTCGACCGGGCCCGGAATCACAACCGATCGCGACGGCTTTCGAGCTCGATTTTCGCGCAAGGTACGGCATGACGCCGACCGCGTCGGGGGTCGGTCCGTCGTACGACGCTACTTACGCCATCGCCTACGCGCTCGCCGCGACGCATGACCAGCCGATTTCGGGTGCGTCGATGGCCAAGGGATTGCGCAAGCTCGCCGGCGGTTCGACCGTCGTCACCGTCGGTGCCTCGAGTCTCGCGACCGCCTTCACGCGCCTTGGCGCCAGCGAGAACATCACCAGCATCGGGACGTGCGGTCCCTTCGATTGGGACGCGCGCGGAGCCATCAAGGGCGGCGTCATCGAAGTCTGGTGCATCGGAGCCCCCGCGGGAACGCCCGCCTACCAAAGCTCGGGCCTCGCGTACGACGTGAAGAGCGACACCTTCAGCGGCAACTTCATGCGCTGCAGCCCGTGAGCTGAAAGACAAGCGAGTCGTGATGCGCGACGGGATCAGTGCTCGAGCGCGAGACAATAGAAGCCGCCGTAGCCGCCTTGGGAGCCGACGCCTTTCTTGTCCAGCTGGTCCGGGCCCATCGCATCGGTGATGTTGATGTAGTCCGCGCAGCCCGCTTCGTTGAATTGCCCCGTGAACCACGTGCTCCCGTTGATCGCGCCAGCGCCGCCGCGCCAAGAAAACCCGATCTTGGGCGTGCCATCGGTGCCGACTTTGGTCGTCCAATCGTGACAGGTAAAGCCCCAGTCCATGCTGAACAAGACGCCGCCACTGCCGGTGCCGGTCAACGTGGTGTGATTGTCGACGTTGCCCGTCCCATCGGGGTTGTGGTTCGGCACGCCGTATTCGTTGGGCAGATCGTTGATGATGGCGGGATCAGCGCCCCGAGGGCGGTCCTGCAGGAGGTCGTCTTTGGTGGTCGCGACGAGACGCCCCAACCGGTCGTACCAGGGGCCGCTGCCCACGCGATCGCCGGCGTTCACCGGCGTTCCGAGGGGGCCTTTCGTGATGCTCAAGAATGCACGCCACGTTTTGCATCCGGCGCCCGGATATCCTGTCTCGGCGAGCTGCCGGCAAATTTCATCGGCGCCTTCGAGACCGGTCGGCTTGCCAAAACGAAGATCGCCGCCGAAGCCATTCTGGCTGCCGGAAAGCCGACGTATTCCCACCATGCTCGTCAGAAAGAAGCTGAATTTCGCTGTGCCGCCTTCGCCCGGTGCGCACGATCCGCCGTCCGGCGTCGTTGTCCCACCACTGCCGGCACTTCCGTCGGATCGGCCGGCGTCGCTGACGCCGCTGGTGCCCGCGCTACCTGCGGATCCACCGCGGCCAGCCATGCCGTTGCCCGCCGCTCCACCACTGCCCCCGCTTGCGCTATTGCCCGCGCTTCCCCCGCTGCCGCCGCTCCCCGTCGTGCCACCCGTTCCACCGCTGCCGGAGCCTCCCGCGCTGCCACCGGTTGCCCCGCCCGTAGCGCCGCCGCCTCCTCCGACACCCGTGCCCGCAGATCCACCGGAATTGCCTCCCGCTCCGCCGCCGCCGCGCCCACCCGTGGCGTCTCCGCTGTTTCCGCCACTCGCAGTCGTCGTCCCCGAACCGCCGTTGTTCGCTCCTCCGCGCCCCGAGCCGCCTTGCGTGTCCTCGGCACTGCACGATGCGAGGACTGACGTAACCACGGCACAAAACACGAGAGCGCGAGTTTCACGACGACCAGCAGAATGCGTAATAAGGAGGGGCATGGCTCACCGCTTCCGTGATTGCGAGATGACCAATCACTGGTGCGAGCTATGCGCTAACACGCGATCGACGTGATCGCAATGCAAGGCGCGACACAATCACAACGAGTTTCTCGCGCGCGGCGCGTTGAAGGACGACTCAACTGAATCGTTCAGCGACGACCTCGCGTCGTTGAAGGTATCGCTGCCCGCCACCCATTTGGCTGAGGTAGGCGGAATCGCGTTGTGCCGGACGCGCCCTACCGCAAGGCCATGCGGTCGTCGTCAATGACAAGACCGGCGCACCAAAGGCCACTTCGCCGTGATCGTAGGAATGGAGAAACTCGGAAACGACAACGATATTTCCAATGACAGAGTCTTTCTCGCCAACCCCGCGAGGAAAATCTGCCGGGCGCCATCAGCTACGGCGCCTTCCGTGAGCAAGGCGCGCTAGGCTTAGATCTTCACGGCGCGCGTCAAGAGAAAGTCTTGCCGTACCATGTTGTTCTCGAAGTATTGCGCCGTGAGCTCCTCGAGCTCGCGACGCAGCGTCGTGGCCTTGGCCTGGTCTGCGCCCTCGAGTGCCTCGAGGAGCTTTTTGGCTGGGCCGAAGTTCTGCTCCATGAAAATTCGGTAATGCTGAGGGCTCAACGTTTGGAAGAGCATCACGTCACGCGTAAACGTGATGTCCTTGACCGCAGCGCCGAGCCGCTCTCGGACGACGTTCGGATCGCCCCATTGCACGGGAGGTGAAACGCCTGCCGGCGGTGGGGGCGCGTACTTGCCCATGAGCGCGAATGTCCGCCCCGTGAAGAGCTCAGGGGGCCACGTCGCGAAAGCGATCGTGCCGCCGGGCTTGAGAGCGCGGAGCATCTCTTTGACGGCGAGCTCGGGACGCGGCGCGAACATGTGACCGAATTGGCTCACCACGAAGTCGAACTTCGCGTCGGCAACCGGCAGAGCCTCGACATCGCCCTCTTGCCAGGTCGCCTCGATTTTCATCAAAGCAGCGTTCTCCTTGGCATGCGCAATCAGCGCGGGCGTCAAATCGAGGCCTGTCACCTTCGCTCCCAGCCGTGCGGCCGTGAGTGCGACGACGCCGGTCCCGCATGCGACATCGAGCACCTGGGCGCCCGCCGTGATTCCGGCGAACTTGACCAAGCGCGGCGCCGCCGTTCCCGTCACGCTTTCGAGCACCGAGAAATTCGACCACGCCGCCTTCTGCTGCTCTTTGAATTGTACGAGCTGATCCATGGTGGTCTCCTTTCGCGCGCCGGCGAGGCAGCACTCTAAGCCGAGCCGCGTCGAGCGGGAAGCGTCTTCCGCTCGGAGCGCCGAGAAGCATGGTCCCTCCGTCGGACGTAGCGACGCGTGCGTTCCGGTCTACCGCGTGGCAGCTGTTCTCAAAGTGGAACGTTCGGAGCCGACCCATCCAACCAACGGCGAGCCCCTTGCAACCGTCGACGCGAATGTGGCGCCCGAAGAACCCCGCGCAACGCATCTCACCTTCGCCCAATTTTTCAAGCGCCTCTATCGCGAGTTCACGGACGACGCGGTCACGGACAGTGCTGCCCAGCTTTCGTACTACCTCCTGCTCTCGCTTTTTCCCTTTCTTTTCTTTCTCGTGACGCTTGCGGCGTACTTGCCACTCGGCGACGAGGTGACCGACTTGTTCGCGCGGGCCAAAGGGTTCGTCCCCGAGCAGGCCCTGGCTCCCGTCGAGCAACATGTGTCGAACCTGCTTACAGAGACGAGGCCCAAGCTCTTGACGTTGGGACTCGCAACTGCGCTCTGGTCGGCATCACGGGGAATCGATGCAATTCGCAAGGCTCTGAATCTTGCTTACGACGTCGACGAGAGTCGCCCTTGGTGGAAGGTCCAGGGGCTGGCCGTCGTGATGACATCGGCAACGGCCATTTTGGTCTTGTTGTCGATAGCCGTCCTCCTGCTCGGCGGAAAACTCGGGTTCTGGCTGAGCGATCAGCTCGGAGTCTCATGGGCCGTACCCGTCGTAGGGAGCTTCGCCCGCTGGCCGCTGACAGGACTCGTCATCATGCTCGCGCTGGCGCTTACGTATTACCTGTTGCCCGACGTTGAACAGAAGCTGAAATTCATCGCCCCGGGGGCCGCTTGTAGCGCCGTTCTGTGGCTCATCGTGACGTGGGGCTTTACCCAATACGTCGAGCATTTCGGCAACTACAATGTCACCTACGGGTCGATTGGCGGCGTGGTCGTATTGCTCACTTGGCTCTACATCTGCGGCGTGCTCGTCGTACTCGGTGCTGAGGTCAACGCGATTCTCGAGCAAGCTTCCCAGGGCGGTAAAGCTCCGGGCGCGCGGACCTTCGGCGACATGAGGCGTCGTGACGACGTACCGACGATCGCGACGCTTGGGCCGCCGAAGCGTTGACGCACTATGGGATCGATGCTTGAAATTCCTGTCGAACGACGCCAATAGGGGTGCCATTTGGCCCGAACGAGCGCTCTTCGAAGGTGACGCGACCGTCGCGGTGCCAAAGCAGGACGGTCGAGGAGCGTGTGCCAAATTCCTGTGAGGTGATGAAAACAGGGGCCAGCTCACGCTCGACGTCGAGACCGTATCCCGTGTCGGGCAGCAGGTGATCGTCGGCAGGCTCGCGGCTGCCCAGCATCGTGAACAACGCGTCCACGAGATCCGCTCGCGGGTGCTCGAGCGCGTCGCGCAAGGCACGCTTGGCTCGTAACACCTTGGGCCACGGATCATTCAGGGCAGCATTGCTGATAGCGTGCACACCGGCCGCGACAGTCACTGGCTCGTCGATGACGTGATTGACGTAGCAGAGGGTGCGACCGTCGTGCACCAGCAAGTTGAAGACGCCGTACTCCGCGCGGTCGCGCGAGACGGCGATCGAATACGGCCGGGCAGCGTCCTGCCCGGCGAGAAAGTTGCGACAGAGCGCTCCGCGCGAAACGCGACCTCGGCTTGCGCCAAGGCGGCGCACATTGGTCACGGCGGCCACGCGGCCGCGCGTCGAAATGCCGAGCCACGTGCCCCCTGCGACGCCATCGCGCCCGCCGAACACCGTGGCGGCATCGGTCCAAAAATGCGCGGCGAGTGTGGCGCGGCGATAGTCCTCGTCGCGGTTGGCGGCGATGACGAGGACGTGATCATCGACGTCATTGGCAAAGGCGATGAGACACATTCCATCCGAGCTTAGGGGAAAACGGCACAAGCACCACTCAGCGGGCCCCGCCGGGACTTTCGGAGATGCTGGTACCCGTCGCCACAGTCGTTTGCGCTTCGCAGGCCTGGTACGCTGCCGGTCATGCGCGTTTGTCTACCCGCTTTGCTGTGCATCGCGACCGCCTGCTCGCGTTCGCCCGCGCGCAGCGATCACAACGCGCCGAGTCCCTCGGCAGTCCCTTCCGCACACGTCGCCGCCCCGAGTCCCTCGGCGAGCGCCGCGCCCGACGATCTTGCTGAGTACAGTGGCCCGGCTGGCCTTCATTGGGGCCAATCGCCCGCGGACGCAAAGAAGGTTCTCAGCGCAACACATGTCTTTCTACGAGAGGACAGCGCCGATCGAGGGGAGGTCTTGGAGCAGGTTTGGGGCGGAGATTTTTCTGGTTTTGCGACCGAAAGCATCGCCGTGGACTTTTTTGACCAGAAGCGCTTTGTCGCGTTTGGAGCGGTCTTATTGGCGAAGGACGTCCAACCCGCGTCGCAACGCTGGCTCGATCTCGTGAAAGCAACGACCAAAATGCACGGGGCTCCCTCGCGGTTCGCGCCGCCCCCGGAACAAGTGGACGCTGGGACCGCGGCCTACGATGCGCTGGATAAAAGAATCGCCGGCGGAGAGTGGGAACCGCTGGCGCTCTGGAATTTCAAGGGCGGCGCGGCCATTCTCATCAAGGTCGAGGTTGGAATGTTGGACAACAACGGCAACCGTTCGTTGAAGCCGGTCTGGCTCGCGATGACGACACCATGAGCGCGCCCTAGCCGACTGCGGGCTCGACGCGATCAACTCATGGATAAGCATTTGTCTCTGCGAGCTGCGCGGCAAACACCTGCGGATCGCTCGTGGGCAGCTTGCATGCGCCGTGGTTGCAGACATAGGCGGTCGCGGTCCCTGCGCGCAGGGGCTTGTCTCGCGACCACGGCACGCTTCGACCAACGGTTGCGGCCAAATCCGCCTCCGTCGCCACGACGAGAACAGCGTTGGGGATGAACGTGCGCTGCAGCGTGTCAAGAAGTGGGCGCGCGCTCGGGGCGAGCGCGCCACGACCCTCCGGCACCACGATGACGATCTCCTTCACGGTGTCAGTCGCCCAATCGAGCGCGAGGAGCATGTGCTCGAGGGCGAGCGGTCGATCCGCCAACGTCCGGGCCAACGCACGCAGTGTCGTCTCGGCGCGCTTTCGAAACTGGTCTTCGTCGGTGTAGGCGTACAGTCGGAGCCAGGTCAACGCCGCCACCGAGTTCACACTGGGGATTGGGCCGTCGTAGACCGGCTTCTCTCGGAGAAGCAGGGTTTCGTGCTGTTTTGCCGAGAGGAAATAGCCTCCGTGGGTCGCGTCGCCGAATGACCGCTCTGTCTCCTCCATGAGCCGCGTGGCATCCGTGAGCCAATCCGCATCGGAGGTCAGTTCGAAGACATCGAGCAGCGCATTCGCCAAGAGCACATGGTCGTCGGCAAACCCCGTATCCTGTTCGCGATCTCCAAGGAAGAGGTGCGGCAGCGGTCGGCCCGCTCGCAACGGAGCGACGAGAGCGCGCGCAGCGCCGATGGCCGCCTGCTCATAGCGCCGATCACCTAGAACCACGGCGGCGCGCGCCAGGGACGAGAGGACGAGTCCATTCCAGGCGACGATGATCTTGTCGTCACGAAGCGGCTGCGGTCGGTGCGAACGTGCCGCGAGCAATCGCGAGCGAATGCCTTGGAGCCGATGGAAGAGCACAGGCGACTCGAGCGCGAGCTCTTGCGCCAGCTCTGGCAAACGGCGCGGTGTCGACAAAACGCTGCGGCCCTCGAAGTTGCCGGCCTCCGTGACACCGAACCACGTCGCTGCGACACGAGCATCGTCGTCGCCGAGCGCGTCCCGCAGTTCCTTCGGTGTCCATGTAAAAAAGATTCCCTCCTGTCGATGTCCCGTCTCGGTCGCGCTGTCGGCATCGGTCGCCGAATAAAACGTGCCTTTCTCGCTTTGCATGTCGCGGACCAGGTAGTCGAGCGTTTCACGGGTCGTGTCCGCGAACCGTGCATCTCCTGTTGCCTGCGCGGCCTCGAGGTACACCTCGGCGAGCAGCGCGTTGTCATAGAGCATCTTTTCGAAGTGCGGCACGAGCCAAGCGGCGTCCGTCGCGTAGCGATGAAATCCGCCGCCGATCTGATCGTAGATGCCGCCCGCTCGCATGTGCTCGAGCGTGGTGATGGCCATGCGCCGTGCGTCCGCGTCGTTGTCGCGCTTGGCGACGCGAAACAGCAAACGCATCGGGAACGTAGATGGGAATTTCGGGGCGCCGCGTGCGCCGCCGAAGGCTGGATCGAAGCGCTGTCCGCTCTCTGCTCGCGCGATCTGCAGCAAAGAGGCGGGAGGAAAGTC
>DATHEQ010000031.1:0-22038 GCA_035318505.1 Polyangiaceae bacterium | reverse complement strand
AGTAGACCGACCGTTCGACCGACTCGAAGGACACCGAGACCAGCGGCGGACAGGCGTGAGCCAGTGCTACGGGGCCGATGAGAATGGCGACTCGGGGATAAGGATCTTGCCGCAAACGCCACTACGGCAGATGGGCCGGGTTTCCAGGGGCGGCATCGGAAGGCATTTCGGACAGGAAGTGCTCGGCGCGCAGACCTGACTCTTGACGAGGATGCTTCCCGCAAGACTGATGGGGACCCATTGACCCATGTCCGGACACTCGCAGCAGCCGAGCCCACTGCGAAGCATGCAGTCCTGATCGCTGCCGCACTTCGTGTACGCAGGATCGCTTTGGATATCGATGCCGCGGCAGCGACCCGCCTCGCAGACGGCGATGAGATTCGGCGCGACCGTACCCACGCAGGGCGGGCACGGAGGCATGTCGCTGCAACTCTTTCGGAAGGCATCGCGTTGACTCGAGTGGATCGCGATCAGTTGACCGAGCCCGAGTTCGCCGCAGGCGCAACACTTCGCCGCAAGCTCACATTGCCCAGGGCCGGTGCAAGCGCCCCATTCAGTACCGGAATCGATCGTGCCGGCCGCGCCACCCGTGCCGCCGGTTGCGCCGCCGACGCCGCCCATGCCACCCGCGCCGCCGGTCCCGGCTACACCACCGCTTGCGCCAGTGGCACCCTGTCCGCCAGCACCGCCCGTGCCCGCGGTGTTGCCGCCTCCGGATGCGCCCGTGCCGGTCGTCGCGCCGCCGATGCCCGCCGCACCGCCGCCGTCGGCACCGGGATCAGAATTGCGATCGCCGCATCCAACTGCGACGGTGATTCCGAGAGCACACCAAAACGGCATTCGTCGCATGAATGGCCAATCTAGCATGACTCCGTCGAGACTCTCACCGTCGGTGCGATGAGACGCCTCAGCTCAAGCTTCAAGCCTCGCCGACGGCCGGTTGAACTTGTCCCTGCACAATGCCGACAAGCATCGTTACGTCATCGCCCCGGTACGCGAGTTCTCCGGGAGAATCCGGAACCACGTCCGTGGCCTCCAGCGCGCCGAAACGCTACTGTCACTTCGGATCGAGCACTTCGCGGACCTTGCGCAGCAGCCGGTCGGGCGTGATCGGTTTTTGCAGATAAGCGGTGCCGGCGTCGAACACGCCGTGAGGGCCGACCAGACTTGCAGGGTAGCCCGAGATGTACAGCACTTTCATCTTCGGCTGGAGGGGCGCCAATCGTTGGGCGAGCTCGCGACCGCCCATGCGGGGCATGATGACGTCGGTGATCAAAAGATGGATGCCGGCGCCGTACTTCTCGCAGAGGAGAAAAGCTTCTCCGCCGTTCTCGGCCTCGAGAACGTTGTACCCGTGTCCAAGCAAAATCGTGCGTGCCACGGCGCGAACCGCATCCTCGTCCTCGACGAGTAAAATGGTTTCCGTGCCTCGTGACACGACCGCAGCTGCAGACGCGGAAACGCGTTTCGACTCACCGTGGGTACGCGGAAAGTAGACTCTGAATGTCGTTCCCCGGAATGGGTTCGCTATGCACCCAGATGTGTCCTTGGCTCTGTTGCACGATCCCGAACACAGTCGATAGACCGAGGCCTGTTCCCTTTCCCGTCTCCTTGGTCGTAAAGAACGGCTCGAAGATACGAGCAACGGTTTGCGCATCCATGCCGACGCCAGTGTCGGTCACTGCCACCATGACGTACGGCCCCGGAACGACCCCGAGGTGGGCAGCCGCGTAGCTTGCATCGAGGTCGACATCGCTCGTCTCGATGAGGACCTTGCCGCCTCGAGGCATCGCATCGCGTGCGTTGACCACCAAATTCATGACAATCTGTTCGATTTGAGTGGGATCGGCGCGTACCTTGCCGAGCTCCGACGCTGGGATCAACGGTCGAGCGGCTTGTGCTCGAACTTTCTCATGACGTTGACGCCGACGTGCCGCAAAAGTGCCTGGAAAGCGCCGAGGAAAACGCGTTGCTCGCGCCGACCCGGGCCCATCACCAGGTCGTCGTTAGCGACGCGACCGCGCCGAATTCTGCGACGTGCGACTGCGCCGAACGCGGCGCGCCTTACGTTGCGGCCGCAACGCCAGAAAGAGCGCAATTCCGCCGGCCACGCAGAACGCGCCGATGGCGCCTATTCCCACGGTCGGCCGTTCTTTTCGAACCCGCGTCAGCCAGTCGTAAATCTCGTGTCGACGACGAGCGAGCATCAGCACGATCTCCGTCACCTTGTCGCGCAGCTCTTCCGTCTCGTCTTCGAGCTTCCGAACCACCTCGTTCTTGCTGATTTGAGTCATTGCTTCGTTCATCACTGTCTCCTCGATTGGCGCTAGCAGCGGTGCTTAGGTCCTGGCTTTACGTAAGTTTCAAGAAGGGCGAGCGGCCTCGGCCCAATGGGCCGAGTTGACGTCGTGCGGCCCAACGTCCGATGCAACGTTCGCGTGACGCACCGCATCAGCCACGTTGGTCGTACCCGGGTGGTGGTGCTCGCCGCGTTACGTTCTCGAACCGCTCGAATCATCTCCGCCGGGCAACTTAGGCCTCAGAGTCGGCGTCGATTCGGCCGACCACGGACCGAAGGAGGAGGAATGGCATCGAGGGCGCATGCGTTCGCCTCGGGATCGCGGTGCTCATCACCGCGTGCTCGAGCACGAGATACCCGACACGCGACGGCTCTCCCCCCCGCGCCCCCCCTGAACACGCCGACAGCCAAGGCGACGCGCCGTCTGGCGACACGTCGCCGAGCGACGGCGAAGAACCTGGCCTGGACGCTGCGATCATCGATGGGACTGCTACCGATGCGTCGCTCGATGGCGACGGCGGCTGCGCGTGCGATCACATCCCCTCCGGAATCCCGCAGATTCCTCTCAATGGTGTCTTACCGCTCTCGTGTTATTGCGAGGGCGGGTGGGCCGGTTTCGGCGCGCAATGGCCCCAATGCATGACCTACGACGAATCGGTCGCTTGCCATCGAGACCTGCGCGAGCGCGCGACGGTCATCACGTACGAAAACTGCAACTTGGTGACCCTCAGCTATGGGGCCGGCCTCGTTTTCGATCAGCGTCACTTCGACGCGACGACGCACGCGTTCGTGGGCGCGAGGCGCTGGGTCGACCATCCCGTGCCCATGCGGATCTGAGCAGGTCTTCGAGATACGATCGGGCATCTTGCCAGGCGACGACTGCACGATCGCCAAGGCAGTCGACCCGTGCTCCGATCCCGCAGCGCGCGACGCGGAAACAGACGCGCTGGACGCGTTCGACAGCGAGTGAAAACTCACGGCGGAATCGTGTAGATCGAAAAACCGTGGCAAAAGCCGCAGTTGTTGCCCGGAACCACGGAACCCTTGCCGTAGACGGGCATTTCCTTGGAAGCAGGCCCGCTGGAGGAACAGCGGTTTTCCGGCCCGTAGCAGTAGTACGTCCAGGCACTGAAGTCGGCGCCCGGCGCTGTCTTCAAAGCAACGGCGGCACCGACGAACTCGCCTGACATGTCGTCATAGAGCTCTTTGACCGCCATACTCCACTGGTCGGGATACGGATTTCCCATGCGTCCGTCGCGGCCGCCCTTCAGTGAAGCGACGAGCGGAGGGTTCTCCCAGACGCGGACTTTGCTGCCGTGTTGTGTGCCCGGGGTGCCCGCACGCGGCGCGCCCGTCTCGGAGATCCAAGGCGGCATCTTGTAGCGACCCATTTCGATGAAGGCGCCAATGTCCATTTGCGAATCGGAATTGGGCAGCTCTGTGGGACGACCTGTGCTGCCGTCGCCCGGAGCTCCGGCGCTTCCGCCACCTCCCGCGCCCGAGGTACCGGCGCCTCCCGCGCCTCCCGCACTGGCGCCACCTGTCCCCGTGCCGCTGTCGAGTGTTCCGCCGGAGCCGCCAGTCGCGGCCGATCCGCCCGTCGCGCCAGCCCCGCCCGTTCCCCCGGTTTTCGCTGGTTCGGAACTGCAACCGAAAAGGAAGATGAGCAGCGCACCGAGTGCCGAGCTTCCGCGACGAGTCCTCACCTGCATGTCGGAATCCTTTGTCAGCTGCATCGGCGCCATTCTAGGCATGTTGGCCGACAGGTGACCAGCAGCTTACACGTCCGCCTTACGATCCGCTCGGCCCGTGCGATGTGCCGCACCGTCGCCCTTCTTTGCATCAGAGACGGCTCGCGTAAGCCGTTTTCATCAGGTCATAGAACGCAAGATCGGCAGTTGCCGTATAGGCTTTGCCCGCCACGCTGAACAGCGCGTGGTCGGTGTTCCAGTCCCCGGCGTGGGTAGGCTCCCAGTTGAAAGTGCCGATGCCCTGCTGATTGGGAAGGTTGAACACGACATCGTTGGCGGCACGCTGCTCGGGACCGTATTCGGCGATGACGAACTTCAGACTGGGGAACATCGCGCCGAGCTGCGTGAAGGTCGACATCCAGGCCGACGGTTGACCCTGGTAAGCGGTGTAACAAGACTCGCCGAAGACATCGAACGAAACGCCCGCGGCGATCGCGTTGGTGATGAAGTCGCGACTGACGTTGAACGTGCCGCCGCGATCGATGTGGAGCATGATCTTGATGCTGGGATCGACATCTTTCACGCCTTGCACGCCGGCCTTGAGGAGCGTGCCGAGATTGGTCCAGCTGGCAATGGCTCCAGTGATGGGATTGTTGCCCGTGGGAAGGCCACCGCTGTCGCAACGGTGGATGAGCATGCCGGGCGTGATCTCGTTTCCGATCTGCACCATGTCGGGTCGCGCTCCCGCTGCCGTGAGCTGCGCCACCGCATCCTGGGTATAGTCGTGAACCGCGGTGGCGAGCGTGGCGATGGTCGTCAGGGCTTGCCAGGCGACGGGGACGCATTGCTTGCCGGGATCGGCCCAGTTGTCGCTGTAGTGGAAATCGAGCAAAAAACCCATGCCGGCCGCTTTGATCCGCTTGCCGAAGGCGATGGTGTGGGCGAGATCGCCGTAGCCGTTCTGCTTGTCGTATCCATCGACGGCTTTGGGATCGACGAAGGTTCGCAGCCGCACGTAGTTGAACCCGTGATCCTTGAGGAGCTGCAGAATGTCCTTTCGGGTTCCGTCGGAGTAGGTGGCGCCCCCGGCCTCATCCGCTTGGACCCACGTGATGTCCGCGCCAATGAAGAAGCTCGGCACGCGGGTTCCGACGTCGGTGCTCGCGCCGTCGCCTATGCCCCCCGCGTCGCTCGCACCGCCGCTGCCTGCACCGCCGCTCCTACCACCGTTCCCGCTCGCACCGCTGCTACCGCTCGCACCGCCGTTTCCGCTCGCGCCGCCAGAGCCACCGCTGCCGCTGGCGCCGCCTTTGCCACCGCTGTCGCTCACGCTGCCGGCTCCGGCCGTACCGCTGTTCCCGCTCGCGCCGCCGCTGCCTGCAGTGCCCGGGCCCGAATCAGGGAGACCGCCGTTTCCACCGGCTCCGCCGGTCGCGTTCGAACCGCCAGCCCCGCCCGTTTGGTCTTTCGGGGCAGGATTGCCCGTTTGCTGCGTATTTCCGCAGGATGAACCGATGAGTGCGGAAGCAAGAAATAAGGACCTAAGTCGATGTTGCATGGCGCGCATGACGCACCTAGTGCCGAAATCTCGGCGCCGTGGCTCAAGAAAGCACAAAGACGGACGCGGCCGCGCGGATCGATGGGATCGCGCCGTGAGGTTGCTCGCGAAGTCCGCAATGGCGCGATTGACGGCGTCGGCGTCCTCCATGCTCGCCATGTGACTCGCCTGCGCAAGATCGAGCGCCTTCGTATTTCGCTCTCAAGCGGTGAGCGCCAGAAGCGCGTACGTCGCCAGCCAGTGTTCTCCCATATAGTCGCCGCTCACGTGCGGCAAGCTGGCGGCCATGTGCCGTTCGGCGCTTTCGAGCACGATGGGCCGCCGCGAATCGCCGGCGGGCAGGGCGCGGGCAAGGGTACGCAGACAAAAAGCGCGGCTCAAATTGAGCCCGTCGAGGTGCGCGATCTTCCCATCGCTGCGATCGCTCACCATCGCGGGAACGAAAAGGGTGGCCGGACTTCGTGCAGCGAGCGCCGGAAGAAAGCCCTCGAGCCAGGCGAGAAAAGCGTCGGCTGCCAGCACCCGGCGCATGCATTCCACTTCCATCAGCGCCGGCGAGAGGAAATCGTCGCCGCCAGGTTCCCACGCGGGACAGTCACGGTCACCGCCGTACCAAGTCTTCGCCTTTTCCCGCACGATGGCCGTAAGTCGACCGTCGGGATATTCGAGCGCCAGCGCGAGCGCAAAGGCGCTATTGAAATGGGTGCCGGCGCGGACGGGATAGGTCGCGCGCGGAAGGAAATCGACGAATCGTTCGACGAACGCGGCGGCAAGTGGTTCGAGCGTACGGCTCCACCGTTTCCCGGCGTCCGTCGTGTGTTGGGCGAGCTCGGCGGCGAGCTTGAGAAGCCACGCCCAGCCGTAGGGGCGTTCGAAAGTGCCGTGACCCGGCTCATGCAAATAGGCGACCTCCGCGGCGACCTTTTCGTCCGTCAGATGTGCGTCGATGAGCGCGGCGATTTCGCTCGCTTCAGGAACGTCGGAAAAGGTTCGGTAAACGTGCGTGAGCAGCCAGTAGCTGTGCACACACGAGTGCCAATCGAAGCTTCCGTAGAACACGGGATGCAGGGCGCGTGGGCCGCGCAAGTCCTCGGGCCGAGAGAGCACGTGATCGAGCTTGTTCGGAAATTCGCGCGTCACGTGGCCGAGCGCGATGCGTGCGAGACGCGAGGCGTCGCTAGCGAGCATGGAAGACCAGAAAATACATGAGGAAGGTATTTCCGACCAGGAGCACGAGTGCGGTCGGCGCCTGAACGCGGATGACACCATTCCTGTCGGGCAGCTCGAGGAGAACCGCGGGGACGATGTTGAAGTTGGCGGCCATCGGCGTCATGAGCGTGCCGCAAAATCCGCTCAGCATGCCAATCGCGGCCATCACCGCCGGGTCCCCGCCGAGCCGCCCCACGATGATCGGCAGGCCGATAGCGGCGGTCATTACGGGAAACGCGGCGAATGCGTTTCCCATGATGACGGTGAAGAGCGCCATGCCCATCGTGTACACGCACACCACAGCGAAGGCATTGTCGAGAGGAACGACGTGCCTCAAGATCTCCGCAATCCGCTCGCCAACGCCAAGATCCGCAAAAAGTACGCCGAGCGCAGCCAAGAGCTGGGGCAGAATCGCGGCCCAGCCGATCATGTCTATCATTCGGCGCGCCTCGTGAATGGGCGCAGCCAGTGGCTGGCGCAAGAGAACGAGCGCCACGACGACGGCCACCACGCTGGCAAGACCGAGGCTGATGATGGAGAGATTTTTGGGATCGAACAGCGGGGCGCCGTTGAGGGTCACGCCCTTCAAGAGCACGGTCGCAAGGAGGGTCAACGCCGGCGTCAGCAGCGCGGGAATGAAGAGACGGTTGCCCCAGCGCGTGGCGCTTTCCCGGCGCTCTTCGCCCGATGTCGTGCGCGGTTCGCCGCGTCCGAGGCGCGACGTTCCTCCTACGATCAAGAGTACGAGCACCAGACAGCCGTTGGCGAAATCGCTGAGGCGCGCGCCGAAAAGGAGGGTGACGGAATAGCAGCCCCAGAAGACGGCATTGCCGAATCGTTGGGGGTTGGTCGCGTCGATCAGATTGAGCATTGCGAAGGCCGCAAAGAGAATCCCGGCCAGGATGAAGACGAAATTGAGTCCGATCATCGACGTGCTTCGTCCAGACTGCCGTCGAGCCCAAGAAGGCGCGCACCGTGAACGAGGAACGCCAACAGCCCCGTAGGAATCGCCCACATCGCAAAGCCGAACGCGTCGATGTCATACCCTCGCTGCGCGAGGAAGCTCTTCATGAGAAGGATCGATCCGATCGCCACGAAGATGTCCTCACCGAAGAAGAGCGCGATGTTGTCGACGGCGGCCGCGTGAGCGCGAATACGGTACCGGGCCGCATCGCTGAGCGGTCCTAAGCGACTCTCGGCAGCGGCCTCGGCCATCGGTGCAACGAGCGGACGCACCATCTGCGGATGGCCGCCGAGTGAGGTGAGACCGAGCGCCGCAGTGATCTGCCGGACGCCGAAATAGATGAGAAGAACGCGCCCCGCCGTGGCGGCGCGGATCCGACCGACGAGCGTCTCTGCCCGCTCGCGAAGCCCGGCGCGCTCGAGCACACCGATCACGGGCAGGACGAGCCAGACGATAGAGAGATAACGATTGCCGACGAACGCCTTGCCAAACGCGCCGATGATCGCGAAGAGGTCGAGCCCGGCAGCAATTCCGCTCGAAAGGCCAGCGGCGAAAATCACGATCAGCGGATTCAGACGGAGCACGAATCCGACGAGGACGACGAGGACTCCGACAAGAGTGAACATGCCGCCGAGCCTAAATCACTCCGTGCGACCATGCGACTCACCGACGCCCCGGGAAGCAATGTTCAGCCCGGGGCTCGCGTTTTTTCTATTTTCGCGACGCGAGCGCGCCGCCACCCGGCGCTAGAGACGATGGATGTCCGCCGGCGTATAAATGCAATGTGATCCGTCGGCTCCGGTGCCCTGCGAAGTCGGCTCGGCTCCCGTATTATTTCCGAGGTACCGTTCGCATATCGTGGTGCTGCTGCTCACGTAGATATTGAAAAACTCGGCGCTATCGCCGTAGTTTTCGTTGACGCCCGCCAGCTCGCTTCCGCCCGTTGCCGTGATGGTATCCAAGCGAACGTGCCGCTCGTACATACTCGAGCAGTTGCCGCAGGAGCGATAGAGCTTGCCGAACGTATCGGCAAAGAAATTGTGAACGATCATCGTACCGGGGCCATTGTGCTGGAGGATTTTATCCGTCGCCTTCTTGGCCCCGCTGCACTCGATGGTCATCGTTTGCGTGCTCGAAGACCCTTCCAGCGTCGCTGCATCCTCACCGACGTCTTCCCACCACACGTTTTGCAGGGTGCAGGTGCCGGTGCAGTGGACCCCGTCGGCAGCGGGGGCGCCGATGATGACGTTCTTGAGCACCGCACCCGCCGCCAAGCGGAACATCGCCGGCTGGTTTTCGTCCTGAGTTCCCGTGCCTAGCGGGCCGGTGCCGACGAACCGCATCAGGTTCCCGTCATAGGTGCCGGAGACCGCGATGGTGGCGCTCACCATTTGTGTTCCCGTTGCCGCTGGCCAAGCGACACAAGTCGTGGATGAACCGCCGTCGCGGTCCGCGTCCGACGTACCCGTCGCGCCACCTGCGTCGGTCATGATGTCGGTGCCGATGGGAGCGTCTTTGACAGCGGAGCTGTCCGCGCCCACGCCGCCGCCTCGGCCGTTCGAGCCATCTCCACCGTCACGCGACGGCGGAGCGGCATCGTTCGCCGAGCCGCCTGAACCTCCCGATCCGCCCGGCATGCCGGATGTTTCTCGTGAGGCGTCGTCCCCTCCCCCGGAACTCGACCCGCCACCGCCCGAAGCGTCGAGATCAGCGGGTGGAACGCCAGGCGTTTCCGACCCATCGCTGCAAGCCCCCGCCGAAACGAAGACCACGACCGAAATCCACCGTCTTGACGACGCTCTCAAGTGATTGACTCCCTTTGGGGCGCGCCTACGTCCTTGCAGCGTTAATGCTGACTGCGTCGAGGTTCGATCACGAATCCTTCGAGCACTCCGCCCTTCTTGGGGCACCGATCCACCCTGGCAGGCTGTTCGGCGTCCGTACCATCATCCGAGCGCGCCCCTACGCGCGGCCGTGATGCCATTAAAACCGGCCGGTCGCGAACACGGAAGCCGCCCCGGGCGCGAGGCTGGGCACGACCTGAAGGGACGCTGCCGATTGCTCGGTACGCTTCGGCGAAGGCGCGGTGAAGTACACGATGGCGCCGCCGGCAAGCGACGCCAAGCCGCCCCAAAATAAGACATTGGCCGCGGTCCCTTGGGCGTGCATCGCGTCGATCTCGTCACGCATGGACGTGGGGCACGTGGCCGGGCCGGCACAAGTGCCGTTGAGTGACGAGCGACTGGAGATGGCTTGAAAGGCAAAAACAGTCCCCACCGCGAGTCCCGCGAGGCCCGTTGCGCCGAGCACCCAGCCCACCGTTCGCTGGGTACTTCCGCGATGGAGGTCGACATCGGAGTCCGCTGCCGGCGCCAGCGCGGGTGCGAGTGGCGCCCGGGCGCGCAACGGGCCGGTGTCGCCATCGCTCGGCGGTGCCGATGACGACGGAGTCCGAACGGGCGCGGCCGTCTCGCGTAGCTCGTCGAGGAACGGAACGACGACAGAAACGGTCGTCTTGCCCGGGCTGAGCCCAATCGTCGTCGACCACGCCGATCGGCCGGGAGCCGTCGCAGAAACGACATGCAAGCCGGGGTCGACCGGAACAGGAACGCCGCGGACCGCCTCGGCGACGAGCGCGCCGTCACGCCGTATTTGCAATCCCTCGATCTCGTTGTTGGGCGGCACCACGATCTCGATGCGTCCGAGTTTGGCCTCGAGGCGCTTGGCGTTGTCTCGCGCCGATACGGCGAGCGCCTTGTCGCCTCGCGACTGCGCCCAGTCGAGCGCGTCGCCAAATGCCATCCAGGCGCGGGCTGGCAGGCCGGCTCGCTCTTGGCACTCCGCCAGCTTCATGAATCTTCGCGCGCCGGGGTCGAGCCGCGCGCTCGCCTCGTATTTGGTGCAGGCCTGCAGGTAATCGCCCCGTTCGACGAGCGCGGCGGCCGCACTGGCGAGGGTCTCGGCATCTGCGCGATCGGCGGGTGTTTCGGCGTACGCCGCTGGCACCGCGAGGCCCAAGATCAAACCTACAGCGCCTACCCCCGCCTTGCATGGATGACGATTCATGTGCGACCGTTCGCCTCCAACGTCGAATCCTGCAGTAACACGGAGATTCGAGCAAGCGCCCGGCGCGGTTTTCCACTTAACAGGGGGCGCGTGCGAAGGGGCCGCCGCGACGCGCGCCGTGACCAACGCTGTCGCTAAGCGAGTGCGTAAAGGTAATCGACGAACGATCGGATCGCGCCGTCGATACCCACCATTTTCGGGTTCGTCGACTCGATGAGGTAGTACTCGTCGGGCGCGTGCGCGCGAAGACCGTGTCCCAAACCGAAATGCCCGGCGGCGAGTTTCAACGGCTCGCCGGTGAAGACGTACCCCGGCCAGGAGCCGCCGCGACGCGGCCACAGGATGGGATCGATGCCGCTGTCCCGATACACTTTTTGCTGCGCCTTGATGAGCGGCGTGTCGGGAGAGGTAGTCGTCGGGTCATAGCCGCCGGTCACGTTGACTTCGATATCGCCGAACCCCTGGCTCTGCAGGTGCTCGCGAAGTTTCGCTACCGCCCCCTCGCGCGTCATGTTGGGCACGAGCCGCAAATCGATCTTCGCCACCGCCTTGTGCGGGAGGATGGTCATCCCGCCGGAGCCGGTGTGACCGCCGACGAGCCCTTCGATGTTGATCGTGGGCCGGCCCGCGAGGTCCGCGAGTGCCTGCCGCCAATCGGCATCGCGCGCCCAGCGCTGTACGCCCATGGATTGCTTCGCGCTTGCCTCGTCCATGCGTTTCGCGGCGACGTCGAGCATCGAGTTTTCGGCAGCGCTGAGCGGGCGCACACCTTCGAGATAGCCGGCGATCGCCGGATCACCCTTGACGTCGACGAGCGAATGCAGCGCCTGCACGAGGTGCCACGCGGGACTATCGAGGCGCGCCTTGTTGCTCGAGTGCACGTCCTTGGCCGGTCCCCTGCCCCACTTTTCGCCGGTGGAGACGAGCTCGAGCTCGACGACGCCCTTGGCCCCGAGCGAGATCTGGACGTTGCCGTCGAGCGATTGCCCGGCCTCGGGCATGAAAATGCCCGTGCATTTCGAGAGCGCCGCTTTTACCTCGGCGGCCTGCACGATCTGCGCGAAATGGGGAGAACCGATCTCCTCTTCGCCCTCGGCGACCAGTGCGATATTGACCGGCGATTTTCCTCCCGCATCGCGGATTGCGTGCAGCGCGGAGAGGAAAGACGACTGCGGTCCCTTCTGATTCACCGCGCCCCGCCCCATGACGCCTTTGCCGAGGTTCGGCACGTCGACGATGCGCGCCTCCCACGGCGGCGACGTCCACTCCTCGGGTTTCACCTGCTTCACGTCGTACATGAAATAGAGGCCGATCGTGCGTCGCGCACCGGCGTCGAGCGTCGCGAAGATGCCCGAGTGACCGTCGGTGGGCACGCGCTCGGCTTTTTGAAAGCCGGCTTCGCGCAGCATCTTCATCGTGAGCTCGCAACCTTCGGTCATGCCCCGATTCTCGGCGGCGATCGACGGCTGCCGGATCCAGTCTTGCAAACGCCGCACGGCGTCGTCATGGCGACGCTGAATCTGTTGGTAGACCGGTTCGAGCTTGGGGGCGGCCTGCGTGTTCGACACGCAGGACACGGCCACGGCGGCACCGATCGCATTGCCGAGAAACGCACGGCGGTTGTATTCGCTCATGGGAGGCCCCGCATTCGGATGGGTTGAACGACCGGCGGCCGATCATGGTCAGCTGCGTCGCGAAGTCAACGAGCGCGAAGGCCCATTCTCGAAGCACGTGGAGACGAGCCGCTGCGCGACGTACGCAATTGGCTGGTTCTCAGCTGCGGGTCGCACCCGTGCCTGCGCTTTGCGTTCAGCGCTTTTTCTGACTGAACAAATCGCCGAGCGTGCCAAACCGCGGCGACGTCGTGGCGCCCTTGCCCTGCCCCTTGTGCGCTTCGTAGTCGCGACGTTCGACGTCGGCGTTCAGCGCGACGACGGACAGCTTGATGCGACTTCGCTCGTCGATGGCGATGATCTTGGCCTCGAGCTCGGTACTGAGGGGGAACATCTTGTGCAGATCGGCCCCGCGCGGGACGCCGAGCTCCGAGGTGGGAACGAGACCACGCACGCCGCGTTTGCCGGGGCCGCCTTGGGTGAGCTGCAGGAAAACGCCGTAGCGCTCGACCAGCGCGACCGTGCCCTTGACGTTGGCGCCCACGGCGAGCGTGCCCGACCCGACGGAAACGGCCGTCTCGGGCACCGCGTCGGGCTCTTCATCGACGGGCGGCCGAACGTAGACAGGGGCCAGTCGCACGGCGCCGAGACGGCCGCCGATTTCGGCGACGCGGGCGGTGATGCGCGAGCCGACCTTCACCGTGAGGTTTCCCTCTTTGCTGGTGAGGTCTTTGGACTCGATGAAGCCCTCTTGTTTGCCATCGAGGCCGACGAAAACAGCGTCCCGGCCAATTTGCACGACCACGACGTCGAGCTCCTCACCGATGTTGAAGGAGCGACGGTGAGGCGTGGATTTACCTGCTCCTGCTTCGAAGAGGGCGGCGAACGATTCGCCCTTGGAATCCTGCGGCATTCCGTTCTCTTAGCACTTGTCAGCTCCGCGTCACACTCTCGCGCACGCTGCCGGCCCCATCCTGGCCCGCGGCAGGCTTTCCGCTATATTCCGCGACCCCATGACCGAGGCACGGAGCACGATTCACCTGGTCAGCCTCGGCTGCGTCAAAAATCGCGTCGATAGCGAGGTCATGCTTGGCGTCGCCGAGGAGGCCGGCCTGGTTGCGGTCGCGCGCCCGGAGGATGCCGAGATCATCGTCATCAATACCTGCGGGTTCATCGGCGAGGCCAAAAAGGAATCGATCGAAACCATTTTCGAAATGGCCGCCCTCAAAGAAAGCGGCGCCTGCAAACGGCTGATCGTCGCGGGATGCCTATCGCAGCGCCATCCGGACGAACTCGCCGCGGAGATGCCCGAGGTCGATCACTTCCTCGGTTCGAGCGACATGCTCGGACTGCGTGCGGTCTTGTCGGGCAAAGCGGATCGCATGCTCGTCGGCGACCCCGCCAACTGGCTCATTCAATCGAGCGATCCGCGGCGGCTCACCACGGGCAAAGCCAGCGCCTACGTGAAAATCGCGGAAGGGTGCAACCGGAGCTGCTCGTTCTGCGTCATCCCGCAACTGCGGGGCAAACAGCGATCGCGCAGCGCCGACGACATCGTGCGCGAAGTCGAAGGGCTCGCCGCGGGGGGCGTCTTCGAAATCAACCTCATTTCGCAGGACACCGTGGCCTACGGGCGGGACATCGGCGCAGAAGAGCGCACATCGCTGGCCGAGGTCGTGCGACGCGTCGCCGAAGTGGCGGGCGTGCGCTGGGTGCGGCTCTTTTATCTCTATCCCGAGACGATCGATGACGCGTTGGTGGAGCTGCTTCACGCGCATCCGCGCGTCTTACCCTACGTCGACATGCCGCTCCAGCACGCGGCCGACGGGATGCTCCGACGCATGCGCCGCGGTCACGGCGGTGAAAGGCTGCGTCGCTTGGTCGAGCGGCTTCGCCGTGACATTTCCGATCTTACCTTTCGCACCGCGTTCATCGTGGGGCACCCGGGCGAGACGCAAGAAGAATTTCGCGAGCTGCTCGACTTCGTGAAGTGGGCCGAGTTCGATCGCGTGGCAGCGTTCCGCTATTCCGACGAAGAGGGATCGCCGAGCAAAAGTCTCGCCGACAAGGTCCCCACCAAGGTGGCGGCCGCGCGCTACCGCAAGCTGATGGCGCTGCAGCGCCCCATCGCCCACGCCAAAAACCAAAGCCTCGTGGGCAAGACGCTCGAAGTGCTGGTCGAAGGTACGAGCGACGAGCACGAATACGTGCTCATGGGTCGTCATGCCGGGCAGGCGCCGGAGATCGACGGTCAGGTGTACCTTTCCGGCGGCGAAGCGCAGCCGGGAACGATGCGCCGCGTGCAGGTGGCGCAGGCATCCGACTACGACCTGGTGGGAGAGTTGATCGACGAGGACCATTCGCCGATTCGGCGCGCTCTCGAATCCGACGCCGACGCGGCCGGTGCGAAGCGGCGGGTCGGGCTGCGCGTCGTGCCGAGCTCGTACCGCTGACGGTTCTTGGCTCGAGATTGCCCCCCAAAGGGCTGGGGACGACGCCGAGCCCGCGGATGACGAAATTGCCTCTTGCTGCGCGCCCTTGGCCAACTATCGTTGCGCTTACATGAAGCAAGCGACGATCCGCAGCGTATGCGAATGTCAGTCTCAGCTCGAAGCCCGGCTCGACGAGCATCGCTACGTTCTTGCCGGCTTCGCGATCGGCTCCGATCGTGTCCGCGAGCGCGCGCCGGCGCACAGCATCGAAGCGCACGAAAAACGGTTCGACGTTGGATGGCTCTGCCCCATCTGCGGCCGCAACACGATGCGCAGCTTCGACGCGGAAGCCCTCGTTTGGCGGGACGACGCGCCCCCCGCCCCCGCGGCGACCATGCCCGTGCAGCCCGCGGCCCCGCCCGGACCGGGGCCGGCAACGGGCCTCACGTCGATGCCGGCGCCGCCGCTCGATACGCGGCCCGCGGCGGCAATGCCTTCGCGCGCGCCCGCTGCGGCCGCGCCGCTCGCGAGCACTTCCGTCGCGCCGAAGCCGTTTGCATCGGTTGCACCCGGACCGGCAACTACGTCCGTTGCACCGAAGCCCCCCGCGTCCACTTCTCCGTCGGTCCCACCGAACCCCGCTGCGCCCTCGGGCGGAGGATGGCGACCGTCGGTCCCCGCCCCGACGCCGGGCACCTCCGCGCCGCCGCCCAAGCCGAGCACGCCTTCTTCTCCACCCGCCAACGCCGCCACGGCGGTCGCGTTGAAGTCGCTGACCACGCCGTCAAAGCCTCCGAGCAACTATCCGAAGCCGCCTAGCTCGCCGCCGGGCGCAGCGAGCGGCGCGCCACCCGCGAAGCCGTTCACCGTTCCTCCCGCACCCGCCGTTCCGAGCCCTGCTTCCCTGCCCGGAACGACGCCGAGCACACCTCCCCGGCCCGCCAGCGTGAGCCCCCTCGCGCCGAGCCCCGCTCCTTCTGCCCATCCGAGCGCGCCGAGCACGCCCCCGGAGCCCGAGAAGGACAAGACCTGACCCGAGAGAGCGCGCGCGGCGCTAGTCGCGGCGCGGAAACCAACTGTGCCGTGAAAGAAATGGGGAGCCGCCCGCCAGCTACGGCTGTCCCTTGTCCTTGGCGAGGCCGTAGTCGATGATTTTTTTGGCGACGGTGGGGTAAGAAAGCCCGAGCAGGCGGGCCACCTGAGTGCGGTTGCCCTGGGCGAAGGTGAGGAGCTTGGCGATGTACTGCGCCTCGAGACGCTCGAGGGTGGGCGGCTGCCCCGCCTCGTCGAGCTTGACCGCAAAAAAATCGGGGGACTCGACGACGTCGCGGGTAGGTCCGGAAAGGATGATGTTCCCTGGCTCGATCGTCTCGCCGGTGCAGAGGATCACGGCGCGTTCGATGAGGTTTTTCAGCTCGCGCACGTTGCCGGGATAATCGTAAGCGGCGAGGGTGCGCTCGGTAGCCGGCGCGAGGGCGAGCTTGGGCTTTTTCATGCGCGAGCCGAACATGGCCAGGAATTTTCGCGCCAATGGCATGATGTCGTCGCGTCGCTCGCGCAGCGGCGGAAGCCGCAGGTGAAACACGTCGAGTCGGTGGTAAAGGTCGAGCCGGAACGCGCCGCGCTTGACCTCGGCGGCGAGATCTTTGTTGGTGGCCGCGATCACGCGGACGTCGACCTTGAGATCGCGGGTGCCGCCCAGCCGGCGAAAGGTCATCTCCTCCAGCACCTTCAGGAGCTTGGCCTGCGTGCCGGGGCGCATTTCGCCGATCTCGTCGAGAAAGAGCGAGCCTTGATCGGCCGCTTCGAAGAGCCCGCGCTTCTGCGACTTGGCGTCGGTGAAAGCCCCCTTCTCGTGACCGAAAAGCTCGCTCTCCAAGAGGTTCTCGGAGAGCGACGCGCAGTTGATCTCGATGAACGGTTGCAGGCTACGACTCGACGTTTTCTGGTGGATGAGATTGGCGACCAATTCTTTGCCGGTGCCGGATTCCCCTTGAATGAGAACGGTGGTGCCCTCGGAGAGCGCCACCTTTTCGACCATCTGCACCACCTCGCGGATGGCGGTGGATTCGCCGAGCACCAGGTCGCCTTGCGCGGCGCGCTCGCGATCGGCGAGGTTTCGCACGCGGCTGCGCAGCCGCTTGGCCTCGATGGCACGGCGGAAGGTGACGATGAGCTCCGGCAATCGCACCGGTTTGGCCAAATAGTCGAAGGCGCCCAGCTTGAGCGCCTGCACGGCGCTATTCACGTCCGCGAACGCGGTAGCCATGACCACCAGGGTGTCGAGGCCGCGATCGCGCGCGTCACGGAGCAGGTCCTCCAGCACCTTGACGCCATCGGTATCGGGCAGGTTGCGATCGAGGATCACGAAATCGGTGGGATCGCGCTGCCAGAGCTTCAGCCCGGCGTCACCGCTGGAGGCGGTCGTCACCTCGAAACCATCGGCGGTGAGCGCCTCCTCGACGACGATGCGGAAGGTTTTCTCGTCGTCGACGACCAGGACGCTAGGTTTCATATCCGGTCCAGCATTACTCTTTTTTCGTTTCCCGCCACCGACGTCAAGGAGAGAGGCGTACGCGGAGGAGTGCGCCCCCGAGATCGGTCGCGCTCGTTGCTTCGAGCTTGCCCCCGTGGGCTTCGACGTAGCGGCACGACGTCGCCAGGCCGAGCCCGGTCCCATTGGGTTTGGTGGTGAAAAAAGGCTCGAAGAGGTGGCCACGCGCCTCATCCGAGAGACCAGGTCCGTCATCGGCGACTTCCAGGATCGCCTCGCCGCCCTCGATGCGACCGCGCACGCGCACGTGCTGGCCGGCCTCCACCGCGTTTTTGACGAGGTTCACCATGACGCCTTGGATCTTCTGGCCGTCACACGCAAACGCGAGTCGCGGAGGCATGTCGATGACCACCGACGCGGCCCGGTCGGCAATGAGATCGGACAACAGCTCGACGGCGCGATGACACACTGCCGTCAGATCATCCATCTTCTTGTCGATCCGCGGCGAGCGTGAAAACGAGGAGAGTGAATCGACGGCGTCGCGCAGGCGGTTGATCTCGGAGAGCACCCGAGTACGAAGGAGCGCTACGCGCGGGTGACTCGGTTTTTCTACGATGAGCTCGACGGCCATCCCCAGCCCGTTCAGCGCGTTCTTGAGCTCGTGCGCAATGGCGGCCGAAGCCTTTCCCATGGCGGCGAAGCGCTCTACCTCGACGAGCGCCTTTTGCGCCGCTTCGAGCTCCGAGGTCCGTTCCGCTACCCGCCGTTCGAGCGAGTTGGCGAGCCCGCGCAGCTCCTGATCGCGCTCCTCGATGGCGCGCTCCATGCGCAAGAAATCCTCGACCAACGCGCCCAGCTCGTCGCTGCGCACGACCCTGCGCTCGTCGCCCGGTGGTCTTTGCTGCCCTTCGGCGATGCGCGCCGCACCGGCACGCAAGACTTCGAGAGGCCGCGTGAGATAGGCGGAGAGAAACAGCCCGGCCCCCGAGGCCACCACGACGCCGAGCAGGAGCACGCCGGCCAAGAAGCGCCCCTGTTGGCGTAGATTCGCGCTCAGCACCGACCAGGGTCGGCGGAAGATGACGATGAAGTCGGAGCTCGCCTGAACCGTGGCGAAGGCGAAGAGCGAATCGTCGCCGCCCGCGCTCCCGGAGAGGGTGCCCGATTCGGCATGCTGAGCGGCGCGCACCACGGTGGCCCACTCGGAATCGGGCGCTACGGCGACCCGATCGGTTGGGAAGATGACGTGACCCAGCTTGTCGACGAGGAGCGCCTCGGTGCTGGGCGGCAGGTCGTCGCGAAGCCCGGGAATGACGATGTTCGCTTGTTCGAGCGCGATGACGCCGACGAGCGCCCCGACGAAGCGTTTGCGCCGCCAAATGGGCTGGGCAATGTTCAGCGTGCGGCCCGCGCTCGGGTCTTCGGCAAGGCGAAAAAGCACGTCCGGGCTCGCGTCGGGGCGACGATCCTCGAGCGTGCGAAACCACGGTTGCTCGCCGAAGTGGCAATTCTTGAACTCCGGTCGATCGGGCGCCGATCCGATACAGTCACCTTCGGCCGACACCAGCAAAACGGCCGTGTTGTAGAGCACCGAGTGGTGATGCGTGTCCGCCAAGAGCTTCAGCTCGGGGGCGGGATTCTGATCGCTGAAGTCGACTTGCGGCAAGAGCGCGAGCCGCTCGAGCTCACTTTCGAGGATCTCGAGATTGTCGCGCAGCGCGAAGGCGCGATTTTCCGCGAGCAGCTGATGCTCGCGCGTCAGGCGTTCGCGCGCGTTGACCGCCGATTGATAAATGAGAACGCCCCCGGTAACGCCGATGGAAAGCACCAGGAGCACCGAGAGAAACAGCGAAAGTTTCGCCTGCAGCGTCAACGCCTCGCGTTGTACCACGACCGTGCCCAGCGTCGTGCCCGAGGCACGGTGGGCCCGACGCGCTCTATCGCACGCGGCCGAGCTGCAGAAGCAGACGGCGGATCACGTTGGCTTTCGCGTTTTCGGCGCTCATCACACGGAGATAAAGAGCTTGCTTCATGGCAAGCTCCGCTTCGTCTCGTCTGCCCAGGCGTGCGAGCGTGTCACCCAGCCAGAGCCAGCGCGGCGCGTGCTGCTCGTCGAGCGCACACGCCTCGCGGAGCGCTACCGACGCGCGGCGAAACTCGCCTTTGCGACGGAGCCGATGCGCGCGGGCGGTAAGACCGCTGGCGCGCTCGGCAACGTCGGTGTCACGGGTCTGGGGACAGATGGCTCTGCGCACTGCGATCTCGGGGCGGGAGCGTGCAGCAATGCTGCACGCCGCGTGTCTCCCGTACCTGATGCGAGAGGCGTGCCGGACGGATAGCCTTCGCACGCGGGCTCTACCGACGGGCCCCCCTGGCCGCGCGGTCACACCGGCTCGGCCGTGACCCTGGCAAACGGATCACAGGGATGCTTGGTAGAGCGAAAGCAGGTCGCCCCGCGTGCAAGGGCGCGGATTGGAGCGGTGGCAAGCGTCGGCAATGGCGCCGTCCGCGAGCGGCTCGAGCTGTTCCGATTTCACTCCCGCGGTGCCGAGTGATTCCGGCAAGCCGATCGAGCGCCGCAGCTCGCGCAACTTTTCCGCCAGGGCCCGCGAGGAAGGTTCGGCTCCGAGCGCGCGCGCGACCTCGGCGAGCTTGGCCTCGGCAACGGCGGCATTGAAGTCGATGACCGCGGGCAGGCAGAGAGCGTTGGCGAGCCCGTGATGCAGTCCGCAAAGATTCGAAAGCGGATGAGCGAGTGAATGACACGCCCCGAGCCCTTTTTGAAAGGCGACCGCCCCCATCATGGCCGCTTTCAACATCGCCCCGCGTGCGGCGAGATCGGTCGGATTTTTGACGGCGGTCGGGAGAAACTCGGCCACCAGCCGGAGCCCGCCGAGCGCGATGGCGTCGGCCATCGGATGGTCGCCGATGGAGACGAAAGCTTCGAGGCAGTGCGTCAGTGCGTCGAACCCCGTCGCCGCCGTCGTGCGCGCCGGCATGCTGGTGGTCAGCTCGGGATCGAGAATGGCGGCATTGACCATCAAATACGGAGAAAAAATGACGGTCTTGCGACGGTTGGCATCGAGCGTCACGACGCCGCTACGCCCCACTTCGCTGCCGGTTCCCGCCGTGGTCGGCAAAGCGAGCATGGGAGGAAGGTTGGCGGTGATGTACGCATCGCCGCCAGTGGCGTCGTCGTAGTCGACGAGCGGACGCTCGTGCACGCCCGGACGTGATTTCAAGCGGATGATCTTGCCGACGTCGAGCGGCGAGCCTCCGCCGACCGCGACGATGACGTCGGCTTTCGCTTCCCGGTACGCGAGCACCCCTTCGTGCACGTTTTTCTCGACGGGATTGGGATCGACGTCCGTGAACACCGTCATCGCGATGCCGGCGCTCGCCAGCGCTTGCTCTACCGGCGCCACCAAGCCCGCCTTGATCACACCTTTATCGGTGACGATCAACGCGCGCGCCGCGCCGAGACGTTTGACCTCGTTGCCCGTCTCTGCCGCGGCGCCCGCGCCGAACAAAATGCGAGTCGGGTACGACCAGATCGAAAGTTGCCCCATGGCGCCAAGCTTACCTTCGCGCCGCGACCCGGTACAAGCCGCCGATCACATCGGCGGCGGCGCGGCGCACCCGACGACGATCCGAAGCTCGCCGTTGAAGAGGTTCGCGCATGTCGCCGGGCAAAGGAGGATGTTTTCGGGTCGAGCTGGATTGTCGTAATACCAGCCGTCTCCCGTGGCGCAGCGGGTGGAGCTCGAATAAAGCGGGAGTATCTTGTCCATACCCCCACCGGTCCTGATGTGGACGTTGACGAGACCCGGGTCGGTTCGTCCACCTTCACCGCCCGCGGGAATGCGGTAGCTGCAGGCGAAGTTCGTCCGGCTGAGCTGCTGAAATTGAGTCTTGATGAGACTCGAGGTCGTCGTAGGGTCGGTGACCACGACGGGCTGGCCCGTTCCACCTGCCATCGAGATGGCACCTAGGGCGCTGAGGCCGTTGGCCGCGGCGACCACCAGGGTGCGAATCGACGGCATGCCATTGAGAGCCGGGCCGGCAATCGCGCTCGCGATGTCGTAGCTCTGTTGCGGTGCGCAAAGCGTCGCGATGCCATCCGTCGCGAGCATGACCATCGTCTTGCGACCGAGATGAGACATGGCGTAGGCCTTGGCATAGGTGTGCGCGCCCTGGAGCGCCGGCCCGGTGGGCGTCAATGCGACAGGTCCGTGCTTGCCGATGGAGTCGATGAGCTTTTGCATTTGCCCAGGGTCGCCCACCGGCGCGATCTCCACTTCCGGCGTCGTATAATCTTCGACGTGGCAGCTCGTCCCACCGAGCTCACCGGCGTCGGGACGGGTATCGAACTGGCCGAAATAGGCGAGCCCAATTCCGATGGACTGCGCCTCCGGCGTCTTGAAGTATTCGATGAGCGCGTTCGTCATCGCTTCCCACCGCGTGGGAGGCCCCATGCCGTCGAGAAACTCCGTCATCGAGCTGGACTGGTCGAACAGAATGAGCGTGCTGAGCGGGATCACCTCGACCGCCACCTCGATGCCGCCACAGATCTTGGCGTCAGGGTCGAAGCCGGTGCCACCATTGCCGCTGCCACCATCGCCGCCACCGGCACCACCGGTCGTGATGATGCCGCCGCCGTCCATGAAACTGCCCTTGCCAGCCGCGCCGCCCGCGCCCCCCGAGGCGCCCTT